>CACMXS010000033.1 GCA_902617715.1 uncultured Pelagibacteraceae bacterium | reverse complement strand
TCCAGTGTTAACAACTTCACTTTATTTCATTGTTTTCGGTTCTGTTATTGGAGGCTATGTGGAAAAAATTGATGGAATAAGTTATGGATCTTATATTGTTCCAGGTTTATTGATGTTAACTTTATTGACCCAGTCAATTAGTAACACATCGTTTGGAATTTTTTTTCCAAAATTTAACGGAACAATTTATGAAATACTTGCAGCCCCAATCTCAACTTTTGAGGTAGTTTTTGCTTTTGTTGGAGCGGGAGCAACAAAAACATTAATTGTGAGTATAGTCATATTTATTACTTCATTATTTTTCGTTGATGTCCAAGTTAAATATCCTTTATTGATGATTTTTTTGTTAATTTTAGTGGCATTTACTTTTGCATTATTTGGTTTCTTAATAGGATTGATGAGTTCTGATTTTGAACAAATGTCAATTATTCCAACTTTATTTATAACACCAATGGTATTTTTAGGAGGTAGTTTATACTCACTAGATATGCTCCCATCTTTCTGGCAAGCAGTCACTTACTTTAATCCAGTCGTTTATCTTATTAATGGATTGAGATTTTCTTTCTACGGAGTTTCAGATTTTAATATTTGGATAAGTATAGGTACAATGTTTTTGTTTTTAACAATTTGTATCACTGTTGTTACTGTACTTCTTAAAAAAGGATATAATATAAAATCTTAACTGACCCATCTCTGGGCCAGTTAAAATTACTAATATACAAGAGGAATTGTTTTATTAGAACTGTTCAGACTCTGTCGAGCCTTTCATTGCTGTCGTTGAGCTTTTTCCACTACTAATCGTATTAGAAACAGCATCAAAATAGGAAGTACCAACTTCTCTTTGATGTTTAACACTTGTGTAACCATCTTTCTCACGAGCAAATTCTTGTTGTTGAATTTTTGAATAAGCAGTCATGCCTTCTTTTTTATATCTTTCAGCTAATTCAAAAATAGCAATATTTTGTGTATGAAATCCAGCAAGAGTTATAAATTGAAATTTATAACCCATTTTACTTATTTCTTGTTGGAAAGTTGCAATTTCATCATCTGATAGATGTTTTTTCCAATTAAAAGATGGAGAACAATTATAAGCCAAAAGTTTTCCAGGAAATTTTTCATGAATAGCATCAGCAAATTTTTTTGCTTCTTCAAGATTTGGTGTTGCGGTTTCACACCAAATTAAATCAGAATAAGGTGCATAAGCCAAACCTCTTGAGATCGCTTGGTCGATACCAGCTTTTACATAGTAAAAACCCTCGGGCGATCTTTCACCAGTCAAGAAAGGTTTATCATTCTCATCATGATCGTTAGTTATTAGTTTTGCAGCATTTGCATCTGTTCTTGCTAATATAATTAGTGGAACATCTGCGATATCCGCAGCTAATCTTGCTGCTTTCAAATTTTTTATCATTGTGCCTGTTGGTACAAGAACCTTTCCACCCATATGACCACATTTTTTTTCACTTGCTAACTGGTCTTCAAAATGAACACCTGCTGCTCCTGCTTTAATAAATTTTTTTGCAAGTTCAAATACATTTAATGGTCCACCAAAACCAGCTTCGCCATCTGCAATTATTGGTAACATATAATCAACTTTTTTATTTTCTTCCATATCACCATCAGCAAGTTCCATATGTTGAATTTGGTCAGCTCTTAATAATGCATTATTCATCGACTCAACTAATTTAGGAGCACTATCATATGGATATAATGATTGATCAGGATACATTTCACCTGCACTATTGGCATCAGCTGCTACTTGCCATCCACTCAAATAAATAGCTTTTAAACCAGCTTTTGCATGTTGGACAGCGTGATTTCCGGATAAAGAACCGAGTGTATTTACATAAGGCTCTGAATTTAACAAATTCCACAATTTGATAGATTGCTGCTTGCTTAAAGAGTGCTCAATTTTTACAGATCCTCTTAATCTTTCAACTTCTTCTGGGGTATAGTCTCTTTTAATACCTGCAAATCTTTTTAAGTCGTATGAGACATTCTCAGCACTCATTTTTATCCTATGTTATTAGTACTATTTATGAAATGAATTAAGTCGGATGAAATATAATTAGTTTGA
>CACMXS010000032.1 GCA_902617715.1 uncultured Pelagibacteraceae bacterium | reverse complement strand
ATGTCAAAAAGGCTATCGATCTTGCCTATGAGAGAATTTATAGATTTCACTCATTGCAAAAATTTAGCAATATTAGGTATACTGATAAGTTGAATAACAAAATTTACTATAAACATGTTCCTATCGAGTCAGTTGCAATTTATGTTCCAGGTTCAACCGTTTCATATCCATCAAGTGTTTTAATGAATGCAATCCCTGCAATTGTTGCAGGAGTTAAAAGAATTGTAATGGTAAACCCAGGTTATAAAGGAAAACAAAATCCAGCAGTCTTATATGCTGCAAAAAAATGTAAAATTAGAGAAATTTATTCTATTGGTGGACCATCAGCTATTGCAGCAATAACTTATGGCACAAAAAAAATTAAATCTGTGAATAAAATTGTAGGTCCAGGGAATTCTTATGTAGCAGCAGCAAAAAAAGAAGTTTTTGGAGATGTAGGCATTGAAAGTATGACGGCAGGTCCATCCGAAGTAACAATTGTTTGTGACAGAAGTTCAAATCCTGCATGGATTGCTAGTGATCTAATAGGTCAAGCAGAACATGATATTCTTGCTCAGTGTATTTTGATTTCAAAAAATAAAAAAATTCTTGAGAAAATTAAATTAGAAGTTTCTAATCAATTAAAAAAAATACCTAGATCCTCTATTGCAAAAAGAAGTTTGATTAATAATGGTATATTTATGAACATAGTTTCAGATAATAAGATAGCCGAAGTAATAAATAAGATTGGACCTGAACATTTAGAATTAAATATTAAAAATTATAAAACTTTAGTTTCAAAAATTAAGAACGCTGGATCTATTTGTTTAGGAAAATATGCAGTGATGGCAATGACTGATTATGGAGTTCCTGGCACAAATCATATTTTGCCAACTAATATGACCAGTAAATATTCAAGTGGTTTGAGTGTTTCAGAGTTTATCAAAAAGATTTCTTATATTAATCTATCAAAAAAGGGTATTGAAACTCTTGGACCATCAGTTATAACACTTGCAAATTATGAAGGATTAGAGGGTCACGCTCAATCAATCATAAAAAGAATAAGGAGAAATTAAATTTGTCAAAACAAGATCTACTTGAATTCAAGGGTAAGGTAACAGACCTATTACCTAATGCAATGTTTAGAGTTCGATTAGAAAATGGTCATGTTGTAACAGCACATACTGCAGGAAAATTACGTAAAAATAGGATAAGAGTTTTGCAGGGTGATAATGTTACTGTCGAAATGACCCCTTATGATCTTACTAAAGGTAGAATTATCTTTAGAGGATAAAATTAAGGCTGAGTAGCTCAGGAGTAGAGCAGAGCCCTGAAAAGGCTTGTGTCGGAGGTGCGAATCCTTCCTCAGCCACCATCCAAGATTACATCTTGAAATATATTTAAAACAATCTAACTTCAGAAAATATTAATTAACAAAAGGACTAAGAAATAAGATGAGTACAATACAAGGTAAAGTAAAATGGTTTAACGGTAAAAAAGGCTATGGTTTTATCGAAAGAGATGACAAGGAAAAAGATGCTTTTGTGCATGCATCAGCAGTAAAAGCAGCAGGTATGAGATATTTAAATGAAGGTGATAAACTGGAATTTACATTAGAGGATGGTCCTAAAGGTCCTTCAGCAGTAAACTTAAAAAAATTAGACTAAATTTCAAAAGTAATAAAAAAAGGGCGTTATATCTATCAAAGTTGATATACGTCCTTTTTCTTTTAAAGGTTGAATAATTAAATTTTTTGTTTAAAAGGACACAAATGATTATGAAAGCATTAAGTATTTATCAAATAAAATGTACTCTAAAATTATATATTAGAGGAACCAAAAATGGTGTGCATAGTCATTTCCATGCTAGCCAAAGCTAGCAATTAATCGTTTATATTATAATTTTAAATCCACATAAAATAAGATAAAAACAAAGAGGATAAGCCCGGGTGGTGTAATGGTTAGCACGGAAGTTTGTGGAACTTTAAGTTTGAGTTCGACTCTCAGCCCGGGTACCAAAAAATGAATAAAGAAATTAAATTAATTCCTGGATTACCTTCAGGATTTGAAGATCGATGGGATAAAAAACTTCTTCTCAAAAAAAAGCTTTTAAAAGCTATTGAGAAAAATTTTATAAAATTTGGAGCAGAAGCTCTGGAAACCCCTTCGTTTGAGATAAGTGAAA
>CACMXS010000031.1 GCA_902617715.1 uncultured Pelagibacteraceae bacterium | reverse complement strand
AAATTTTTTTAATCTTCCCAAAAATAAATTTTGATACGTAATTAATTCAGGGCCTTGAATTTTAAATTCTTGAAATAAATTATCTACTGTACAAACAAGAATTACACAAGCTATGATATTTGAATTGTAAACAACATTATGTGCCAAGGAATAAGCTGCGGTTTGTAAAAACCATGAGTCTATATATTCAGCTTTTTTTGGTTTGTTGGATTGTTTGAAATCAATTATTGTTTCTTTTCCTTCATATACTCCTACGCAATCTGCCGTACCTGCATACTTTTCAGGATAATACATTGTGCATTCCACACCGTATATTTCGTCTAATCTGTTTGTTAATCCTTTGTCAATAATTTCTTTTGCCATCTTTTTATATTGTTCGTTCTCTTCAAAGAAAGTTAAATTTTCTCTGCCCAAAAGAAAAGATTCTAAATAGCCATGCATCTGAGAACCTCTGCTGCTTGCAGCTTTTGTAATTTTTTCAGCTTCTTTGTAGCCAGTTCTTTCTCGCCAATTTGCTAAAGCAGCCTTATCTTCTTCAGACTTTGTTGCATCAAGAATTGATGTTACACTTGGTAATTTTGTTTCTCCTAAAACATATCTTCTTATTCCATCTTCTGTTGCTCTTGATGATGAAGGATAATTGTATTTCTTATTCCAACGCATGTGATTTCTTATAGTCGGTATTATCTAAAAAAAGAAATTATTTTTTAAGCTGTTTATTTCTTTCAACAAATTTCTCAACGTTCTCTGTCTGTATAGCTTTTTCAACTTGCTCGGGATCTTTTATATTTTCTAAAGTTCTGCTAATTGATCTTGCATCAGTACCAAACTTATCTACCACACTTATTGCTTCTTCCAATTTTTTTCTAAGTATAATTATATTGTCAAAATGTTTTCCAAATCTAGTAGTAATAGTTTTTAAATGATTATATATTTCTGTTGCTCCTTTTTGAACTTTCAGTGATTGAAAACCCATATGTAAGGATTGTAAATAAGCTGAGAGAGTATTAGGTCCAGAAATTACTATCTTATATTTTTTCATTAATTCTTGAGTTAATAACTCTTTAGTACTTGGATCCTGATATTCTGTTAACTCTTTGTAAAGACTTTCAGTTGGTGCATACACTATAGCAAAATCTGTCGTTTTAGGAGGAACAATATATTTTTCCATGACACTTTTTGCTTTGGCCCTAAATGCACTTGCTAATTTTGTTCTAGCATCAGCAATCGCTTTTTTATCATCAGCATCATATGCATCAGTAATTGCTTTAAATTTTTCTACTGGAAAATGAGAATCTACTGGAACCACGACATCTCCTTGAAGCTTGATTGCAAATTCTACATTCTCACTGGTATCCTCTTTCATTTTAACATTAGTCATAAATTGAGATGCTGGTAACAAATCTTTAATTAGAGCATCCAAAGAATACTCGGCTAAAGTTCCATACTTTTTAACTCCTGCTAAAATTTTAGTAATCCCCTCTTGACTTTGATTTAGAAGCTTTACTTGTTCATTAAAATTACCCACTTTTTCATCAACTTTAGTAAGAGCCTCTGTCATATCTTTTGTAACCCCGGTTGATAAAGAATTAAATGAATGAGACATTGAACTTAGAGATGTATTAATTGTAGAACTTAAGCCATCTTTAAGTCTAACAATTTCAGCGTTTAAATTTGCTATTTCGTTATTATCTCTAAAAGCTTCTTGATTTTTAGATTTAATATTTAAATATAAAATAGCTAATAATACCATAAACATTAAAATTAAAATTATGAGTAAAAATGTATCCATGATTCGTAACCTATATTATAAAGATAAATTACTTAGAAAGTAGTCTTATCAAGTTTTTTAATCCTTTTTTCTTACTATTTTTCTTTGAAGTAAAAATACATGCTTGAGACTTTAAGATTTCTCCATCTTTCAAAATACGTAAATTATTTGCCCTAAGTGTTTCACCGGAAGATGAAATATCCGTAATTAATTCAGACGAACCAGTAAAAGGATAAGCTTCGGTTGCTCCCAAACTATCCACTAATCTAAATTGAGTAACACCTTTTGAAAACAAAAATTCTCTAGTTAAATTAGGATATTTGGTTGCAACTCTTAATCTTTTTTTCTTTTTATCTCTGAATTCAAAAGCTATTTCTTCAAGATCAGCTATCGTTTGAACATCGATCCAAGGATCTGGTATAGCTACAACAAGATTAGCATTTCCAAAATTAAGTTTTTTTACAACACTTATCTTATTCTGAATATTAATTTCACTTTCTTTTAATAAATCAAAACCAGAAAAACCAATATCCAAAGAACTGTCCCCTAA
>CACMXS010000030.1 GCA_902617715.1 uncultured Pelagibacteraceae bacterium | reverse complement strand
TAAAACCTTTTAACCTTATCCTCCCATTCTAAATTCATAAAACTGAGCAAATCCTTTATAGATTTGTCGAAATTCGAAACAACATCCTCATACTTTATTTCATAAATATTGGAATTAAATAGTCCTTTGTATCTTAAGTATAAAGTCATTACCAAATCATATAGATGAGAAGCATCATCTAAGTTAGTAAAATTCATCATTGCATCATTCGGACTAAATTGCTGCATAAAACAACTTAAAATAACATCATATGGATTCCTTAGTGCTATTATAAATTTAGCATTAGGAAAAAAACGATATATTTCTCCAATAAAAATTAAGTTTAAAGGTAGTTTGTCTATATAAACTTTATTTTTATCAAATTTCACCCATTTATTTCTTTCTTCAAAATAAGCTTTTCTCATTTTAATAAAAAAATTTTCATCTAATTTTTCTAATCTAGAAAAATCATCACCTATCCTATTCTTTAATTCATCTATAAATTTTTCTATAATTGGTTTTTCTTCTATTACCTCGATATCGCTATGACTTCTCAGTATTGTATCTAAAAGTGTTGTTCCTGATCTTGGAAAACCAAAAAGAAAAATTGGATCTTTTTTGTCTGAAAGTTCCAAACTCCATTTATTTAAGTCAAACTCTGAAAAAAAATTGATACGTTTATTGACAACATTAATATATTTATCTTTTTTAAATTTTTCTTTAAAATTTTTATTAACAATATTATTGGCTTCAACAAAATGTTCGTATGCTTTATCGTAATTACCTAGATTATCATAACTTTTGGCTAAAAGTTCATTTATATTAATGTTCACATTTACCTCATGTTTTGGAATATTCAATTTTTCAAAATTATTTATAACTGACTCATATTTATTATTTTCAAAATCATAGATGCCCTCAAAAAAATCAACTATATAGTTTTTTCCCAAATTTTTTTTGGCTTTTATTAGTATCTCCTTTAATTTTTCAAATTGATTTGATTTGTAAAAAATAAAAAAAAGATTTTTATAAACTTGCAACATATCTGGCTTAAGATCTAAAGCAAAATTATAATATTTCTCAGCGTTAATAAGATCATTCTTATCTTTATATAAATTTCCTAAGTTAAAATATGCGACAATATTTTTTTTATCTAAAGATATGGATTTATTATAATTTGTTTCTGATAATTCAAAGTTACCAGTTTTATAGTAAACCATTCCAAGATTACAGAAGGCAATAGAGAATTTAGGGTTTAAATTTATTGAATTATTAAAACATTCTTTTGCTTTTTCAAAATTGTTGTCATTCATATAAATAATTCCAAGATTGTTATAAACTTCAGGATTATTTTTGTTTATTGAGATTATTTTTTCAAATAAATCTTTTGCTTTACTAAAATTTTTTACTTGTAAAGCCTCATATGCTAACTTTACTAATTGATTTATATCTAAATTTTCTTTACTCATAATTTGGATATTAATAAAAATATTATTGATGATATAATTTTTTTTATGAAAAAAATAGATTTACCGATAGAAATTCCAGTTTTTCCTTTAAGTAACTTTATAATTTTTCCAAAAACAACAGTTCCACTAAATATTTTTGAACCTAGATACATTGATATGATTAATGATTCCATGAAAAAAGATAAGTTTATTGGAATGATACAACCAAAATCTTCACAGGAAGAAAGTTTTTCAGTGCCTGAATTACATCAAGTGGGCTGTATGGGAAAAATTGTTACCTTTAAAGAAAGTGAAAATAATATGTACTTAATTGAATTAAAAGGAATAATAAGATTTGAAATAGAGAAAGAAATCCAAACAAATAAAAAATATCGTTTATGTAAAATAAATTTTAATAAATTCTATGATGATTTGGATGAAAAAAAAGAAAATTTAAAATTTTCAGATCTTGAATTGATCTTTAAAGATTTAAAAGATCTGTTTGAAAAAAAAGGATTTATTATTAATTGGAAAGCTCTAGAGAAACAAAGTTTAAGTGAAATTATCAATGCTTTAGCAATGGCTTCGCCATTCACTTTGGAGGAAAAACAAGTGCTACTTGAAGCTGAAAATTTAAACTCTAGAAAATCTAAAATAGCAGATATTTTAACGACTTATACTTTTGATAATTACAATAATAAAACTATACAATAGTTTAAATAATCAAACCATTATCGGCAATATTGGTAAAAAAATTATTTACTAATTTATTTTTACCTAAGAATTTTACTGATCTACTTAAAATTTGATTTTTCATTTTACTTTCTAAATTAAAAAATTCATAAATAAAATCTATTCCACTAGAAAAAATAATATTTTTGTGCCTTAAATTTTTTTCAAAATCCTCACAAACTGAACTATCTAAGGCTAATCCATTGTTTTTTCTAAGTTTGATTAAATTAAGTATTTCTCTTATATCTCTGATCGTCATATTAAATCCTTGACCTGCCAATGGGTGCAATTTGTGTAATAAATCTCCAAAAGCTAAAACATTCTTATGATAATATGATCTTAGATTAGAAGACTTTAAGTAGAAACTCTTTACCTGTCCAAACTTAGTAATCTCATAAAACTTATTATATTTTTTAATAAAATAATTTAAATCTGTTTGTTGTTCGCCTCTTATTGAATATACAACTGATGTTTCATTTTTTGAAATTGGAAGAAAAGCAAGTGGACCCT
>CACMXS010000029.1 GCA_902617715.1 uncultured Pelagibacteraceae bacterium | reverse complement strand
CAGTAACGGCTTTGAAAATGTCTTCAGATTTAGAAAGAATAGGTGATTTAGCAAAAAATATATCCAAGAGAACACTTTTGCTTAACGAAAATCTTCCAAAGAACTTGGTAGACTCATTGAATAGAGTATCTACCAATGTTCAAAAACAATTAAAATCAACATTAGATGCTTATCTAGAAAGATCTGCGCCAATGGCAGTAAATGTTTGGGAAGGTGATGAGCAAATAGATGATCTAACAAATCTTTGTATGCAAGAAGTTATAAAATATCTTAAAGAAAATGAAAAAAATTTAGAAGATGGAACCCATTTATTGTTTGTAACTAAAAACATAGAGCGTATTGGTGATCATACTACAAATGTTGCAGAACAAGTTTATTATTTAGTTAAAGGCGAATATTTAGAAGGTGATAGACCCAAGGGAACAGAGCCAATTGTAACCGGAGAAAAATGATTTATGTCAGCTCATGTTTTCATAGCTGAAGATGAAGCATCAATTGTTAGTTTGTTAAAGTACAATCTTGAAAAAGAAGGTTATAAAGTCAGTCATTCAGAAAATGGAGAAGATGCTCTTAAACAAATAAAATTAAAACAGCCAGATTTAATATTAATGGATTGGATGTTACCAGAATTATCTGGTGTTGAAATTTGTAAAAACTTAAAAAAAGATAATAAGTTTAATGATATTCCTGTCATTATGTTAACTGCAAAAGGGGAGGAAGAAGACAAATTAAAAGCATTTGATACAGGTGCAGATGATTATGTAACTAAACCTTTTAGTCAAAAAGAATTGAATGCTAGAATTAAATCTTTATTGAGAAGATCTAAACCTCAATCATCATCAGACATTGTAGAATTTTCTGATTTAAAAATAGATCGGATTACAAAAAGAGTTTATAGAAAAGATAAAGAAATTACTTTGGGTCCAACTGAATTTAAACTCTTAGATTTTTTTATCAAAAATCCAAAAAGAGTTTATTCAAGAGAACAACTCTTAAACAATGTTTGGGGAGAAAATATATATGTTGAGTCTAGAACAGTTGACGTTCATATTAGAAGATTAAGACAAGCAATTAACATACAAAATACAAAACCTTTAATTAGAACAGTAAGATCAGCTGGTTATTCTTTAGAATCTTGAAGATCTTTGGGTCTTATAAATTTTTTTAATACTCCCTTTTTCTCAACTTCATTCCAGGATTTAATATCAAACTCAATTTTTGCAAATGCTGCTGTTGGGAATTTATAATTCATTAGTTTAAAATTATTCGTATTATGATTTTTTGTAAGATTTCGTACTAAATTTTTCACTGATGGTTCATGGTTTATAATCAAAATTGATTTATATTCACTGGATATTTCTTTAATTTTTTTTACAATTGCATTCTCATCAACTAAATATAAATCTTTTGAAAAAATAACTTTTTTTGGCTTATTAATTTTCTTGGATAAAATTTGAAAAGTTTTTTTTGTTCTTTTTGATGATGAAATTAATGCATAATCAAATTCAAATTTTTTTTTAACAAAAAATTCACAAATCATTTTTGCATTTTTCTTGCCTCTTTTAGTAAGTGGTCTATCAAAATCATTAATACTTAAATCATCCCAACTAGATTTTGCGTGTCTCATGACGTATAATTGATACATAAAATCTAAATATATGACTGCTTTAAAAAAACAACATAAAGAAGAGTTGAAATCTAAATATATAAATAGAGAGCTTTCTTGGTTAAAATTCAACGATAGAGTACTTTTAGAGGCGCAAAATATCGAAAATCCTCTTTATGAAAGAGTAAAGTTTTTATCAATTGCTGGGTCTAATCTAGATGAATTTTTTATGGTCCGTGTAGCTGGGTTATATAGTCAAATAAAACAAGAAGTTGACTCACTAAGCTCTGATGGTTTGACACCTGAAGAGCAAATGGATGAGGTAGTGCTTGAAACTAAGAATCTATTAAAAAAACAGAACAAAATTTTTATTCAACTGATTATGGAATTAAAAAAAAATAATATCAATTTAGTTAAACCAGTTAATTTAAATACTAAGGAAAAAAAAAAACTTTTAGAAATATTTAAAGAAGAGATTTACCCTTTATTAACACCATCAGCAATTGATCCTGCACATCCATTTCCATTTATAATCAATCAAGGAAGAGCAATTGTAATGAAGTTAAGAAAAAAAAATAAAAAAAGGATTTTAAACTCAATAATAGTAATACCAAAAGCATTATCTAGATTTATTGAAATTGAGTCTTCAAAAAATCATAAGAAATTTGTGATTCTAGATGATGTAATAAGTTTTTTTGCTAATGAAATTTTTCCAGATCATGATTTAGAAAAGAAAATGATTTTTAGAGTAATAAGAGACAGCGATGTAGAGATTCAAGAGGAAGCAGAAGATTTGGTTAGATCTTTTGAATTGGCTTTAAAAAGACGTAGAACGGGTGATATTGTTCGTTTAGAGGTTCTTGAAAATAGTGATAACGAATTGATAAGATTTATAATTAATAAATTAGATATAAATCCTGACTATATTTATGATGTTACTGGCCTTGTTGGAATTCAAGATATAGATCAAATATGTAAAGTAAAAAATCCAAAATTAAGATTTAAACATTTTACACCTAGAGAAGTTGAAAGATTAAAAGAATATAATGATAATTTTTTTGAAACTATTAAAAAGAAAGATTTAGTTGTTCATCATCCTTTTGAAACATTTGACTCAG
>CACMXS010000028.1 GCA_902617715.1 uncultured Pelagibacteraceae bacterium | reverse complement strand
CTTTTTGAATTTATCTCATCTCCAATTAAAGGGTTTGGATCAACTTTCCAGTCACCAGTATGTAAAACAATGCCTGCTGGTGTTTGTATTTTAAGACCATTAGGTTCTAAAATAGAATGAGTTAATGTAATATACTCAACATCAAAAGGATCTAATTTAACTTTTCCATTTAACTCAACAATTTTTAAATCATTACTTATATCAATGTGTTTTTCTTTAAATTTTTCTCTTATCAAAACAGCTGTAAAAGGTGTTGCATAAATTTTACAACCTAGTTTGGGCCATAAATGAGCTACAGCCCCTATATGATCTTCATGTGCATGAGTTAAAATTATTCCTAAAAGATTTTCTTTTTTTTCCTGAATAAATCCAGGATCAGGATAAATTAAATCAATACCTGGAATAGTATCATCAGCAAAAGTTACGCCGATATCTACCATAATCCATTTATGATCACCTGGCTGTCCATAACCAAATAAGTTCATATTCATGCCAATTTCGCCAGATCCACCCAATGGGCAAAATAAAAATTCATCATTCATATTATTTTATAAGTTTTGAAGCTTTAATAAGACCATTAATTGTAATATCAAAATCTTGTTTTACTTTTGTTTTAACCGAGTTCTTAAATAATTTTGAAAAACCCCCAGTAATAATCACTGTAAAAGGTTTTTTTATTTCTTTCTTAATTAAATTTATAATATTGTCAATTAATCCAGTATATCCCCAGAAAAAACCAGATCTAACAGCTGACTTGGTATCTTTTCCAATGACTTTCGACATTTTTTTTAAATTAATCTTTGGTATTAAGGATGCCTTATCAGAAAGTGTATTTAATGAAAGATTGATACCAGGAGAAATAATGCCGCCTTTATAATTTTTTCCTATTAAAACATCAAAAGTAGTAGCTGTACCAAAGTCTAAAATAATAAAATTTTTGTTTTTTGCAGAAACACAGATTGCATTAGCTAATCTATCAGAACCAACCTGTTTATAATTTACATCTATTTTTAAAACAGATCGTAAATTTAATTCTTTTAATTCAAAACATTTAATTTGTGTTTTTTTTTTAAAAAAATTTTTTACTTCTTTAAAAGTAGATGGAACAACACTACAAAATAATATCTTCTTTAATTTAGTAAAATCAAATTTTCTAAAATGTTTATTTAAGATATGTATTTTTTTTTCCTTAGAAGGAACTAAAATTTTTTTTATAATCTTATTATTTTTTACTAAGCAAATTTTTGTTTCGGTATTTCCTATATCTCCTAAAATGATCATTTAGCTGGTTTTATAATACTTTGATAAAAATTTCTCAAAAGTTATTTTTAATTCTTTCACAAATTTTTTCTTGTTTATCTTTTGATTTGTAATTTCTAGCAAATTTGTAGTTGGATAATTAGGTATATTAGGGCTTTTAATCAAATTGAATCCAATTCCAACAATTAAATATAGCTTTTTAGAATGGTAAATTTTTTCCTGCAAGATACCACAAATTTTTTTTTTATTAATTAATAAATCATTTGGTAATTTAAAAGTAATTTTTTTTTTATAATATTTAGAAATTACATCTTTAACTAAAAAACAGTTTTTTTTAGTTAATAAACTAAGAGATAAATTAATATTTTCTAATTTATAGAAAAAAGACAAAAATATATTTCCTTTATATGAAATCCACTTCCTACCATATTGACCCTTTCCTTTGGATTGAGTTTCTGAAACAATTAAACCAAACTCATTTTTTGAAGACTTGATTAATCTAATTGCGATTTGATTAGTACTTTTTACTTTTTTAAAATTAAATTGCTTTAGCTTCATTGAATTATATTAATTTTTGAAACTACTTCAATGAGTTGACTCGGAAATATAAAGTATATCAAAATTAACAATGTAGAAGCTGTGAGAGAGAATTTTAACCAAATACTATGATCTGTGTCATATTTTTCTTTTTCTTCATCAAAGTACATTATTTTTATTAATCTTAAGTAATAAAATGCGGCAATCACAGTTGATAATAAACCAACCACAGCTAAAAAATACATTGATTGTTCTATAACAGTTTTAAAAACATAAAATTTAGCAAAAAAACCAGCAAGAGGAGGAATTCCTGCTAAAGAAAAAAGAATAATCAATAAAGATAAAGACAACATTGGGTGATTTTTTGATAATCCAGATAAATCATCAATATTTTCGTAGTATTCATTGTTTCGTTTCATCATTAATAAACACGAAAAAAGTCCAAGATTCATCAGTACATAAATAGTTATATAAATTACTGAGCTTTGTATTCCATCATTAGTTCCAGTTGCTAATCCTGCTAAAGCATAACCAACATGACCTATTGAGCTATAAGCTACTAATCTTTTTAAATTAGTTTGTCCTATCGCTGCAACAGCTCCAAAAAGCATTGAAGCAATTGATAAAAAAATTAAAATCATTTGCCACTGATCAATTAAATTTGAAAATGGAACATATAAAAATCTTATAAAAACAGATAATGCTGCTATTTTAGGAACCATGGTAAAAAATAATGTTACTGAAGTTGGCGACCCTTCATACACATCAGGAGCCCACATATGAAATGGAACAGCAGAAATTTTAAATGCTAAGCCCACTAATATAAAGACAATACCAAATGTTAAAGCATATTCGTTTGAATTTAATTGAGTAGCAATTACATCAAAATTAGTTGATCCCGTAAAACCATATATCAATGAACATCCATATAATAATAAACCTGAGGATAAAGCGCTTAAAACAAAGTATTTCAGTCCTGCTTCTGAAGATTTAATATTATCTCTGTTGAAAGTTGCCAAAACATATAAAGCTAAGGACTGCAGCTCTAACCCCATATAAAATACAATTAAATCATTGGAACTTATCATTATCATCATACCCAATACTGAGCTTAGGATTAGAATAGGATATTCAATCTTAAAAATCTTAAACGTTTTAAGATAAGTTGAGGAAATTACTAAAACCAAGAAAGCAGCTAATAAAGTTATTATTTTCATAAACGATGATAAATAATCAATTATCACACTTTCATTAAATAGCTTTTCCCCACTAACACTTATTGTTTCATTAAACGTGATTACGGCTGTAATTAATAAAATAATTAAGGAGATATTTTGAATAAGTTTTGAACTATTTTTTTTAAATACTCCCAATATCAATAAAAACATTATAGATAATGACAAAAAAATTTCAGGAAATACTAAATGTAGATTTTCCATTAAAATTTACTCACAAGTTTATAATTATACATTTCAATTAAATCTGAAATTGATACTTCGATTGTATTTATTAGAGGATCTGGGTAAAAACCAAAAAATAAAGTGGGTATCCCTAAACAAGATAAAATAAACAATTCTGATTTATTTAAATCTATCATTTGTTTTAAATCATTGTTTATCAATTTTCCAAAAACTACTCTTTTATATAACCATAACATGTATGCAGCACCTATAATTACACCCAAGCTTGCAAT
>CACMXS010000027.1 GCA_902617715.1 uncultured Pelagibacteraceae bacterium | reverse complement strand
GGAATCTTTATTGAATGGATAAATTCACTCTTTTTTAATTTTGTTTTTCTATACGATATAAAAAATTGATTTAAAGAATAAATTTTTTTTTTGTTTATTCCTTGAATGATAACTTTTGCATCTAATGATAATAATAAAGGAAGTGCATCACCTATAGGAGAGGCAGTAGCAATATTCCCAGCAATAGTGCCTACATTTCTAATTTGAAGTGAGCCATATCTTTTTAATACATCATAAAAGTCAATAAAATATTTTTTGATTAAATTTTGAAATTCAAAAAGTGAGGTCGTGGCACCAATTTCTATTGAATTTTTATTTTTTTTTACAAAATTTAGTTTATTAATAGAATTTAATGAAACAATTGTTTTAATATCTTTTCTAAATTTAGTTACTTCAAGAGAAAGATCTGTTCCACCACTCAAAATTTTTGCATTGGGATATTTTTTTAATATCTTTTTTAAGTTTTGTATAGTTTTTGGTGAAAAAAATTTTCTACCTTGATGGTTTATTTCAATATCAACATCTTTTATTTTTTTTAGTAATTTAATTGTTTTATTTAGATTTTTATAAAAATGATCTTTATTATTTTTATTATTCAAACTTTTTGCAGCATCAATTATTGGTCTATATCCTGTACATCTACATAAATTACCAGACAAAGCCTCTTCAATTACCTCATTATTGATTTGTTTATAATTTTTTTGCATTGAGAATAAAGACATCGTAAAGCCTGGTGTACAAAATCCACATTGAGATCCATGAAATTTGACCATTGCTTCTTGAACCGCATGAGGTTTATTTTCATGAACCAAGTTTTCAATTAGAATTAATTGTTTGCCATTTAGTGTGGGTAAAAAACTAATACAAGCATTAATCGATTTATAGATTATCTTATTTTTATTTAATTCACCTAATACAATTGTACATGCTCCACAACCTCCCTCAGCGCAACCTTCTTTTGTTCCAGTCAATTTTAAGTCATTTCGAATATAATTTAAAATTGTTTTATTTGGGTCAGGATTTTTGATTTCATAAATTTTATTACTAAATAAAAATTGAATAGTATCGGAAACCATTAGCTTCCTCTATAAGTTGAATAACTCCATGGTGAGACTAACAATGGAACATGATAATGTTCTTTGTTGTTTGTTATACCAAATCTAATAACAACATCGTCTAAAAATTTTAAGTCATTATTCTTCGTAATATCTTTAAAATAATCTCCCACAAAAAATATTAACTCGTATTTACCTATCTTAAATTCATTATTTTCGACTAAGGGTTGATCAGCTCGACCATCATTATTTAAAACTATACTTTTAATTTTTTTTCTGTTTTCTGCTGAAATAAAATATAATTCAACTTTAATCCCTTTTCCTGGTTTTCCAGAATATATATCAAGAACGTGGGTTGTCAGTTTGGTCATATATTAGTTATATACTATACAAAAATTACATAATAAATATATTAAATCTTATATTCAAACAGTAATGAAATTAACTAAGAATATTAACCTACTTAAAAAAAAAGAATTCTTATCTATTTTTGGAAATATATTTGAAAAATCAGATTGGATTGCAGATGAGGTTTTTAATTTAAAACCTTTTAAAAACTCAAATGATTTAGTAATTAAAATGATGGATGTTTATGAAAATATCAATAATGAAGAAATGATCAAAATCTTTAATTCACATCCTCAATTAGCTATTGAGAAAAAGTTAACTTCCTTTTCCTCTAAAGAACAAACTGGAGCAAAATTAAATGAATGCTCAAAAGAAGAGTTTGAGGAATTTGAAAAATTAAATGCAGATTATAAAAAAAAGTATGGTTTTCCTTTTATAATTGCTGTTAAGGGTAAAAATAAAGATGAAATATTGAATAATTTTAGACAAAGAATACAAAATAATTTTGAAGTAGAGTTTAATGAAGCAAAAAACCAAGTCAAAAAAATTGCATCATCAAGATTAGAAGGGATTTTAAAGTAAATATAAATGAAAAAAGGTTACTGGATCAGTTTATATTTCAAAGTAGATAGCCAAGAGAGTTTAAAAAAATACGCTGAAACAGTCACTCCCATTATTAAAAGTTTTGGAGGCAAACCCCTTGTAAGAGGAGGCAAACATGAAACTCATGATGGTGATAATTTTGTTAGAACAGTTATTTGGGAATTTCCTAGTTATGAAAAAGCATTAGAATGTCACAAGTCAAAAGAATATCAAGCTGGATGGAGTCTAGCAAAAAATACAACCAAAAGGCATATGCAGATCGTTGAAGGGTTTAGTACTGAATAGGTTCAGGATCTATACTTCTCCATAAATACCAAGTCGCTACAGAGCAATAAGGTGAAAATCTTTTTTGTAATAGGGATACAAACTTGTCAGGAGGTAAGTATTTTTTTTTATAATTTTTTGATATTGCTCTCAAAAGACCAATATCCTGAATTGGCCAAATATCAGGTCTATTATATGTGAATAATAAAATCATTTCTGCAGACCATCTTCCAATTTGCTTGAGATTAGAAAGATATTCTATTGCCTCCTCATCAGTCATTTTATTAATTAATTCTGGTTTAAAAGTTTTATTTGAAATTTTTAAAGCTAAATTTTTAATTCCATTTACCTTTTGTTTACTCAATCCACATTTTTTTAATTGAGAATTTTTTAATTTTAAAACTTTTTTAGCATTGATTTTATTGTTACATACCAATCTAAATTTTTTGAAAACCGAATTAGCTGCTGCTACACTAATTTGTTGACCAATAATACTTTTACACAACGAATAAAAAATATCTTTTCTTGTTGTAAGAATAGTTTCAGTTGGTGATTTATACTTATCAATCAAATTTGACATTGTTCTGTCTTTTTTTGATAAATATTTTTTTGCTTTATTCCAATAATTAGGAATTTTAGTCATTAACAGTTTTCGAGGTAATAAGTTTCTTATTGTAAATTTCTCTCCTAAAAATTATCATAGTTGAAACAATAACTAATAATGCACCAAATAAAGTCTTAATTGTTGGAATTTCATTCCAAATGAAATAACCAAATATTATTGCAAATAATAATGCTAAATATTTAAGGGGTGTTACCAAAGAAACTTCAGAATACTTATATGATTGACCCAACCACAAATTAGCAACCCCACCAAAGATTCCTATCATTGATAAAATTAAAAAATCTTTTAAATCTGGCATAACCCAACCGTAAGGAATAGTTAAAAAACTTAGTAAAGTTATTGATAAAGAGAAATAAAATGAAATCAACCACACAGGTTCTGTTGTTGATAGTTGTCTTATCGCTATTGCAACATATGAAAGACCTAAACAAAAAATTATTGGGAATATATAATAAATGTTGAGAGAATTTATCCCAGGTTCAGTAATAACTAAAATACCGATAAATCCAATTATTACTGCAAGCCATCTATATATACCTACTTTTTCATGTAATAAAAAAATTGAAAAAATTGTTGTAAAAATTGGTGCAGCAAAAGATATACTTACAACTGTTGCTAATGGCAAACTTCTAAGAGCAATAAATATTGCTACTAAAGCTATTAATCCAGAAAAACATCTTAAAAAATGTAAGCCAGCTCTTTTGGTTACATAAAAGTTATGAAATCTATCTCTGGGTATTACAAAAAAATAAAAAACTATACCAAAAAAACCTCTAAAGAACAAAACTTGTCCTATTGGATAATCTACAGACCATTTTACAATTACATCCATTATAGAAAATGCACAAATGGATAAAAACATGTACAAAAAACCCAATTGATTTTTACTAAGCATATGAATAATTTGTAAATTAATTTAAGTTATAATCAATGGAAATAGCAGTATTAGCTCTTGGATGTTTTTGGGGACCTGAAATTAAATTCAGCAAAATTGATGGTATCATCAAAACTGAAGTTGGTTACTGTGGGGGGAATAGTTCTAAAACAACATATAAAGAAGTGTGTACAGGAAATACCAATCATGCTGAAGTTGTAAAACTTGATTTTGATGAAAAGGTTATTTCATATGAAAAAATATTGAACATTTTTTTTGAAATTCATGACCCTACAACTTTAAATTCCCAAGGACCAGATTTTGGAACCCAGTATAGAAGTGAAATATTTTATTTAACTGATAATCAAAAAGAAATTGCTGAAAAAGTGCTTTATGAAACAAACAAAAAACTATCTGGAAAAGTTGTAACTAAAATTACATTGCTGAATAACTATTGCACTGCAGAAGAATATCATCAAAAGTATTTAGAAAAAAGATAAAATGTCATTAGTAGAAACAGACTGGTTAATTGATAATCTTGATAAAGTTAAAATAATTGATTGTTCTTGGCATATGCCCCAAACAAAAAGAAATGGATTTGAGGAATATAAAAAAAGTCATATTCCAAGCGCTATTTTTTTTGATTTAGATAAAAATTCAAAAAAAAATACTGATCTTCCTCATATGCTCACTGATAAACAAGATTGGGAAAATATTGTATCCCAAATGGGAATTGATCAAAATGATAAGATTATTATTTATGACAATTCAGATGT
>CACMXS010000026.1 GCA_902617715.1 uncultured Pelagibacteraceae bacterium | reverse complement strand
TTATGTTAGGATGTCCATTTCCAAATTGTTCTTTATAACTAGTATAGCCATAACGAATACTATTTTTGATTTTTATTTTATCGTTGAAAACTTTGCTATAAAATTTGTCATAATCTTCACCGATTTTAAATTTCATATAGTTTAAAATTAATTGAGTGACAAATCCATTGTAATTGTATCTTTCCTTAGATTTTTTTGTATTTTTGTTGTTAAAGTGAAAGCGCATAGTTGTTGCAATATCTTCATCTTCATATGCGCCTAATTTACTTGTACCATCATCAAATTCATCGATATATTTTTGATCACCAGTATTCATATTTAAAAAATTAATTAATTTTTGATCATGATAAAGAGAATCTTTTATTATAGGCCAGTCATTTACTCTTGCATCAACTCCATCAATATAACCCTCACATATTGCGTGACCTACTAAATAAGAAGTTACTGACTTACCCATTGACATTGAATAAAATTTTGTTTCATTATTCAAAAACTCTCCCAGTTTTTCTTTAGGAGAAAGTTCGTCAATCAATACTTCTCCATCTTGATAATATAAATAACTAAGGATACCTTTGGTCTTCATTTGTTTTTTTAAAAATTTATCTTCAATTAAATTGAATTTAAAATCGTAGGAATTATTAATAGGTTTAAACTCTTTTAAATGCTGACTTCTATCTCTATATGAGTATTTCCATAAATAATAAATTAGAGTGTCTCTATTTGGGTTTGAATGATATGCAATATTTGTACCTGATAATGCTTTATTTTTTATTTTGATATTTAGATTGTTGGATCCTTGTTCAGTTAAATATTGATTATATCCGTTTTCAGAAAGCCATTTATTAAATTTAATCTGATTAGACCACTCAGCAGCAAATAGGTTGCTTGAAGCTAATAAACTGAAAATTAAAATTTGAAATATTTTTTTCATTTTTTAAGTTTAGATGAGAATTTTAGATTTTCATATTTAAATTGGGATTTATTTTTATCAATAAACTCATCCATTATTTTGATTTTTTCTTCCTCAAATTCTGCAACTTTTCTTTCATTAAGATCTACATATAAAGCTAGTATCTCAATAGTTGAGGCTAAAAATTTTTTCTCTTTATGTATCATTTCCATTTTATATTGAAGTCTCTTTTTATCGTGATCAAAATAAATACAATTGATATCAACTTCATCATTTAGCTGAAGTTCTTGATTATAAGTGATATGAGACTCCACAATCATAGTACTTTTCTTAGTTGTTTTTGCTGACTCTTCTCCCATCTTAAAAATATTATTTAATGTATCTGCACCATACTTATCAAAAATTAAAAGATAATATGAAACATTCATATGATCATTGTAATCAATCCAATCTTTAATTACTTTTTGGGAACTTAAATAAACGGACATTAAATATTAAAAAATATTTTTTAGGAATTCAGGTAGGCCATCTGGATTTTTCCATAATCCACTTTTTCCACCTTCTTTGATTAACAACTTGACGTTATCAATTTTTAAATGGGGATTTACTATTTTACTTAAATCGTAAATAGTTATTAAAGCAGCGTTAACACCCATAATTGCTTCCATTTCAACTCCTGTTTTAGCTACCGCTGAAACTACACAAAAAACTTCTAATGAATTATCAAGTTCATTCATAATAATTTTCGTTGCGGTATGATCGATTGGAAGTGGATGACATAAAGGAATTAGTTCACTTGTTTTTTTAACTCCTAATACAGCTGATACCTCAGCTAAAGTAATTGGGTCTCCTTTAGGCATCTTTTTGTTTTTAATTAAATCAAAAACTTCTTTTCCAACATAAATTTTTCCTGATGCTAATGCTCTTCGGAATGTTTCTTTCTTAGATGAAACATCAACCATATTAAAAGAATTCTTATGAAATATTTCTTTTGCCCAATCTTTAAGATCTTCTTGATTAACAATTTTTAAATTTTTCATTTAACCACCCGTTTTTGATAGATTTTTTGTTAACCCAGTTTCTCCAAGCTCAAGATAATGAGATTCTTTTTTAAATTTCATTTGTCCTAAAATTAAATCTTTCAATTCTTCGGTTTGATCATCTTTTTGTAATAAATGTCTTATACTTATTCCAGTATTTCCAAATAAACAAAGTCTTAGATCGCCTTTTGATGTTATTCTAAGACGATTACATGATTTACAAAAATCTTTAGAATATGGCGCAATAATTCCAAACTTACCTTTGTATTCCGGATTAATATAGTTTAACGAAGGTCCAGCATCTTGACCTAAGGTTTGATAAATCCACTTATTCTCATTTAAGTAACTTTTAAATATTTTAGATGAAATATGATATCTATTAAAATAATCTAGGTTATCTCCAGTTTGCATCAATTCAATATACCTAAAGTTAACTTTATTAATTTTTATATATTCAGACCAAGAATCAAAATCTTTTTTTGATGAGTTAACACCATTTAAAAGAACCGCATTAATTTTGATATTATCAAAATTTAAACTTTGTAAAATCTCTATCCCTTTTAATATCTCAGGCAATCTGTCATGTTTTGTAATATTTTTAAATGTTTCTCTATCCAAACTATCAATACTAATATTAATTCCATCTAAACCACTATCAATTAACAACTTTGCTTTTTGATCAAGATGATATCCATTTGTTGTAATGACAATTTTTTTAATAGATGTTTCATTTTTTAAAATTTTTACGATTTCATAAAAATCTTTTCTAACAGTTGGTTCTCCACCAGTTAATCTTATTTTCTGAACTCCTAATTCTGAAAATCCTTTAGCCAATCTTCTAATTTCATCTATGTTGAGAAATTTTCTATTATCACTTTTATCTGCTTGATAACCATTGGGTAGACAGTATCCACATTTAAAATTACACACCTCAGTGATGGACATCCTTATGTAAGGAAATTTTCTTCCAAAATTGTCCTCTAAATGTTTCACAAAATAAACTTATAATAGAAATTAAGATTAATAAATTTAAATGATTGAGTATTTGCCTAAAAAAATAAATATTTCAACTATGGATTGTAAAACTATCGATTGAATAAATTTTTTAATTTTACTTTTTCGTCGCACACTTTTTTGGTAAAATTTTTTTTTCAGGAGGGGTCAAATGAAAAAAAGATTAAAAAAATTAAATTTATCTAGAAGAAATTTTTTAACAGGAACTGCAACATTAGCAGGTATTGCTGCAACAGCTTCTGTTGTTCCAATTACAATTGCTAATGCAAATCATTCAGAAGGAAAAAAAGGTTTACCCGATTTTATAAGTTGGAAAGATCGTGATGCTCTGATAGTTCATTCTGATAAAGGTATTGAAACTCATAGAAGCGCCATTGGTGAAAGTTTAATCACTCCTAATCGAAATATTTATATCAGAAATAATATGCCTACAATGACTGATGAGCAAATTGGAAATAGAATGGATTGGAAAGTTTCAATAGAAGGTGTCAAAAATCCTAAAACTTTTACAATAGCGCAACTTCAAAAATTAGGTCATGAGACAATGGCTACAATTTTACAGTGTTCAGGAAATGGAAGAGGATTTTTTAAACATAAACCTAGAGGCTCGCAATGGAAAACAGGTGCAGCAGCATGTGTATTATGGACTGGTGTTCCAATGAAAACTGTTGTTGAAGCCTGTGGAGGAATAAACGGTGATGCAGTCTATATGACATCAGCAGGTGTTGATCACCAACCTACAGGATTAGATCCCAAAAAAGCAATGATTGAAAGATCTGTACCGAAAAAAGTTTTTAAAGATGCAATGCTTGCTTGGGAAATGAATGGTGTTCCATTACCTAATGCACATGGAGGTCCATTAAGAATGGTAACTCCTGGTTATTTTGGTATCAACAATGTAAAACATCTTGGTAAGGTAGCTTTCACTACAAAAGAGTCATCTGTTAAGTATATGAAATCAAGTTATAGAATTTCTCCAATTGGAAAAAAAGGATCTCAATATCCATCTTGTTGGGAGATGCCGGTTAAATCATGGATAACACGTCCTACAGATGAAACTGGAACTGTTAAAGCAGGAAAAGTTCAAATAGTTGGTGTTGCTATGGGTGGTACTAAAAAAGTAAGAAGTGTTAAGGTATCAGTTGATGGTGGCAGTAGCTGGAAAAGAGCAAAATTTATTGGTCCTAATTTAGGAAAATATGCTTGGAGACAGTTTGTTTTAGAGACAACTTTATCTGCTGGAACTTATAACATTGCAAGTTTAGCTTCAAATGGTTCAGACAAACAGCCAGAATTGAGAATGGAGAACCGAAGAGGATATGCTCATAATGGCTGGAAGGATCATAGCGTAAATATTACAGTAGTATAAAACTATAAAAAGTTTTAAAGTTAATTAATGAAAATTTTAAAATTTTTATTAATCTCTTTTTTTGTATCCATTACTATTAGTGTAAATACTTTTGCTGATGAAGCAAAAATGAAAAAAGGATTAGAAATTTTTAATGAGACTGCTGGATGTGCTGCTTGTCATGTTTTAAAGGCAGCAGGTTCTGTGGGCAATATAGGACCTAATTTAGATACAGTAAGCATGACAATCGAGTCTGTTACAGACATGGTTACTAATGGATTAGGAGTTATGCCGGCTTTTGGAGAAGGTGAAATTCTTACTAAAGAAGAAATAGATATAGTATCCTACTATGTTGTAAATGCAGCAGGTAAGTAAATATTAGTTTTAACTCCCAGTAATAAACTGGAAGTTAAAAAAATTTTTATTGGCCTGGAGCTTTGTAACCAATCTTACTTGCTTTAGCTGTAGCTTTGCCAAAATCTATTGCCTCTAACATAGTTAAATTTTCAACTGCACCAGAAGCTTCTACAACTAATTTAATTGCTGCAAAATCATCAAAGCTTGGAACATCTGTCACAACAATAAAATCATAAGAACCTCTTACAATATCCATGCTATGCATTTGGCCGCCCATTGCTTCGGTAAGTTGTTTTACTACAGCTTTTCTATCGCTTGCTGGATCTTTAAGAAATCCTTGAAAAGCTTTTGCAGTATAATTTCCCATTATATATGCTTTCATATTTCCCCCCTTTTTTATAAATCTATTTTACTAATGATATAAAAATGTTGATATGTTTTATTTGCATGCTAGACACAACCTCAAGTAATGCTAGATTAGTTTTATGTACGAAAAATTTGGTCAATTTATCAACGGGAAATGGCAACAATCATCTGACAAGGGAACTTATGAAGTTATAAATCCTTCAAATGAGGAAGTTTTAGGACATGCATCAAAAGCAACTCCAAAAGATGTAGAGGCTGCATTGCAGTCGGCAGCTAAAGGTTTAGAAGTTTGGAAAAAAACTACTCCTTGGCAAAGATCATACATCATAAGACGAATTGCAGATAAGATGAGAGAAAAACAAGATGTTTTAGCAAAGTGGATGACACTTGAGGTTGGAAAACCATTAGCAGAAGCTAAAGGTGAAATTAATGGAGCGGCAGATATTTTTGAATGGAATGCCGAGGAAACAAAAAGAATTTATGGACAAACTATTGAAAGTAGATTTGAAGATACAAGAGTTCATGTTTACTACCAACCAGTTGGTGTGGTAGCAGCATTATCTCCTTGGAATTTTCCAGCTGTGTTATCA
>CACMXS010000025.1 GCA_902617715.1 uncultured Pelagibacteraceae bacterium | reverse complement strand
AGATAATCGTACTGATTACATAAAAAGAGTTATAGGATTACCTGGTGACAGGATTCAATTTATAGACGGAGAATTATATCTAAATAATAATATTATTTTTAAAGATTTAATATCTGAAGATGATCAAATTTTTTGTGGAAGACAACCAATCGATGTATTAACTTTTCAAGAAGAACTTTCAAATGGAAAAAAATACAAATCAACATATTTAAAAAGATCGACATATAAAAATTCAGATCCTTTTAAAGTTCCTGCTGAACATTATTTTTTTTTAGGTGATAACCGTGATTGTTCTAAAGACAGTAGATTTTTATCAAGCGTTGGTTATGTCCATAAAGATAATATTGTCGGTAAAGCCAGATTTATTTTTTTTTCATCTGATAGATCAATTGGAAGTATCTTTTCTTTTTGGAAATGGAATAAATCAATTCGTTTTGACAGATTTTTTATGAAAATAAATTAATGAAGATAAATTATCAAAATTTAGAAAAAAGATTAAAGCTTAATTTTAAAGATAAAAAAATTTTGATAAAATCTCTTACCCATAAAAGTTATGACAATCAAAAAAATAATGAAAAAATGGAATTTCTTGGTGACCGTGTCTTAGGGCTTGTAATTGCAAAAAAATTATTAGAGATTTATCCAGATGAAAAAGAAGGCATCTTAGATAAAAAATTTGCTTCTTTAGTAAATAAAAAAACTTGTTTAGAAATTGCAAAAAACCTAGAATTAGAGAAATATATTCTCATTTTTAAAGCAAAAAATAAAAATTTTAAGATTGAAGATAAAGTTATCGCTGATTGTACCGAAGCATTAATTGGCGCAATTTATTTAGATAAAGGATTCTCTGCTGTGGAAAAAATTATACTTAATTTATGGAAAAAAAAAATAAAAGGAAGTGTTATTACAGAAATTGATGCAAAAACAAAGTTACAAGAATTCTCATTAAAAAAATTTAAAAAGTTACCTATTTACAAAATTATATCTAATACAGGGCCCAGACATAAACCAATATTTAAAGTTGGAGTAAAATTAATAGACTCAAAGTTTTATATAGCTGAGGGTAAATCAAAAAAAGATGCTGAACAAAATGCAGCAATTCTTTGTTTAAATGATTTAGGATAATCATGATATGGGACGATAGTGGTTTTTTACTTTCTAAAAATCGATACAGTGAAAATTCCTTAATAGTTGAGATATTTACAAAAAATTATGGGAAAATCTCTGGTATAGTTTTTGGTGGAACTTCAAAAAAAATAAGAAATTATTTACAAATTGGAAATGAGTTATATGTCAACTATAATTCAAAAAATGAAAATAAATTAGGTTATTTTAAAATAGAAATACAAAAAGTTTATTCACCATTTTTTTTTGATAATCATCAAAAACTTTTTTGTATATCTTCTGCTATGCAGTTGATTAAGGTATTGACCGCAGATTCACAAAAAAATTTAAAAATATATGATTTAATAAATAAATTTTATAAGATCTTTAATTCCAACAAATGGATAAGAGATTATATTTTTTGGGAATTAGATTTATTAAGTATTGTTGGTTATAATTTTGAATTTGAAAAACTATTAGATAAGGATGTAATCAATAATAAAACAGAATATGAGATAAAATCATCAAATCAACTAAAATTAGTTCCAAAATTTTTAATAGATAAAGATGATCTTTATCCAAATCAAAAATCTCTACTTGCTGGTTTAAAATTAGTAGGTGATTTTCTTGAAAAAAATATCTTAAAACCAAATAATTTGGGACATCCTATTAACCGAGTTCAATTTATTGATACTCTAAAGTAGTTATTCAATAATTTCATCTATTCGATCTGCATAATAACTTACTATAGCATTTGCACCAGCTCTCTTAAAAGATATTAGACTTTCTAAAATTACATTTTTATCAATTAGGCCTTTGTTAATACCGTTAGATAAAATACTGTATTCACCTGAGACTTGATATGCCATAACAGGAATTTTAAAATTTTCTTTAACTAATTTAATTATATCAAGATAAGGAAGTCCTGGTTTAACCATTACCATATCAGCGCCCTCCTTTATATCTAGTGCAACTTCTCTTAATGCTTCATCATTATTTCTAAAATCCATCTGGTAATTATTTTTATTTCCTTTTAACGATCCTTTTGAACCAACTGCATCCCTAAACGGTCCATAAAAACTTGAAGCATATTTAACGGCATAAGATAATATCTGGGTCATTTCAAATCCATTTTTATCAAGGGATTTTCTAATTTCGCCAATTCTACCATCCATCATATCTGAGGGTGCAAGCACATCACAACCCATTTCTGCTTGCAACAATGATTGTTTAATCAAAATTTCTATAGTTTCATCGTTCAATACATAACTATTTTTTAATATTCCATCATGACCATGAGAAGTATATGGATCTAATGCAACATCACACATAATACCAATTTTATTCTTATATCTTTTTTTTATAATTTGAAGTGCTCTACAAACCAAATTATCCTCATTTAATGCTTCTGTACCAAATTCATTTTTCTTTTTTTTGTCTGTACTTGGAAATAATGCAATCATTGGTAAGCCTTTTTTGATAGCGTTATCAACTACGTAACTGAGTTTATCCAATGAATAACGAAAAACATCAGGCATCGTCTTAATTGGCAATTTCTTATTTTTGCCATCAATTAAAAATATAGGCAGTATAAAATCATTAGGTGTAAGGTTATTTTCCTCTACAAGTCTTCTAGACCAATTATTTTTTCGATTGCGTCTAAGTCTCAAGCTAGGATATTTACCTGTAATCATCTTTATATATTTATTATATGCGACAAATGTTATATACAAATATAACTTAAAAAAGATATTAAACAATCTTATGGATTTAAATTTTAATGATTTTCAAAAACAAGATGTCAAATTTGACATCAAGGAACTCCAAAAAGCTTATAAAGAGATACTAGAAATTAAAAATTTTAGTGGACCAGAAGGAGTTACTAATTTTGGAGCCATATCACTCACCCAAATACCTGGAGATCCTGATTCAATAAAGGGCCATAAAGCAAGAGGGGTATTTTGGACAAAGCCAGATGGCTCAGGCAAAGAAGTTGTTAGGGATGAAAAAATAGATGAGTCTAAATATTCCGAATTTATTAATGATTATAAAAACACTTACTTTAAAGAAGTTTTTGATGTTTTATCTTCTAAATATAAATTAGGCAGAGTAAGAATATTATTAAAAACACCTAGATCAACTTTAAGTTGGCACAGGGATCCAGAGCCAAGACTTCACATTCCAATAATTACTAACCCAGGATCTATAATGGTAATTGATAATGTAGCCAAACATTTACCAGCTGATGGTTCGGTATGGATTACAAATAATACAAAATATCACAATGCATTTAATGGTGGTGAAGAAAATAGAATTCATTTGGTGGCTTGTGTTTTAAATCATAAATTTAATTAATTTGAAAAAAATATTTATTTCATCAGATCATGCTGGATATAATCTTAAAGAACAAATAAAAGAAAGATTTAAGAATAAATACACTTTTCAAGATATGGGAACACATAATTCAAAAATATCAGTTGATTATCCTAAATTTGCTCACAAGGTTTGTAGGAAAATTGGAAATAGTTCAAAAAATATAGGTATTTTAGTTTGTGGATCAGGCATGGGAATGTCAATGGCAGCCAATAAGCACAAAAATATAAGAGCAGCAGTGTGTTATTCAGTCAAAAATACAAAATTATCTAGATTGCATAACAATGCAAATATTATAACATTAGGATCAAGATTAACTAAAAAAAATACTGCATTTAAATGTATAGAAGTTTTTATGAAAACTAAATTTGAAGGTGGTAGACACAAAAGAAGGGTTAAGAAAATTTAGTAAGTTATGTCAAGTGAAAAGAAATATGTAAATTCTAATTATGAAGATTTTTTTGAAAAAAGTCTTTCAAAAAGTGATCCAGATTTATTTAAAGCAATTAATGATGAATTGATAAGACAACAAAATCATATTGAACTTATAGCATCAGAAAATATTGTTTCTCAAGCTGTACTAGAAGCTCAAGGTTCAGTTCTAACAAACAAATATGCAGAAGGATATCCTGGCAAAAGATATTATAATGGATGTGAGCATGTCGATGTAGCAGAAAAATTAGCTTTGGAAAGAATTAAAAAGCTCTTTAATTGTAAATATGCAAATGTTCAACCACATTCTGGTGCACAAGCAAATGGTGCTGTTTTTTTAGCTTTATTAAAACCGAATGATACTTTTATGGGTATGAGCTTAAATTCAGGCGGACATATTACACATGGACTAAAAATTTCAATGTCGGGAAAATGGTTTAATGCCATTAGTTATGATGTAGATAAAGAATCTGAACTTATTGATTATGCAAATGTTGAGAAACTTGCATTAGAACACAAACCTAAGCTTATTATTGCAGGGGGAAGTGCTTATTCTAGAGTGATTGATTTTAAAAGGTTTCGTGAAATAGCAGATAAAGTTGGAGCTTATCTGATGGTTGATATGGCTCACTTTTCAGGATTGGTTGCTGGTAAGGGATATCCTAACCCTTGCGATTATGCTCACGTTGTAACATCAACAACTCATAAAGTTTTCAGAAGTGCAAGGGGAGGTATTATTTTATCTAATGATGAAGATCTTGGTAAAAAGTTTGATACAGCTGTATTTCCCGGTTATCAAGGTGGACCATTGATGCATATCATTGCTGCTAAAGCAGCAGGTTTTTTCGAGGCACTTAAACCAGAATTTCAAACTTATATTAAAAATGTTTTATCTAATGCAAAGATATTAGCTGAAACACTTAAAAATAATGGATTTAAAATTTATTCTGGTGGAACAGACACTCACTTGATGTTGGTAGATTTAAGACCTTTTAATGTAAAAGGTAATTTGGCTTCAGAAAGTTTATGTAGGGCAAACATTACTTGTAATAAAAATGGAATTCCATTTGATACTGAAAAACCAATGATCACTTCAGGAATAAGATTGGGATCTCAAGCAGCTACAACTAGAGGTTTTGGTTTAAAAGAATTTGAAAAAGTAGGAGAATTAATTACGAGAGTTATCAGAGGATTATCCGATAATCCCAACGATAATAGTAAAGTGGAAAATGAAGTGAGAAAAGAAGTCATTGATCTGTGTTCTAATTTTCCAATTTACAAAAATTTGAATAAATGATCTGCCCCTGCGAAAAAAAAGGAGAAACGTCTGTTGTTGACTCTCGACCCACTGAAGATGGTACAGCAATACGCAGAAGAAGACTTTGCAGTTGTGGAGCAAGATTTACAACATTTGAAAGAATTCAACATCGTGAAGTTATGGTTGTTAAAAAAAATGGTAGAAAATCCTCTTTCGATAGAGATAAATTAGCTAAATCAATTTATATAGCTTTAAAAAAAAGACCTCTAGATACAGAAACTGTTGAAAAATTTATTAGTCGTATATCAAGATCTTTAGAGGAGCTCGGACAAAATGAAATTTCTAGCAGCACTATCGGAACTATGGTTATGGAAGGGTTAAAAGAACTTGACCCTGTAGCTTATGTTAGATTCGCATCTGTTTATAGAAACTTTAGAGAAGAAAAAGATTTTGTACAATTTGTGGACAAATTAGATGTCTACAAAAAAAGATAAATTTTCATTTAAAGATAAGATTTATATGAGACTTGCTATTAATTTGGCAAGTGCAAGGAAAGGATTAACAGGTGAAAATCCTTCTGTGGGTTGCGTAATAGTCAAAAAAGATAAGATTATTTCAATTGGTCAAACTGGTTTTGATGGAAGACCACACGCTGAAACTAATGCAATAAAAAACTCAATTGAAAATTTAGAAGGTTCAAAAATGTATGTAACACTCGAACCTTGTAATCATTATGGAAAAACACCACCTTGCACAAAAAATATTATTAAAAGTAGAATTAATGAAGTTTTTTATTCAATAAATGACATAGATAGCAGAACTAGAGGGAAAAGTTTCAATATATTAAATAAAAAGAAAATTAAGGTAAGAAAAGGACTTTTAAAAAATGAAGCCAAACATCTTTATAATTCATATGCGATTAACAGAAAATATAAATTACCTTATGTAACAGCTAAAATAGCTATTTCAAAAAATAATTTAATCTATAGCAAAGGGATGAAAAGAATAACAAATCAAATATCTGATAAATTATCACATTACTTAAGATTTAAAAATGATGCAATAATGATTTCTGTTAAAACTCTTAATACAGATAATCCAAGATTAGATTGTCGATTAAAGGGCTATGAGAATTTTTCTCCAACAAGAGTAATCCTTGATAAGAATTTAGATATAAAATTAAATTCTTATGTTTTAAAGTCTGCAAAAAAAAATAATACAATTATTTTTTATAATTCAACTAAAAATCAAAAATTACAAATTTTAAAAAAAAAAGGAGCTA
>CACMXS010000024.1 GCA_902617715.1 uncultured Pelagibacteraceae bacterium | reverse complement strand
ATATTCTTTTTTCAATCTCTTTAGATTGATTTTCACCTAAAAGTTTTATCCGCTCACTACGTGCTTCTGTAAATTTATTTGAAATTTTGTCTTTTAAGTTTTGATCACTATCATTGATCAAACCTTTTAGATCATTGTCGTTAAGGTTTTTTCCCATTAAAACTCTAATTTTATTATCAAAATCTATATTTTTAGGATTTGCTTGTTTTTGAATTTTAAGATTTATTAAATCATCTTTAATTTCATCCAAAAAATTATTTGAATAATTAAAAATCTGATCACTATTCATTGCTTCTTTTCTCTGAGAAAAAATTACCTGTCTTTGATCATTCAAAACATTATCAAATTTAATCAATGTTTTTCTAATATCGAAATTTCTGGTCTCTACTTTTTGTTGTGCTCTTTCCAAAGCTTTGTTAATCCAAGGATGATCTATGCTTTCTCCGTCACGTAAACCTAGTTTTTCAAGCATCTTAGTCATTGATTCTGAGCCAAAAATTCTCATTAAATCATCTTCTAAACTTACATAAAAAATTGAGCATCCCTCATCTCCCTGACGACCTGATCTACCTCTTGCTTGGTTATCAACTCTTCTAGATTCCATTCTTTCAGTACCAATGACAAATAAGCCACCTATCGATTTAATCTTTTGTTTATCTTTTGCTAATTGTTCTGGAAGTGAAGATCCCCTTTTTCCTCCAAGCTGAATATCAACTCCTCTTCCTGAAATACTTGTTGTTATAATCACAGAACCTTCTTTTCCAGCATTTGCAATTATCTCTGCCTCATTCTCATGGTTCTTAGCATTTAAAACTACATGCTGAATTTTTTCTTTATGTAAAAGCTTAGAATAAATTTCTGATTTATTTATACTAGATGTAAAAACTAATAAAGGTTGTCCATTTTTATTACAATCTTTTATTTTTTTAATAATAGCATTATTTTTTTCATCTTCTGTTCTAAAAATTTGATCATTGTAATCTATTCTTATCATCTTTTTATTTGTTGGAATTACGACAACCGGTAAATTATATATTTCGAAAAATTCTGCTGACTCAGTTACTGCTGTCCCTGTACACCCAGATAACTTTTCGTAAAGTTTAAAGTAGTTTTGATAAGTTATTGACGCTAAAGTTTGATTTTCAGAATGAATCTCTATTCGTTCTTTGGCTTCCAATGCTTGATGAAGTCCATCACCAAATCTTCTTCCTTCAAGTATTCTTCCAGTAAGTTCATCTATTATCTTTAAAGAATTATCTTTAACTATATAATCTTTGCCTTTTTGAAATAAATGATTTGCTCTAAGTGCTTGATTTACATGATGAACTAAGTTTAAATTTTCAGGATCATAGAAATTATTATTTTTTAAAATGCCTGCATTAGAAAAAATTTTTTCTACATTATTGATTCCTTCATTCGTTAACATAATATTTTTATCTTTTTCATCTATTTCGTAATCTTTATTTCTTAATTGTTTTACTAATTTGTCTATAGCTAAATACTGATCAGTTTTGTCCTCAGCCGCACCTGAAATTATTAAGGGTGTTCTTGCCTCATCTATTAAACAAGAATCTATTTCATCAACTACCGAAAAAAAATGTCCTCTTTGGACCATTTCCTCCTTTGAGTATTTCATATTATCTCTAAGATAATCAAAACCGAGTTCACTGTTTGTGGCATAAGTTATGTCGAAATTATAATTATTTTTTCTTTCATTATCTTCTTGATAGTTGTTAATAAAACCTGATTTCATTCCTAAAAAATTATAAATCTCTCCCATTTCATTAGCATCTCTTTTGGCTAAATAATCATTAACAGTTACTACGTGGACACCTTTTTCGTGCAGTGCGTTTAAGTATGCTGCTAAAGTAATAGTCAAAGTTTTTCCCTCACCAGTTTTCATTTCGGCTATTTTAGATTCATGTAGGACTATTCCTCCAATAATTTGGACATCAAAATGTCTTTCATTTCTAACTCTTTTCGCTGCCTCTCTTACAAGTGCAAAAGCTTCAGGGAGTATCTCATTTGCAGTCTCACCATTTTTAAGTCTATTTTTAAAATCTAAAGTTTTCTTAGGAAAGTCATTATCATCAAGTTTTTCAAAGATTGCCTCTAGAGAATTTACTTTTTTTACAATTTTATCAAGTCTTTCTAGCTCCCTTTGATTACTTGATTTTATAAATTTTGAAATAAAGTTTAGAGGATTTAACATCAGTTTTTGATTTATTATTTACTTATATCCTTTAATATAATTATTAAATTAATATTTTAAATACTATGGGCTTAAATTTATCCAATTTTTTAATTTCTAAATCAAAAAACAAGAGAATGAAGGAATTTCAAGATTTAGATCATGTTGATGGTTTATCAATATCAAGTGTATCTGCAAATTTATACAAAAATACTAGAGATGATTTAGTACTATTCTATTTCAGAGAAGGCGCAAATTATGCATCTGTTTATACTCAATCAAAAGTTATATCTGAGAATATAAAATGGAACCTAAATCAAAGATCTAAAAAAGTTCACTCTTTACTTGTTAATGCTAGAAATGCAAATTGTTTTACTGGAAAGCAGGGATATAAGAGTTTAGAGAAAATTGCTGAATTACTTTGCCAAAAGTTGAATGATAAACAAATTATAGATGAAGAAAATCCAAAAAAAATCAAACCTAAAGAAATCATTTTTGGCTGCACTGGAACTATTGGAGAGACGTTTCCAGAAGATAAAATAAAAGAAAAGATTCCCGAATTAATAGAAAAAATTAGATACACTCAGAATAAATATATTTGGATGAAAGCAGCTTTAGGTATTATGACAACAGATACCCAACCTAAAATGGCTATGGAAATTTGCCAAATTGGTAACACTGAAATTAAAATTTTTGGTGTTGCAAAGGGATCTGGAATGATACAACCAAACATGGCAACAACATTAGGTTATATTTTTACAGATGCAAATCTTTCAAATGAAATATTAAAAAAATTATTAAAAAAAAATATTGCTACAACTTTCAATGCTATTACTTGCGATGGTGATACAAGTACAAATGATATGGTTTCTATTTTTTCAACTGGTAAAGCAAAACATTCAAAAATAAAAAATGTGAACGATGACAAGATAAAAGATTTTGAACTTGCTCTTAATAATGTTTTATTAAATTTAGCAAAAAGAGTTGTAGCTGATGGGGAAGGAGCATCAAAATTTATTACTATAAATGTTGAAAATTGCAAAAATGAGAATGATGCAAAAAAAATCGCGTTTTCAATTGCAAACTCTCCGCTAGTAAAAACTGCAATTGCTGGAGAAGATCCAAACTGGGGAAGAGTAGTAATGGCGATCGGGAAGTCAGGTGTAATTTTAAATCTTGATAAATTATCAATAAGATTTGGCGATATCTATATTGTACAAAATGGTAAATTATTCACAAATTACAATGAATCTGAAGTTTCAAGTTATATGGAAGGTGATAATATAGATATTAATGTGAGTATTTCCAGTGGATCAAAAAAATTTACCGCATATACAATGGATCTAACTAAAAAGTATCTTGAAATTAACTCTGATTATAGAAGTTGAATGTTGCAATTTATACTGCCAGTTAATAGATATAAGTCATGATTAAATATAGATTAGTTTGCAAAAGATGTGAATTTTCCTTCGATAGCTGGTTTGCTTCATCAAAAGAATATGAAAAGCTTAAAAAAAAAAATTTTCTGAATTGTCATAATTGTGGATCTAGAACTATAGAAAAAACCTTGATGGCTCCGAAATTGATAAATAAATTTAAAACTGAGGTCTCAAATGAAAATGTCCTTAAGATAAAAGAAATTAAAAACAAGATAAGAGATTATCAAAAATTTATAAAAAAAAATTTTGAATATGTTGGAGAAAATTTTGCTTATGAAGCAAGATCTATTCATTACAGGAATAAAAAGAAGGATAAAGGAATTTATGGGACTGCCTCAAAAGAGGAGATTAGAGAGCTTAAAGAAGAGGGAATCGATACAGACGTAATACCCTGGATAGAGGATAAAAACAGCTAATTTTTAATAAATTTTGCAATGTAATTTACAGACTTATCATTGCTCAATTTCCATTCATTAAAAACAAGATTAAATTTTACGCCTTTTAGATCATCTAAAGTTAAATTACATTGTTTTGTGATGTTAATTAATTCTTCTGGTTTTATGAATTTTTCCCATTCATGGGTTCCAATAGGTAGCCATCTTAATACATACTCTGCCCCAATAATCGCAAATAAGTAGGATTTAAGAGTTTTGTTTAATGTTGCAACGAACATTATCCCATTTTTCTTTAAAAATTTTGAACAAGATTTTAAGAAAAAATCAACATCTTTCACATGTTCAATAATTTCCATATTTAATATTACATCAAATTTATTATCAGTTTTAAAATTTTCAGGGGATGAGCAGAAATATTTAATTTTAAGTTTATTTTTTTCAGCATGTAATTTTGCAATATTAATATTTTTATCCGATGCATCAATTCCAAATACATCTGCACCCATTCTTGCCATTGGTTCCGATAATAAACCACCTCCACAACCGATATCTAAAATTTTTATTCCTTTTAAGGACCCATCATTTTTTTGAAGATTAAAAGTGTTAATAATATTTTCTTTTATATAAGAAATTCTTATGGGATTAAATTTATGCAAAGGTTTAAATTTTCCATCAGGATCCCACCATTCCTCTGCAATTTTAGAAAATTTCTCTATTTCTTTTTTATTAATTGTGTTAGTTTTCATTAGTTATTTTACTTTATATACAAGATGTATTTTATCAATATTTAAATTTAGAAAAATAAACTCATGAAGATTGTAGTTTTAAAATTTGGAGGAACATCAGTTGGTAGCATTAAAAAAATTAAAAATGTTGCAAAAATAATTAAGGCATATCATAAAAAAAGATATAAATTGATTGTAGTGTCATCTGCTATGAGTGGAGTTACTAATGAACTAGTAAAAAAATCAAAAGATATTAGCGACAATTTTTCTTCATCAGAGTATGATGTTTTGGTATCCTCAGGTGAACAAGTTGCCTGTTCTTTGATTGCTGCTAGATTGATCCATATTGGATTGAAATCTAGATCTTGGTTATCTTGGCAAATACCAATTATGACTGAAGGATATCATAAAAATTCAAAAATAAATCTTATTAATAAAAATAAGATATTAAATTATCTAAAAAAAGGTGGGATACCAATTGTAACTGGTTTTCAAGGAATTAATGAAAATGAAAGAATTACAACTATAGGAAGAGGTGGTTCTGATGCAAGCGCAATAATGTTAGCTAAGTTTTTCAAAGCAGAGAGATGTGTTATTTATACTGATGTTGAAGGTGTATACACTACAGATCCAAACAAATTAAAAAAAGCTAAAAAGATCAAAATTATATCTTATGAGGAAATGTTAGAGATGGCTTCTTTAGGAGCTAAAGTTATGCAACCTGTATCCATACAAGATGCACGATTAAACAGAATTGACATTGAAGTAAAGTCATCTTTTATAAAAAAAAGTGGAACTTTAATAACTAAAAGAAAAAATATAACCAAAAATAAAATAATTACTGGATTATCATCAACACAAAATGATGCAAAAGTTACATTAGTAGGCGTTAAAGATAAACCAGGAGTAGCAGCTATGATTTTCAAACCTTTGTCGAAGAATTTAATAAATGTCGATATGGTTGTACAAAATATATCTGCCAATGGCAAAGAAACTGATCTTACATTTACAATAAAAAGAGAAGATTTAAGTAAGACAAAAAAAATAATAAGTGAAAATAAGAATATAAATTACCGTCGTTTATTATTTGATAAAAATGTGTCTAAAGTATCAATTATTGGTGTTGGTATGGTTGCCACTCCAGGAGTTACATTCAGAATGTTTCAAGCATTAGCAAGTCAAAAAATTAATATTCAAGTCATCTCAACTTCAGAAATTAAAATATCAGTTTTGATTAGTTCAAAAAATGTTAAAAAGGCTTTAATCACTCTTCATAAAGAATTTAAGTTAGAGAGATAATGATGAGCATTCGGCCCTTTAGAGACATTAACAGAAAAAAAACAAAAGTTATTAAGGTAGGTGATTTGAATATTGGGGGTGATAATCCCATTTCAGTTCAATCTATGACAAATACTCTTACAAAAGATAAAGGGGCAACAATAGATCAAATTAATAGAATAGAGGAGGCAGGTGCAGATTTAGTAAGAGTTTCATGTCCAGATGAAGACTCAACAAAGGCACTAAAAGAAATAAAAAGATCAACAAATATTCCTATAGTAGCTGATATTCATTTTCATTATCAAAGAGCAATAGAGGCAGCAATCAACGGTGCGGATTGTTTAAGGATAAATCCAGGAAATATTGGCGATAAAAAAAAAATAAAAGAAATTATCAAAGCTGCAAAGGATAATAATTGTTCAATCAGAGTTGGTGTTAATGCTGGTTCGCTAGAAAAAGATATTTTAGAGAGTTATAAAGAACCATGTCCTGAGGCTTTAGTGGACAGTGCGCTCAGAAATATTAGGATATTAGAGGATGAGGATTTTTTTAATCTTAAAGTAAGTGTGAAATCCTCAGATGTTTTTCTATCTATAGGTGCATACAGACAATTGTCAAAAAAGATAAATTATCCACTACATATTGGAATAACAGAAGCTGGAAGTTTTTTGCCAGGTACAATAAAATCATCTATAGGATTTGGAGCTTTGCTTTTAGATGGTATTGGAGACACAATAAGAGTCTCATTATCTGATGATCCAGTAAAAGAAGTGCATGTTGGAAATGAGATACTTAAATCATTAAATTTAAAGCATCGAGGGGTAAAAATTATTTCTTGTCCATCTTGTGCTAGACAAGGATTTGAAGTCATTGATACTGTTAAAATTTTGGAGGAGAAGCTCTCACATATCAAAACTCCTATCACTTTATCTATTATAGGCTGTGTTGTAAATGGACCAGGTGAAGCTGCCATGACTGATATTGGGATTACGGGGGGTGGAAAAGGAAGTAACATGCTTTATTTGTCTGGCGTGCAAACAGAAAAAGTTTTAACAAAAAATATAATTGATAAAGTTGTAGAAGAAGTAGAAAAAAAAGCCTCTGAAATAGAAAATAATTAAAATGATTCCATACAAAACTATTGAAGAAATAATAAATAAACACTCTAATTTAGAGAAGGATTTAGCATCAGCAAAACTTGATAAGAAATTATTTGCTGAAAAATCAAAAGAGTATTCTGGTTTAAATGAAATCGTAGGTAACGCAAAAAAATATCTTTCCTATGAAAAAGATAAACTTGAATTAGAAAAAATTCTTCAGGATAAAAATGTAGACAATGAACTAAGTAAAATGGCAGAAATAGAAATTAACAATCTTAAAAAACAATTTGAAGAAAATGAAAAAAAAATAAAGTTATTTTTACTTCCAAAAGATGAAGCAGATAAAAAAAATGCAATTATAGAAATAAGAGCAGGAACAGGAGGTTTAGAAGCAAGTCTTTTTGCCTCTGATCTTTTTAAAATGTATGAAAAAGTAAGTAATAAAAAAAAATGGTCTATAGAATTGATATCAATTTCAAAAAGTGAGGCTGGAGGATTAAAAGAGGTAATAGCATCTGTAAAAGGTACAAATATTTATTCAACTCTGAAATATGAAAGTGGTGTGCATAGGGTACAAAGAGTTCCGGACACTGAAACTCAGGGCAGGGTGCATACTTCAGCAGCAACAGTAGCTGTTTTACCTGAGGCAGAGGAGGTTGATCTAAAAATAAATGAATCCGACTTACGTATAGATGTTTTTAGAGCTGGGGGACCAGGAGGTCAATCTGTAAATACCACAGATAGTGCAGTAAGAATTACTCATATACCTTCAGGAATATCAGTTTCGCAACAAGA
>CACMXS010000023.1 GCA_902617715.1 uncultured Pelagibacteraceae bacterium | reverse complement strand
AACTGAAAATTTATTAAATAAAAATATTTCTAAAACAAATTTAGGTGCTGTGACCGATGTTACCGATCAATTTGTTATGATAAATATCAAAGGTGATAAAATTTTTGACTTATTTGAGACTGGGTCTCCTTTTAATTTTAATGATTTTAGAAATAAAAAAGGGACAGTTACTCAAACGATTCTCGCCAAAATTGATGTAATTATTCATAGTCAAAACGAAAATGAGGTAAATCTTTTTGTAAGACGTTCCTTTTCACAACATTTATTTTCTTGGATGAATGATAGTGCGTCAAGATTATAGTTTCATTTATATTTCCAAATAAGTTACAAATTATTATGAAAAAATTATTTCTTATAGCAATATTTGCTCTTTTACCCTTTTCATTATACGCAGAGTCTAATTTAGACAAGATTCTATCCTCAGGAGTTCTAAAAGTTGGAACAACTGGAGATTGGGATCCAATGACAATAAAGGATCCTGCGACAAATAAATATAAAGGATTTGATATTGATGTAATGAATGAACTAGCAAAAGATATGGGAGTTAAAATCGAGTTTGTTCCTGCTGAATGGAAAACAATTGTTTCAGGTATTACATCTGAAAGATATGATATTTCAACAAGTGTAACAAAAACTCCTAAAAGAGCTGAGGTAGCAGGTTTTACAGATACATACTATAAATATGGAACCGTTCCGCTAGTACTTAAGAAAAATTTAAAGAAATTCTCAACATGGGACTCTTTAAATAACTCAAATGTTACAATTGCTACTACTCTTGGTACATCACAAGAAGAAAAGGCAAAAGAATTTTTTCCAAAATCAAAATTAAACTCAGTTGAGGCTCCTGCTAGAGATTTTCAAGAAGTTTTAGCTGGTAGAGCTGATGGAAACATAACAAGTTCAACTGAGGCCAATAAATTAATAATTAAATATCCACAATTAGCAATAGTTCCTGATGGAGAAAAAAATCCAGCATTCTTGGCTATGATGGTTCCAAAGGGTGATAATAAATGGAACAATTATGTTAATGATTGGATAAAAAAGAAAAAGTCATCAGGCTTCTTCACTCAATTACTAGCTAAATATAATCTAAAAAGCTTATAATCAATTAGTAATTAAATTTTAATTCTTTATAAATTAAAGAGTGAGAAATTTATTTTTTTTACTTTTAATTTTACCTTTGACCTCATGTGGCAAAAGTGAACTTAATTGGTTAATTTTATCTCCTAATAATATGGAGGGATTAACTAATTTAAAATTTTTATTAAGTGGTTTAACAACAACTATTTTTATCTCTGTAGTTTCAATAATCATTTCAATCTTTTTAGGTTTAGTGATTGCGATCCCCTCTTTAGCTAAGAGTAAATTTCTAACCTATCTAAATATAGGTTATGTGGAAATAGTAAGAGCAATTCCTTTATTAGTTCTGATTTTATGGATTTATTATGGTTTACCTATAATGACAGGTATAAGTTTTAGTCCATTTGTCTCTGGTATCATCGCTTTATCAATTAGTGAAAGTGCTTTTCAGGCTGAAATCTTTAGAGCAGGTATTAATTCAATCAAAAAATCTCAATGGGAAGCTGGTAGCTCTTTAGGTCTAAATTTTTTTAGAAAACTTAAATTAGTTATACTTCCTCAAGCAATTAAAAATATTTTACCAGCCATAGGAAACCAATTCGTTTATGTTTTAAAGATGTCATCATTGGTATCAATAATAGGTATTGGAGACTTAACAAGAAAAGCTAATGAATTAGTTGTTACAACTTATCGACCTCTTGAAATTTACACTTTTTTAATCTTAGAATACCTTATTTTAATCTTGATAGTTTCATATTTAGTCAGGAAATTGGAAAAAAAACTACAGAAGGATTAATTATTTTTTCTATAATCCCATGGCATCATAAAAGTGCCAGACCATAAACCTAACTTTTCTTTTTTAGCAAAGATTTCTTGGGACACAAATTTTTTAGAATATTTCCTATATGCAACTGCATAACCATTTCTTACAATCCAGGCATTAATATTAGTTTTATCTTTAAAACATTCTGCAATATACCTTTTATATCTATCTTTGTTGCTCCATTTGCAAATCAATAATTTGTTATTAATTTTTTTTTTTAACTTATCAGTAGAAATTTGCCCACATGGATAGTCCTTACTAAAAGATATAAAAGATATACTTAACCAAGGTTTTTTACATTGTTGTTTTTTTTCTGGAGCATCAATTCCAAAAAAACGTATCTTTTTTCCTTCTATTTGAATTGTGTCACCATCTATAACTTTAGCTATACCAGAAATTATCTTAACTTCTTCTGATTTAATATCATTATAAGATAATAAAAAAAATATTAGACAAATATTAGTAACTAAAAAGAGGTTTGTTTTGTTTAAATACATTATTTAGAAAATAACCAATAAATATTAAAACAGCAATTCCCATTGCCCAATTGGTAGCCATAATAGTGTAAAATATATCATCATAATTACCGCCCCTGATATTTATAACATACCATAAGCTTAAAAAAGGAAATGCGGTTAATCTTAATATACTTAAGTATAAACTATAAAGAGGCTTCTTAACTGCCTGAAATACTGCAGTAGTAATAAAAAAAACTGGATAAATTGGTCCAATAAATGCTGCAACTTTTAAATAAATAGCTCCACTCACAACTGCTTCTTGATTGTCAGTAAATAAAGAAACAAAAAATTCTGCACCAAAAAAAAATTATTATTCCAGCAATTGTCATGAAAGAAGAACCAAATAGTAAGGCCTTAGTGTAAAGTTCTCTTATTCTATCATAAGCTTTAGCACCAAAATTTTGTCCACCTATTGAAAGAACTGCTGTATTTAATCCAATCACTGGAAGCAAAAATACTTGCTCAACTCTCAATGCAGCACCATAACCAGCAGTAGCCAGATCACCAAACTGCCCAATAAAATATAAAATATTAAATATACCTACTCCAATAAATAACATGCTGAACATAACGGGGACAGCTTGTGTCGTTAATGGTTTTAAATACTCAAACTTGGGAATGAAGCATTGCAATTTTAGATATTCTTTTATCTTACAATTATTGACTTTATAAGCTAGGTAGATTGTTCCAATTAACTGTGAAATCACTGTTGCTATAGCAAGTCCAGCTATACCAAAACCAGGGATAAATCCATATCCCCAAATAAAAAGAGGATTTAAAAAGATATTAAGAAAAAAACTAAATATTAAAACATTTCTATAACTTCTAGTATCACCTTGAGCATTTAAAGTTCCGTTTAATGAAATTTGTATCAATACAATAAAAGTTCCATAAAAAATGATATCCAAATATTCTCTAGTTAAAGCGATTCCAGCAGAGTCAGATCCCATTACACCTAATAGATAATTTGAGACATTCAGGCCAAATAAAGTTACAAATATTGATACAGTTAAAGCAAAAATTAGAGATTGAGCAATATACATGGAAGCAACTCTTACTTTTTTTTCACCTATCGAATTACCAATTAAAGCATTTGTTGCAGCACCTAAGCCAACACCAACAGCTATAATAGTAAAATAAATTGGAAATGATTTTGCTATGGCTCCTATTGCCTCTGCAGAAATTCTACCAGCAAACCAAGTATCAACTAAATTATAAAAAGTTTGAAATAATGAACCAACACTTGCTGGTATAGTGACTTTTCTTAATAGTGTCCAAATTGGATCTTTAGTTAATTTTATAGATTTAGACAAAGTAACCCTTATTTAAATTCTTTTTGAAAAATATGTTTTTTTCCAGATTGCTTTGCTTTGTATATCTGACTTTGTCTCATTCTAAAACGTGATTTTTGAGTTTCTGTCAATTTATCATAACAATTTGGACAAGAAACACCCTCTTCATACTTATTTGATCTTTTATCATTAAGAGATATAGGCATTCTACATCCACTACACATAGAATAAGAACCTAATTTTAATCCATGTTTTAAACTAATTCTATTATCAAAAACAAAACACTCACCTTTCCACAAACTTTCTTTTTTCTTAATCTTATTTAGATAGTTTAGAATTCCACCATTTAGTTGATAAATATTCTTAAATCCTTTCTTTTTTAAATAAATAGAAGTTTTTTCACAACGTATTCCACCGGTACAAAACATTGCTACTGGTTTGTTTTTCTTAAGTTTATTTAAATACTTTGGAAAATCTCTAAAATTATTTACATTTGGATTTACTGATCTTTTAAAAGTACCAACCTTATATTCAAAAGGTTTTCTTGTATCAATTATATAAGTATCTTTATTCTTAATTAATTTATTCCAATCTTTTGGGTTTAAATGAGTTTTTATATTTCTTTCTTTAGAATTTATAGTTAAATTCATTGGAACAATTTCATTTTTGATTTTGACCTTGGGCTTATGAAAAGGCTGAAATTTAGACTCAGATACATTTTTACTATCAAATTGTTTAAATGAGAATAAAGATTTAATTTTTTTAGTAGTCTTATTAATATCTTTGATGTTACCTGAAATAGTGCCATTTAAACCTTCTTTAGAAATGATTATGGTTCCTCTAATATGTTTTGAAATAAGGAACTTCTGTAAAAAAACTTTATTTTTTTTTAAAGATTTAATCTGTACGAATTTATAAAATCCAAAAACTTTAAACATTATAAAACCCTACAAATAGTCATTCCATCACCTAATGGAATAATGATTTGTTCTACTCTTTTATCTTCAGATACAAACTTATTAAATTCTCTAATATTTATGGCAAACTTATCATTATTTTTTTCATCAGCTACTTCACCATGCCATAAAACATTATCAATAATGATCAATCCACCTTTATTCAAAAGTTCTAAGGATTTCTCATAATATACTTTATAATTCATTTTATCAGCATCAATAAAGATCATATCAAATTTGTTATTTGATAATTCTCTTAAACTTTCAAGAGCAGGTTTTATAATTGTTTGAATTTTATGATTTTGATTAGCTTTTTTAAAAAAATCTAATGCTATTTTGTTTGTCTCTTCATTCTTATCAAGAGCAATTAGTTTCCCGTCATCAGGAAGAGCAAGTGAAATTGAGAGTGCACTAAGACCAGTAAAAGTTCCAATCTCAAGAACTTTTTTAATATTTGAAACTTTGATAATTAAATGAAGGAAATAACATTGAGTAGGATCAATTTGCATTCTTTTAATATCACCTAATGTTTTATTATAATTAATGATCTCTTGTTGAACTGGATGTAAATTTAATCCAAAATCATTTATGTAATTTTGCAACTTTTCGGTAATGTCAAGGTTTGCACCCATTCTATTGAAGTTTTTTCTTTAATATCTCATTAATAAGTTGAGGATTGGCTTTACCACCAGAAACTTTCATTGCTTGACCAACAAAGAAGCCAAATAATTTTTCCTTTCCTTGTTTATACTCTATTGCTTTTTCTCTATTGTCATTAATAATTTTATCAATTAAAGCCTCTATAGCTTTAGGATCACTTTGTTGTTTAAGTCCTTTTTCTTCAACTATTATTTGAGGATCTTTATCTCCATCCAACATTAATTCAAATACAGTTTTTGCAATTTTTCCTGAGATTGTTCCATTCTTTATTAAATTAACTAGTATAGCTAAATTTTTTGCACTTACTGGGCTTTGAGAAATTTCTAGATTTTTATTATTTAAAACTGCAAATAATTCACCTGTAATCCAATTTACCGCTAATTTCATATCTTTGTTCTTACCCATCTTAGCTACAACCTCTTCAAAATATTTTGCTGTATCTATATCTGAGACTAAAATTGTTGCTTCGTATGGTGACAACTTAAATTCATCAATAAATCTTTTTTTTTTATCGTCTGGCAATTCAGGAATATTATTCTTAAGTTCATTGATAAATTCATCAGAAACTTCTAAAGGCAATAAATCAGGATCAGGAAAATATCTATAATCATGAGCATCTTCTTTTGATCTCATTGATCTTGTTTCATTTTTTTTTGTATCAAATAATCTTGTCTCTTGATCAATCGATTTTCCTTCTTCAATTAAATCAACTTGTCGATTTGCTTCATATTCAATGGCCATTTGCATAAATTTGATAGAATTTACATTTTTAATTTCACACCTTGTTCCATATTCTTTTGAGCCTTTTGTTCTTACAGAAACATTTACATCTGCTCTTAATGATCCTTCTTGCATATTACCGTCACATGTACCTAAATATCTCATTATTGATCTTAGTTTTTTAATATATACACTTACTTCTTCAGGAGATCTAAGGTCTGGTTTGCTTACAATTTCCATTAAAGCCACCCCTGATCTATTAAGATCTACGAAAGTATTTTGAGGATCAAGATCATGAATACTTTTTCCTGCATCTTGTTCTAAATGTAACCTTTCAATACCAATTTCTTTTTGTCCATCGGGCATGTCTAAGATGACTTTGCCCTCACCTACAATAGGATCTTTAAATTGAGAAATCTGATATCCTTGAGGTAAATCTGCATAAAAATAATTTTTTCTATCAAATACTGAACGTTTATTAATTTTTGCATTAAGACCAATGCCAGTTTTAATCGCTTGTTTAACACAAAATTCATTTATTACAGGTAACATTCCTGGGAATGCAGCATCAACTAAACTTACCTGGGTATTTGGTTCGGCTCCAAACTTAGTAGCTGAAGCAGAAAAAAGTTTTGACTCAGATAACACTTGAGCATGAACTTCTAATCCAATTACAACTTCGTATTGATTATCTTTTCGATTAATCAAATATTCTGAATTTTTTTTGCTCACTTAATCCACCAATCTGTAATCTTATTTTTAAAATTAATTTTTTCTTCCATAGCATATGCTATATTTAATATATTTTGCTCATCAAAAGCTTTACCAATTATTTGTAAGCCTAATGGGTATCCTTTTGAGTCATGTCCTGCTGGAATTGAAATTCCTGGTAAACCTGCAAGATTAACTGGGACTGTAAATATATCGTTAAGATACATCGAAACTGGATCATTTGTTTTTTCACCTATTTTAAATGCTGAACTTGGTGTTGACGGAGTTAAAATTGCATCAACCTTTTTATATGCCTCATCAAAATCATTTTTAATTAACTTTCTAACTTTTTGAGCTTTTAGATAGTAAGCATCATAATAACCAGATGATAAAACATAAGTTCCTATCATAATTCTTCTTTGTACTTCAGCACCAAAACCTTCAGATCTAGTCTTTTCATACATATCAATTAGATTTTCACCTTTAGCTCTAAATCCGTACTTAACACCATCATATCTTGCTAGGTTTGAAGATGCTTCTGCAGGAGCAACAATATAATAAGTAGGTAGAGCATAACTAGTATGAGGTAATGAAATATCAATTGTTTCTGCACCACAATCTTTGACATACTGAATTCCTTTTTGCCAAAGATCTTCAATTTCTTTTGGCATTCCATCAACTCTATATTCTTTTGGTATCCCAATCTTTTTTCCTTTTATATTGTTAGTAAGTTCTTTGCTGTATTGATTTCTCTTAAAATCTATTGAAGTGGAATCTTTTGGATCATAATTACTAATCACCTCTTGTAGTAAAGCACAATCTTTAACATTTTGTGCCATTGGTCCTGCTTGATCTAATGATGATGCAAAAGCAACAATTCCATAACGTGAGCAGCTTCCATAAGTAGGTTTTAATCCAACTGTTCCTGTAAAAGAAGCTGGTTGCCTTATTGAACCACCAGTATCAGTTCCAATTGTAATCGGTGTTAATTGTCCAGCAACTGCTGAAGCAGATCCGCCTGATGAACCACCTGGAACTAAGTCTTTATCTATTGGATTTTGCACGTTACCAAAAAAACTAGTTTCATTTGATGAGCCCATTGCAAATTCGTCACAATTAAGTTTACCTAAAAGTATTGCACCTTCTTTCCAAATATTGTCAGTTACTGTTGACTCATATGTTGGTACAAAATTATTTAAAATTTTACTACCAGCAGTTGTTTTAACATCTTTTGTACAAAATAAATCTTTTACTGCCATTGGAACACCTGGCAATTTTAAATCTAAATTAGGTTTTTGATCAAATTTATTTGCTTTGTCTAAAGCTGATGTGAAATCCTCAGTAACATATGCATTCAATTCTTTGGATTTTTCAGATCTTTCTATGAATGCTTTAGTTACTTCTGTTGAAGATAGTTTTTTATCTTTAATATTTTCAACTAATTCTGTTAAAGATTGTTTTGTTATATCTGACATTACTCTATCACCTTTGGTACAACAAAATAATCTTCATTATCTTGTGGAGAATTTTTAACAATTTGTTCTCTAATATTCTTACTTTTAACCTCGTCTTGTCTTAGTTTTAATGTTGTTTCAGCTACTGAAGTTAATGGTTCAACATTGTCTGTTTTTAATTCATTAAGTTTTTCAATAAATTCAAAAATCGAATTTAGATCATCAGCTAATTTTTCAGCTCTTATTTCATCAACTGAAATTCTTGATAATTTTGATATATGCTTTATTGTTTTAAGATCTATACTCATATGCTATTTAAATATGACGCAAACTACCATTTAAGTTTAAAATATACAATATGATCACTTTAGAGGAATTTAAAAAAAAACACTCAGATAAGTGTAGATTGATAGGTTTAGACCTTGGTTCTAAAAGAATCGGTGTATCGATTTGTGATGAAAAACAATTGATTGCTACTCCTCTTAAAACAATAAATAGGAATACTCTAAATGAATTGATTTCTGATCTTAAATCAATTATTGATGAAAATAATATTAAGGGAATCATAATTGGAAATCCTTTAAATATGGATGGCTCATCAGGAAGATCGGCTCAATCTGTAAAAGACACCTCCCAAAAAATTGAGGAAAACATAGATATTCCTATTTGTCTATGGGATGAAAGATTATCAACAGTTGGTGTATTTAACCTAACTAGTCAATTAGATATTAATGTAAGTAAAAGAGAAAAGAAAATTGATGAAAATGCAGCTGCTTTTATATTGCAAGGGGCAATAGATTTTTTAAATAATTAATACTTGCTATTGTAGACATTTATAGTTATAGAGTTGGTTTTAATGGCAATTAAATCAAATAAAGCTATTAAAATTTCCCAAAAACATTTGTTAGGTATCCAGGATTTATCAATTAATGATGTTAATTTGATACTTGATGAAGCGCACACATTTATAAAAGTTAATCAAAGTAAAAATAAAAAAATTGATGTTTTGAGGGGAAAGACTCAAATCAATCTATTCTTTGAGCCCTCTACTAGAACACAAAGTTCATTTGAATTAGCTGGAAAGAGACTTGGAGCAGACGTTATGTCTATGAATATAAGTAACTCTGCAATTAAAAAAGGTGAAACATTAATCGATACAGCCATGACTTTAAATGCAATGCATCCAGATATTATTGTAGTTAGACATCAAGACTCTGGAGCTTGCAACTTGCTTTCGCAAAAAGTAAATTGTGCGGTGTTAAATGCTGGTGACGGAAGAAGAGAACACCCTACTCAAGCTCTTTTAGATGCTTTAACAATTATAACTCGAAAAAATAAGATTGAAGGACTGAAAATTGCAATATGTGGAGATATTCTACATTCAAGAGTAGCTAGATCGAATATTTATCTTCTTAATATGCTTGGAGCTGAAGTGAATATAGTTGCTCCAACAAATCTTATGCCAAAGGAAATTGAAAAATTTGGTGTTAATACTTTTAATGATATGAAAAAAGGATTGAAAGATTGTGATATCGTCATGATGCTAAGATTACAAAATGAAAGAATGACAAGTTCATATCTTTCATCAAATAGAGAGTATTAT
>CACMXS010000022.1 GCA_902617715.1 uncultured Pelagibacteraceae bacterium | reverse complement strand
ATTTTTAGTTGTACTATTAATTGGGTTTTACTGAAACAAAAGTTCTATCTGATTTTGTTTTTTTAAAAACTACTTTGCCTTTTATAACTGAAAATATTGAATGATCTTTACCCATTCCAACGTTTTCACCAGGAAATATCTTCGTTCCTCTTTGTCTAACAATTATATTTCCAGGAATTACAGTTTCACCACCGTACTTTTTAACTCCAAGTCTTCGTCCAGCACTATCTCGTCCGTTTCTTGATGATCCACCTGCTTTTTTTGTTGCCATAACGTTTTCCTAGTTACTTACTTGTTTTCTTTTCCGCAACTTCTTTCTTTGAAGTTTCAGAAACTTTTTCAGCTTCTGATAATACTTTACCATCCTTTGAAAAAATTTTGTTTATTTTAATCATTGAATATTGTTGTCTGTGTCCATTTTTTCGTCTTGAATTTTGTCTTCTTCTTTTTTTAAAAACTAAAATGGTCCTGTTTTTACTATTCTTTAGTATATTTGCTTCAACTTTAGCACCTTTTACTGTTGGAGCTCCAATTTCAATTGCTTTTTCATCACCATACGCAAGAATCTCTTTAAATTCTATTTTAGTATCAGATTTTGAATCTGGTAATTTTTCAATTTTCAGAATTTCACCTGATCTAACTTTATACTGTTTTCCACCTGTTTGTATTACTGCGTAAGACATAAAGAATATGTAATTTTTAATTATCGCAATATAATCTCAGCCAAACCATAGTCAAGCTATATAAGTTAGAAATTATCCTTTAAATCCCTCAGTTTTGAAAAAGTTTTCAGATCATTTGCTTTAAGAAATATATTACATTCAAGCTCATCTTCTAAAATAGTCGGAATAGTGGGTAAATTTTTTTTTAGATTATTTTTGATTTTTCCAATTTTTTCTTTGAGTTTTAAATTTTCAGGATCGTTAGCTATACAAAAATTTGAATTTTGTAATGTGTACTCGTGGCCACAATAGATTTCAGTATCTTTAGGGAGTTGCTTAATTTTTTTAAGTGAGTTAAACATTTGTTCATATGTACCTTCAAATAATCTTCCACATCCAAGAGAAAACAAAGTATCACCTGTAAAAATTTTTTTTTCTTTAAAAAAATGAAAAGCTATATGTCCTGTTGTGTGACCAGGAATGTGATAAATTTTTGCCTCAAAGTTATCCTTTTTCCATATTTGATTATCTTCTAATAGAATATCAATTTCTGGGATACGGTTTCTATCTCCTTTAAAGCCTATAACATTAGAATTATACTTCTTTTTTAATTCTCTGTTTCCCCCAACATGATCGTAATGATGATGAGTATTAAGAATATATTTGAGATTTATCTTTTTATTGTTCAAAAAGTTAATAATAGGTTTTGCCTCACTTGGATCAACAACACATGCTATCTGTGTTTTTTCATCAATAATTAAGTAACTGAAATTATCTTGCAGACATTTTATAATTTCAATTTTCATTTATTTCTCAATTAAAAATATTCCAAGTTCACCAAATAGATTTTTAAAGAATAAATTTGAGTTATTTATATTAGATATATTCTTATTTTTTAAAGCTAAAGATTTAAAAATCTTGAAACCAATTATTTCAGAAAATTTTACAAAATCTTTAATTGTGCACATATGAATATTTGGAGTATTGTACCAATTGTGGGGTAATGAATTTGTTATTGGCATTGTACCTTTAATTAACAAATCTAGTCTAACTTTCCAATGTCCAAAATTAGGAATAGTTATAATAGCTTTTTTACCAACTCTTAAAAGCTCTTTAATAACTAATTCTGGATTTATAAAAGCTTGTAAAGTTTGTCCAAGAATAACATAATCAAAGGAATCATTTGGAAATTGTTTTAAATCAAATTCCGCATTTCCTTCGATTACAGTTAATCCTTTTGCAATACAAGTTTGAACTTTTTCCTTAGAAATTTCGATACCCCTAATATTGGTACTTTTATTAGTTTTTAAAAATTCCATTAGGCTTCCATCATCACATCCCACATCTAATATACTTGAATTTTTTTCAATAATATCAGCAATGATTTTATATTCAGTTTTCATTATAATTTTTCTACGAAAGATTTATCTAAAAAATTCTTAACAGCTTTTAAAAAGTCTGGGACATCTAGTAAAAAAGAGTCATGACCTTTATCGGACTCTATTTCCACAAAACCTACATTCGCTTTAATTGCGTTTAGAGCAATAACAATTTCTTTATTTTCTTGGGTTGGATAAAGCCAATCGGAAGTAAAAGATATTACAAAAAATTTAGTTTTTGTATTTTTAAAGGCATTAGATAAATTACCATTAAATTTTTTTACTAAATCAAAATAATCCATTGCTCTAGTTATATAAAGGTAGCTATTTGCATCAAATCTATCTACAAATACTGAACCTTGATGTCTTAAGTAACTTTCAATTTGAAAATCAGCATCAAAACCAAATTTAAGATCATCTCTTTCCTGCAACTTTCTTCCAAATTTTTCTTGAAGCCCTTTTTTTGATAAATAAGTTATATGTGCAGCCATTCGTGCAACTGCTAATCCTTTGTCAGGTACGGTGTTTTTTAAATTATAATTCCCATCTAACCAATTGTGATCAGCTGTAATTGCTTGCCTACCTAGTTCGTTAAAAGCAATATTCTGAGCAGAATGATTAGATGTACAGGCTATAGGTATTGCCGTCCTAGCTTTGTTGGGAAAATTACTTACAAATTGTAAAACTTGCATTCCACCCATTGATCCGCCCACAACTGAAAAAAGCTTATCAATACCAAAAAAGTCTAATAAATTTACCTGGGCATTCACCATGTCATTGATTGTAATGACCGGGAAGTCTGTCCCATAAATTTTTTTTGTTTTAGGATTTTCATGGCTAGGTCCAAAAGATCCCATACACCCACCAATTACATTTGCACAAATAACAAAATATTTATTTGTATCAATAGACTTATTTGGACCAACAGCATATGTCCACCATCCATCTTTTTTAGTTATTGGATTTATACCAGTAACAAATTGATCTCCTGTTAAAGCATGGCAAACTAAAATTGCATTGTCTTTATTTTCATTAAGAGTTCCAAAGGTTTCATAGGCTAATGGAAAATTACTGATAGTTTGACCACAATCTAATTTTAGCGGTTTCTCGATCATCAATGTTTTAATATTTTCTTTAATATTCATAAAAGTGCTGATTAGTGAATTATGCGAGAAAAACTTTTTTAGCGGTTTTTTTAAAGCGCTCGCAATTCAGGTAAATCAGCGCATAAATTTTGTACAAGAAGTTATTTGGTATGTCAAATTTAAAAAATTTACACTTATAACTATATAAAAACTCGTATTTTAATTATAAAGAGCGTAAATATTATAAAAGATAAGTATCATGAGATTTAAAAAAATAAATATTGAAGCCTATAAACCAGGAAAATCTAGCATTAAGAAATTTAGAAAAATTATTAAACTTTCTGCAAACGAATCTGCCCTAGGCATGAGTTCAAGAGTTAGGAAAATTTTGTCTAATAAAAGGTTTAATTTTTTTAGATACCCAGATGGAAAATCAAAAGAACTAAGAAATCAAATCGCAAAAAAATTTAAATGTAATAAGGACAGAATTATTTGTGGAGCAGGATCTGATGAGGTTATTCAAATGTTGTGTCAACTATTTTTAAAACCTAAAGATGATGTGATTGTGCCACAATTTAGTTTCTTGATGTACAGAATTTATGCCAAAATAGTTGGTGCAAATATAATTTTTGCCAAAGAGATAAAATTTAAAGTATCTGTGTCAGAAATAATTAAAAAGGTAACTAAAAAAACTAAAATTGTTTTTTTAGCAAATCCAAACAACCCAACAGGGACTTATCTTACCAAGCTTGAGTTAATTCAATTAAGGAAAAAATTAAGAAAAAATATTTTATTGGTTGTAGATGATGCTTATTCAGAATATATGAAAAACTCCGATTATAAATCTGGTTTAGAATTATTTAAGAACAAACATAATGTTTTTATACTAAGAACATTTTCAAAAATTTATGGTTTATCATCATTAAGAATTGGATGGGGATATGGTTCAAAGAAAATTATTGATGCATTAAATATTATAAAACCACCATTTAATGTTAATGAAGTTGCACAAAAAGCAGCAGTAGAATCTTTAAAAGATAGTAAATTTATTGCTAGATCAATAAAACATAATATTTTCTATGCAACAAAATTAAAAAATTTTTTAAGCAAGTATGATATTAGTTCAAATAAAATTTCTGCTAATTTTCTATTATTAAACTTTACGAAATGTAAATTAAAAGCCAGGTATTTTTATGAAAAATTAAAATTAAAAGGTATCATTTTAAGGTCTACCGAATATGGTTATAACATGAAAAATATGTTGCGTTTGACCATCGGGTCAAAAAAAGAAAATTTAAAGTTTATGAAGGAAGTAGAAAATATTTTTAATAAATGAAAAAAGTTTTAATTATAGGTTGTGGATTATTAGGATCATCTTTAGTAAGAAGAATTTCTAAAAGTAGAATAGCAAAAAAAATATTTATTTATGAAAAATCAAAATCAAATATTTCAAAGATTAGAAGACTTAAGTTACCCGGAACAATAGTTAAATCATTAGAAGATGGTGTGATCAATTCAGATCTAATTATTATTTGTACGCCTATGAGTGAGTATAAAAAGCTAATTATTAAAATTAATAAATTTATTTCTTTAAAGACAATTATTACAGATATTGGTTCTTCAAAAATTGAGTCATCTAAAATTATTAAAAAATTTTTGAAAAAGGGTGTTCATTGGATACAAAGCCATCCTATAACAGGATCAGAAGTAAGTGGACCAGAATATGGTAAAGAAAATATGTTCAAAAATAAGTGGTGCATATTAATTAAAGATAAAAATACTAATTTAAGAATTTTAAAATTTCTGAACTCATTTTGGAAAAAAGTTGGTTCTAAAACAGTCATGATGAATGTAGAAAAACATGATAAGATTTTTTCAATAACAAGTCATTTACCTCACTTGGTTGCATACAATTTAGTAAAATCTGCTCAAGATTTTGAAAAACAGCAAAAATATAATTTAATTAAATTTAGTGCAGGCGGTTTGAGGGACTTTTCACGTATTGCAGCATCAAACGAAATAATGTGGCGTGACATTTTTTTTGATAATAAATTCAATGTTTCAAGAGCAATTGATATGTTTATTAAAAACTTGAATTCATTCAAAAAAGACATTAATTCAAAAAATAGCAAATCAATTATAAAGAAATTGATACAGACAAAAAAAGTGAGATCTAAAATCTTGAAATTAAAACAGGATATAAATAAACCTGATTTTGGAAGAAACTAACATCTTTTTATATTACTTACTTTTTTTACTTTTAAATTAGCTGTTTTTTCAATTAATTCTATTGTTCTATTTGTAGGCATCATTAATACTTTTTTTCTTGGTCCATAAGCGTGAATAAATTTAGATTTATTCAAACATATACCAACATGACCTTTCCAAAAAATTATGTCACCTTTGTCAAGTTTTTTACCTTTTTTCTTTTTACAATATTTAATTTGATCTTTTGAGTCTCGTGGAAAAAAAATTCTATTATAGTAAAAATATATTTGAATTAAAGCAGAACAATCAATTCCATCTAAAGTTTTGCCACCCCACAAGTATTTACTATTTAAAAATAATTTGATTATTTTTAAATAATTTTTTTCATAATGATTAATAAATTTGGTATCCTTCTTTTTAATCCATTTATTTTTTTCAAATTCTAAAAATTTTTTATTTTCACTTAATATTGATATGCCTGAAGCAAAATAAAGAAAATCTTTCGATGGAGAAAATTTATTTTTTCTTTTAATATAAATCCTGGATTTTGATTTAAAAATTTTAAATTGGGGTTTAAAATTTTTTCTGAATTTTTGTTTTCTAATATAACCTAAATAATTATCGAAGTAAGTTTTAATCTTAACCCAACCTTTTTTTTTATTTAATATTTTGAATTTTTCTCCATATAAAATTTGGGTACTTACTTCTGATCTGATATTAGGCCTAGTATAAACGTTACTTATTGGAATATTTAAAAAATTTTTTTCCATTTAATTTTTAACTGGTGCTACTTTGCCAATCCAAATTATTAAAAAGAGGACTGGTAAACCCAAAAAAGCAGTTAATGAGAAAAAATATGGATATCCCATAAAATCTACCCAACCACCAGCATATCCTGCAATTAATTTTGGGATAAAAAGCATAATTGAACTAAATAAAGCGTACTGTGTTGCTGTAAATTTTATTGAAGTCAATCCAGATAAATAAATTACAAATGCAGCTCCAGCAAACCCACTAGATATATTATCAGCAGTAATTACAGTAATTAAAAAATTAATACTTATTGGTGAAATAGCTAACCAGGCGAATAATAAGTTACTTGAAGCTGCAATTAAAGCTCCAAAAAATAAAGATTTCATCGTACCAAATTTGTAAGAACAATAACCACCAATAAATCCACCTAATATTGTTGCAAAGACACCAAAAAATTTTGAGTAAGTTGCGATTTCAGAAATTTTATATCCTTTTTCTAAATAAAATATATTTGCCATTACGCCCATTACGATATCAGCAATCCTATAAAGAGAGATTAGAAGAAGTATTAAAAAAGCGAATTTTCCATATCTTTTAATAAAATTAAAAATTGGACCCATATAACTTTTTGAAATTTTATCTTTTGGAGCAAATTTAACCAAGATCAACAAAGAAATTATTAGATAAGAAAAAATAAAACAGATAATTAATCTTGTTGTTGAAAAGAGAAAACTTAATAAAACTTCTTTTTTTTCAAAAGGATTATCAATTATGGAGTACAAAAATATAAATCCGATTACTGCAACAAAAATAGAAATTAAAAATTTTATGTGATTATTAGAATTAAAATTTTTTTTTAATTTAGGTTCATCCGAAATAATTGTTGCAAAAACACCAATAAACATGAAAATAGACATTATCAGATATACTTTTTTCCAAACATTTTGATCATAAATTTCAGTTCCAAAAAATGATGCAAGCCATAAACTTCCGGCACCAGCAACAAGCATTGCAACTCTATATCCAGCAATATACATCGATGACAATGGACCTTGCAAAGATTGTGGAGCTGACTCAATTCTAAATGCATCAATTAAAATATCTTGTGTTGCACTGAAAAAAGCTAAAATCGTTATAAACAAGGCAGTAAAAAATAAACTTTCTTTTGGATCTGTAAATGCCGTTAATATTAATGATGCAATAATAAGGAATTGAGATAGTAAAAGCCAACTTCTTCTATGACCAAATTTTTTAAGTATTGGTAATCTATAATTATCTACCAGTGGTGACCACAAATATTTGAATGCATAAGCAAAACCTGCCCAGCTAAACAATGTTACAGTACTTCGACTAATCCCTGCTTTTACTAACCAAACGGAAAGAGTTGAAAAAACTAAAAGTATCGGAAGACCTGATGAAAAACCTAGACAGATCATTTTTAAAGGTTTCTTTTCAAAAAAAATACTAATATTTTTCATAAATTAATTTCTCCAAAAAGAAGGCAGAAATAAAACTAGTATAGCAAATAGTTCTAATCTTCCTAAAATCATACCAACGCTCAATATCCATTTAGATGCATCCGGTAATGATGAAAAATCACCATTTGGCCCAATAATAGAACCTAATCCTGGTCCAACGTTAGATATAGCAGTTGCAGCTCCAGAAATGGATGTAATAAAATCAAGACCAGTAATTGAAAGTAATGCGGTGATAAAAAAGAATATAATTAAATACATATATATAAAAGAAATAATTGATGAAATAAATTTATTATCAATTGGATTTTGATCATATTTCAAAACAAAAATTCCTTTCGGGTAGATCATTTTTTTTAAACTATTAATAATAAAAGAATAAAGAATTTGAATTCTAAATATTTTTATCCCACATGTTGTAGATCCCGCACATCCTCCAATGAACATTAAAATTAAAAACAGAACTAAAGAAAAACTTCCCCAATTATCGAATTGAGCATTAACATAACCAGTACCTGTTAAAATTGAAATTATATTAAATATAATTGCCATAAAACTGAAAGTATCCAAATTACTAAATGCGAGATATATCGATAAAATGATTATACTCCCAAGTATTACTTTAAAAAAAGTTTGAATTTGGATGTCATTAAAGAAAATCATTTTATTTCCATTAATAAATTTGATGTATACAATAAAAGGTAGACTGCCTAACAAAATAAAAATAATCGCTGATATTTCGATATATGAACTATTAAAATAACCTATAGATTCATTGTAATTAGAAAAACCTCCAGTAGCAATAGTTGTCATAGAATGGGTGATACTGTCAAACAAACTCATTCCAAAAATAAAATAAAACATTGCACAAAGAGTAGTCAAGCCTGAATAGATATATATTAATCTCATTGCTATTTCCTTAGATTTTGGAAGAATTTTTTCAGATGAGTCATTATTTGAAATTTTAAACAATTGCATACCACCAACATTCATAATTGGCATTAATGTTATTGCCATAATGATTATTCCGATACCACCTAACCACTGAAGTAGAGCCCTCCATAACAAAATTCCTTTTGGCATTTCATCTAGATTAGAAATAATGGTCGAACCAGTAGTAGTAATTCCAGACATACTCTCAAAAAAGGCATTAGTGAAAGAAAAGTTAATGTCTGAAAATACAAAAGGAAGAGAACCAAAAATTGCTATACTTAACCAAGATAATGCAGTCAAAAGAAATGCTTGTTGTAAATTTAACTTTTTATCATGATCTAAGTTAGATAAGAAAAATAAAGTTCCAAAGATTATAGTAACAATTGATGCACCAAAAAAAGAGGAATCTACCTCTTTATAAATAAATTGTGCTAATATTGGAACAATCATAAAAAGTCCCAGGATTATTTGAAGGATTCCTAGTGTAAAAAAAACAGTTTTATAATTAGACATTTTGAAAGAACATTATTTTATGGTAAATAAATTTCAACTCTATATGAATTAACTTAATCATATATTTAAGATTTTATAAGAAATATTCATGATTAAAAAAGAAAATTTAGATAAAACAAGTGCTTGGCCTTTTGTAGAAGCAAAAAAAATGCTTCGAGAGAGAAAGTCTTTCATAGAAAAAAAAGGAAAAATTATACTTCAAACAGGATATGGTCCTAGTGGTTTACCACATATTGGTACATTTGGTGAGGTTGCTAGAACTTCAATGATTGTAAACGCATTAAAAAATTTAACAAATCTTCCTGCAGAAATTATAACTTTCTCTGATGATATGGATGGACTTAGAAAGGTTCCAGATAATGTACCTAAAAAAGAATTGTTAGAAAAAAATCTTCATAAACCACTAACACAAGTTCCTGATCCATTTGAAAAATTCAATAGTTTTGGTGAACATAATAATCAAATGCTTAAAAAATTTTTAAACAATTTTAATTTTACTTATAATTTTAAAAGCTCAACTGAACTTTATAAATCGGGTTTCTTCAATCCGTCACTTCAAGTAATTTTAGAAAATTATGATGGAATCATGAATATAATTTTGCCTACTCTAGGAAAAGAACGTCAAAAAACTTATAGCCCTTTTTTGCCTATATGTCCTGATACTGGTCATGTTTTAGAAATTCCAGTAAAAGAAATAGATAAAAAAAATTATAAAATTATCTTTAATAACAATGGTAAGGAATTAGAGAAAAGTATTTTGAATGGAAATTGTAAACTTCAGTGGAAAGTTGATTGGGCAATGAGATGGTACGCTCTAGATGTAGATTTTGAAATGTATGGAAAAGATTTGATTGAAAGCGCTATTCTTTCAACAAAAATAATCAAATTAATTGGAAAAACCAATCCTTCTGGATTTGCGTATGAGTTATTCTTGGATGAAAAAGGTGAAAAAATTTCTAAATCAAAAGGAAATGGGATTACAATAGATCAGTGGCTTGAATATGCTTCACCAGAAAGCTTATCTTTATATATGTATCAAAATCCAAAAAGAGCAAAAAAATTATATAAAGAGATAGTATCAAAAACTGTTGATGAGTATTTAGAATTATTAGAAAAATCAAAGAATCAAAATGAATTACAACTCCTTATGAATCCTGTATGGCATGTTCATAATAGCAATGTGCCAAAAGAGCAAATGATAATGTCTTTTTCAATGCTTCTTAATTTAGTTGAAACAAGTAATGCCGATAACAAAGATCTTCTTTGGAAATTTGTTAAAAGATATAAAAAAGATATTGATGAAAAGGATTATCCGATTTTTGATAAATTAGTTGGATATGCGATAAAATTTTTTAATGATGTTATCAAAAAAAATAAAAAATACAAAAAGCCAAATAGTGATGAAAAAATAGCTCTAGAGGCTTTAATTAAAAAGCTCGATAATTGTAATGATGGAA
>CACMXS010000021.1 GCA_902617715.1 uncultured Pelagibacteraceae bacterium | reverse complement strand
GTAAATAGAATAGAAAAAATATCTGGCAAAATCGTTGATAATAGAAAAAATTCTTTTCCAGGAGAAGTTATTTCAGATTTTCTTCAAGAAAATAAAAACTACTTTCCAAAATTAGAGGAATTTGCAAATAAAGTTTTTGAAAAAGTTCAAAAGAATAATAGAACTAGATATATCGCATTGTGTGATTATTTATTGTCAGAATACTCAATTTCAGTAAAAGACGTTATACCAGAGGAAGATAAGCCATTTTCAAAAATTTATAATAAAAATAAAAAAGAACTTTTTTTAAGTGATTATAGCTCACTCGAAACAAAAAAACTTCATGCTGCTGCTCAAATAGCTCAAGAGGGAGCAAATAAAGAAATAGAGGAATATCTAGCTAATTTTTCTTTTCCAAACGAAGAGTCTAAAAAATTATCAAAAGTTGCTTTACTTAATTACTGTGGTGCTGCAATTTTAATGCCTTATAAATTATTTCACTCTGAATGTAAAAAACTTAAATATGATCTTGAGTTATTACAAAATACTTTCGCTACGTCTTTTGAACAAGTAGCTCATAGAGTTACATGTTTGCAGGATCCAAAGTTACCAGGAATTCCATTTCATTTTTTAAGGGTAGATATGGCAGGCAATATATCAAAAAGATTTTCATTATCAGGAATTGAAATTCCTAGATATGGTGGGGCATGCCCAAGATGGAATGTTTATTCAGCGTTTACAAGACCTGGAGTAATTCAAGCAGCAGTTAGTAAAATGACAAATGGAGAGAAATATGTTTGTATTGCTAGAACTGTTGAAAAAGGCATAGGTAGATTTGGTCAATCAAAAAGTATTTTATCTATAGGTTTGGGTTGTGAGGCAAAATTTGCAAAGGATTTTGTGTATACTGAAAGTGTGAGTCTTAATGATAAATCAACAGAAATTCCTATTGGTGTGTCATGTAGAACCTGTGATAGATTAGACTGTTCACAGAGAGCTTTTCCTCCATTACACAAAAAATTTGATGTAGATATAAATACAAGAGGTGTATCTGTCTATGTTGGTGATAAAAATGATTAATTTAAATAAATGATAAAATTTATTGTTCCAGCAGTAATAATTTTTTTAATTGTTTTATTTTGGGAAAAAATAAATGAAAAAATTTACCAAAAATTTAAAATTAAAATAAATTATATCGGAATTATAATTCTTTTTTTAATTTTGGGAGCTATTCTCTTATTATTATATTTTTAGATTTATGAGTAATTTAGATATTTCAAAATATGAATTAACTGAAGCAGATGGTATTTTCACTCTTAAGAACATAAATACAACAATAGGATTTGTTCGTTTTAATGATGTTGGTGAGGTAGAATATATTTTCGTAAATCCGCTTTTTAGAAAAAAAGGTATTGCTAAAAAATTATTGAAATTAGTAAAAACTAAAACTGGTAATAAAATAATATTGCAAAAACCTATAAGTCCATTAGGTGCCAAACTCCTAAAATACTTAGAAAATGAAACTGAAAAAAAAATTAAAACCAAGAATTAAAGCCAGATTGAGAAAGATGGGTCTAAAAACAAAATTAAGACCTCAAATTGGAGCCCGAATTAAAAAAAATAAAGAAATTATAAATAAAAATATAGATAATTTTTTTGACTGGATAAAAGGGGCGGAATTGATTGAATTAAAAGAATGTAATGTAAATGAAGATCCAGTCAGACCAGAGCTAGATAATATTTTTAGAAGAAGTTATGGAAGAAAAATTTTTGGAGTAAAATACATGGGTGAAATTCATGCTGTTATGTGTTTCGCTTACACAAATGAAGTTCCAAAAAATGTCATCGAATTAGATAAGTTTAGCCATGATGCTTTTCTACAAAGTGCTCAGAGAGATCAAAATGTTGGACAAATTGCAATAGCCTACACTGTGTGGTCCAAAAAAAAGGGTGGAGGAAAATTAATTGTTAACGAGGTTTTCAAAAAGATTAAAAAATCTAATCATCTCAATAGATTAATTACACTGTCGCCTTTAACTGATATGGCCACACGATTTCATACAAGCAATGGTGCTAAATTAATTCAAGTAAACGATACAACTCAGAATTTTGAATATATAGTATCAAAATAAACCAGATTCGTATAAATGAAAAAAATTTTTATTATTACATTATCAATTTTGCTCAATATAAATTTTTTGTACGCTGATGATAGATCTTCAGAATTAAATCATTTATTTAATGAATTAAAAATTAAAGATAAAAACTTAAGTTTTGAAGTTGAACAACAAATTTGGAAAATTTGGAGTACACATCCAAATAATAATAGATTAACCTCAATGCTAGCTGCTGGATCAAATTTTATGAATAATAATGAATATTCGAAAGCAGTTGAAATTTTTACTAAAGTAATTGATCTAGATCCAACTTGGGCAGAGGCTTGGAATAAAAGAGCTACAGTTTTATATATAATAGGTGAGTTTGAAAAATCTCAAAATGATATCGATCAAGTTTTAAAATTAGAAAAAAGACATTTTGGTGCACTAGCCGGTCAAGGTTTAGTCAATATCGAGCTTGAGAATTATGAAAAAGCTTTAGAAAGTTATAAAGAAGCTATGCGAATTTATCCTACTATGAATTCACCTAAAATAATGATAAAACAAATTAAAGAGTTAATACAAAGACAATCAATATAAATGCTTAGTTATATAATACCTTTTATAATACTTATTCTTATTGTAGTTTTTATTCACGAATATGGTCATTATTATTTTGCAAAAAAATATGGTGTTGGTGTCACCGACTTTTCCATTGGTTTTGGTAAAGAAATTTTTGGATGGAACGATAAATCAGGTACTAGATGGAAAATATGCTGGATTCCATTAGGAGGTTATGTAAAGTTTTTTGGAGATCGAAATGTTTTTTCTCAAGCTGATCAGGAAAAAATGTTACAGAAATATAATGAAGAAGATAGAAAAAAATTATTTGTTATAAAACCATTATACCAAAGAGCTTTGATTGTTTTTGGAGGACCATTAGCAAATTTCTTGCTAGCATTAGTTATATTTTTTTCTATTTATACATTAGTTGGTAAAGATTTTACTCCTGCAGTTATTAATGAAGTTCAAAAAGATAGTCCTGCTATGGTAGGTGGACTGAAAAAAGATGATATTATTTTAGAGATTGATGGAAATAAAGTAAAAAGCATTATGGATGTTTCAAAATATATTACTATGTCTATGGATGAAATTATTGATTTTAAAGTAAAACGTTCTTACGATGAACTTATTTTTAAAATCAAACCAGATTTAGTTCCGGGTGAGGACAACCTAGGTAATAAGATGAACAAAAGAATGGTTGGAATTAAACTTGGTGCTTATAATAATGAGATTAATCATATAAAATTAGGACCTGTTCAAGCAATTTATCATGCTGTTAATGAAGTTTACTATGTAACTGTTTCTTCATTAAAATACATTGGAGGAATGATTTTAGGTAAGGCTGATACCTCTCAATTAGGTGGACCTATTAGAATTGCAAAAATTTCAGGTCAAGTAGCAGAGTTCGGCGTATTGGCTTTTGTGAGTATGATGGCCTACATTTCAATCAGTTTAGGACTGATTAATTTATTTCCTATCCCAATGTTGGATGGAGGTCATTTAATGTTTTACGCATTTGAGAAAGTTTTAGGACGACCATTATCCCAAAAAACCCAAGAAGGTTTTTTTCGAATCGGAATGTTTTTATTGTTATCTTTAATGTTTTTTACAACTTTTAATGACTTAAAAGACCTTGGTTTATTTAGTTAATTTAATGGTTTTAAAGACTTTAAAAGTCAATAAAATCAACGTTTATTTCACTTTTTACAAGATATTGTGTATAACTTATTCTTAGACACTAAAAAAAGTCTTGATTTATCAATACTTTTGATAAAAATGTATAATAACCTAATAAAACCGGAGCTAAAATGAATAAAAAACAGTTAGTGGTCAAACTTTCAGGGGCTTTAAACTTAAGTAAAGCTGATGCTGAAAGAACTTTTGACACAATTACCAACACTATTCTTGATGCTTTAAAAGCAGATGATTCAGTAAAAATAGCTGGATTTGGAACTTATAAAGTGGCTAAGAGAAAAGCTAGAGTTGGAAGAAATCCTAGAACAGGGGAGCAAATTCAAATTGCTGCATCTCAAAAGGTTAAATTCTTGCCTGCAAAAGCTTTAAAAGAAGTATTTAATAAATAACAAACTTTACAGCCTTAATGCTAATTAGTGTTAAGGCTGTTTCTATATGCAAAAACTGCATATCAAATTTTCCTAATCAGCGATAGTTATTTAAATTTTTAAAAAATATAAGAACTCCCTAAACAGGGAGGTCTTATGACTAAATTATTAAAAAAAATAAGTGCGCCACTTATTAGTTTAATTTTTTTATTAAACATGAGTAGTGCGGGTATGGCAGATACAACAGTTTCTGCTGAAGTAGGTTTTATCTTTAACACCTTGCTTTTCCTAATGTGTGGATTCCTGGTCTTTTTTATGGCTTGTGGATTTGCAATGTTAGAGTCAGGTATGGTTACATCAAAAAGTGTTTCTGTTATCTGTGCAAAAAATATTGGATTAGTATCTATTGGAGCAATAATGTTTTGGCTTGTAGGTTATAATTTAGCTTATGGAATTAATCCAGGCGGTTATATTGGTAAATTTATTCCATGGGCTGATGGTAGTAAAATAGATACAGGTTACGCAGATGGGTCTGATTGGTATTTCCAAATGGTATTTTGTGTAACAACAGTATCAATCGTATCTGGAACTCTTGCTGAAAGAATTAAATTATGGCCGTTCTTTTTGTTTGCGGCAATTTTATCTGGAATTTTATATCCAATAGTAATGGGTTGGCAATGGGGTGGTGGCTGGTTAGCTGCTGCAGGTTTCTCAGATTTTGCTGGTTCAACATTGGTACATTCAACTGGTGGTGCAGCTGCACTAGCAGGAGCAATAATTTTAGGCCCAAGACTTGGTCGATTCACTAAAAAAGGTGAAGCGGCTGCGCTTAAGCCTTTCGCAGCATCATCAATACCACTGGTAACTTTGGGTGTTTTCATTCTATGGCTAGGTTGGTTTGGATTTAACGGTGGTTCACAATTAGCAATTGGAACTGCTCCTGATGCAATTGCTGTGTCAAAAATATTTATAAATACATTATTAGCTGGTGCAGGTGGCGTAATGGCCGCTGCTGCATTGACTAGATTATCTGGTAAAACAGATGTAGTGCAAATGCTTAATGGATGTATTGGTGGTTTAGTTGCTATTACTGCAGAACCACTTATGCCTTCGCCTTTAGCTTCAATTTTGATTGGTGCTGTTGGAGGTATAATAGTTGTTTATGGTACTAAATTGTTATTTTCACTAAAAATTGACGATGTAGTTGGTGCAATACCTGCTCACATGTTTGCAGGTATTTGGGGAACATTAATTGTCCCTGCTACAAACTCAGGTGCTAATTTTGGTACTCAGTTACTAGGTGTAATTTCAATAAATGCTTTTGTGTTTATTGTTGCATTTATAATTTGGTCAATAATGAAAGCTACAATGGGTATTAGATTGAGTAAAGAAGCTGAAATGAAAGGAACTGACGTGTCAGAGACTGGAGTTATAGCTTACTCAATTAGAGACTAATTGCATGCAATAAAGGGGTTCTTCGCTCTCTGTATACACAGATTACTCATCGAAGAGCCCCTTAACAAATAACATTACTTCCTCTAAGTTAGTTATATAATAAAGCCCCTCCCTCAAGGGGCTTTATTCATCAAAAGTGGATTAATTAATTTGAGTTAATATATCTTTAAAAACTTTTTCTGGCGTCAACTCTTTCATTCCTTCTCTATTCCTAAGTCTGTAATTATCGTCAAGATTATCGGGTCTTAAAATCATAATTTTACTAAATTTTAACTCATTTATTGGATCATTAGCAATTAATCCAAAACTTTTAATATTTAATGCTGCGGCAAGATTAAGTGGTCCTGAATTATTTCCTACAAAAAATTCTGAATTTTTTAATGCAAATATCACACCTCTTAAATCTTTTTTTGAACAATCTATAAAAAATTTTTTTTGAGATATCTTCATTATTTTATCGGCTATATATGATTTTTCAGGCCCACAAATTAAATAGATAAAATCAAATAATTTTTTTTCATAAAGCAAGTTAGCTAATTTAACAAAATCCTCCTCATACCACATTTTATAATCTTCAAAAGAATCAACACCAAATGCAATTTTTTTTCCTTCAATTAATAAATCTGAATTTCCTTTTTCAAACCTATTAACATTTATATCTATTTCAGGGTACAGATTTTTTAATTTTATAGAATTTATTTTTAAAAATTTTTGAGATTGTTCGGAATATGTTTTATTCCAGTCCTCATCAGTAAGAAAATTTTTACATGTTAACCATTTTTTCTGACGACCTATACCTGGTCCAATAATATTTTTTATACTTAACAATTTTGCAGCTACTGCAGGTTTATTTACTTTATCTAAAATATAGACATATTCATATTTATTTTGAAAATAAATCTTCATCAGTTTTAAAACATCCACCCAATAAAAAATTCCTTTACGAAATTCGTTATAAAATATTTTATTTATATGACTTATATCTTCCAAGATATTTTTTGCCTGTGTCTTTTTTCTAACAATTAAATCAACTTTTTCATTATGGTGTTCACTTATAGCTTTAATATAGGGCAGTTGCCAAATCAGATCACCGAGTTTATGGTGAGTATAAACAATACAAATTTTCTTAATCATTAAATCTTAACTCAATGTCATTTTTTCTTTTAAAATTTTTATAATCTAATCCAGAAATAGGATAATTTTTTTTTGATTTTTTATTCGAAACATTGATTTTATTAATATTTACAAAAGTTAATTCTATATCATTTGGATCTCCATTTGCATCAGTATCTTTAAAATTATTAGCATGAATATGTATTAATTTTAGAAATTTATTTTTGTTGATAAATGTTTCAATTTTATCCAGGTTGGTTTTTAGATTATGAAATTCTATAATTAGAGAAACTATTTTTTGAGAATTTTCAGTTATATCTGACAAAATCTCATATTCATCCCCTTCAATGTCTACTTTTAATATTATATCATTAATGTTTTGAAGTACTTCTGACATAGAGATTTCATTTTTTTTTTGGTTATTTTTTACAATTTTTTTTTGAAAATGTTTGTTTTTATTATTAAAAAATTTTTTATAATCTATGTAATCAAAAATTTTGATGATTTTAGTAAGTCTAAGTTTTTTAAACAAAAAAAAATGTATTATATCTTTTTTAAACCTTTTAAGCCAAAAATCATTATTTACTGTATGATCGTAAGCAATTACCGAACAATTATTATTTAATTCATTAAATTTTTTTTCAAAATTCCAATCATCGCTCAAACCACAAGAAATAATTTTTTTAGTCAAATTAATTGTCTCTCTATGAATAACATATCCACCATCATAATTAGGCCCAATTCTCACTAAATTTTTAATTTCTACATCATAGGGTTTTAAAAATACAGGAAGCATATTTAAATTGTAATTTTATATATTTTTTATATTAATTATTAAATGAAAATTAAATCGGTACAAACATTGGTTTCTGAAGCGTTAAAACACATTAAAACTATCAACTCTGAGGATGCATTTAAAAAATTTGATCAGAATGAATGTAACCTTATCGATTTAAGAGATATAAGAGAACTCCAAAATGAAGGACAAGTTGAAGGTGCAAATCATATACCTCGGGGAATGTTAGAGTTTTGGTTAGATCCAGAGAGTCCATATTTTAAAGAGGGAAAACTTGATATGAATAAAGAAATGGTTTTATTTTGTGCAGGGGGATTGAGATCTGCATTGGCAGCAAAAACTTTAAATGATATGGGTTTTAAAAACGTATCCCATGTTGATGGTGGTTTTGGTGCAATTAAACATAGTAAATTTAAGATTATTTAAAAATTAAATTCTTCTAAGGCATACTCCAATCTATCTTGACCCCAAAAAAGTTTATTATTTACTATGAAAGTTGGTGCTCCAAAAACTTCTAATTTAAATGCTTTATCTGTTAAATCTTTAAGTTCATTTTTAATTTTTTGTTCTTTAATTCCATTTTCAAATAAATTTTCTTCTATATTACATTTAGATAAAATATTTTTTATATTATTTTTTATCGATATATCAATATTATCTCTCCAATAAGCATCAAAACATAGATCTACAAATTTATCTTTTTTAGACTTATCAATTAAAAGAAATCCTCTCATTAAATATAAAGAATTTAATGGAAATTTATCATTCCATTTAAAAGGAATATTATTCTTCTTTGAGATTAAGATACAATCGTTTCTCATATTTTTCATTTTTCTTTCATTAAATGCTGGAGCAGTAATTTCACCTAATTTGTGTAAGCCACCTAACAAGATAGCTTTATAATTGAATTTTTCTCTTAAATTTAATTTAATTATTTTTTTGTGTGCTATGTATGAATATGGGCTTATAAAATCAAAATAAAAATCAATAGAATTATTCATAAAGATTAATACTCTTTGCATAGAATATTCTTATTAACCAATAAATGAATAAACCTAATGGTCCAATTAAATAAGTGATTAAAAGAGGAAACGCCACTACAATTTTGTTAATATGAAACTTTTGAGAGTCTTTCACTATCCATCCTCCTACAAATAAATTAATTGAAATAAAGTGTATCCAAAAAAGCATTAGAAAAAGATTTTTTGAAAACAAATTAGATAAATTAGAAATACTTAAATACAATTCGAAATTACTTATGAAATCATAAGAACCTAAAAAAGATTTATAAAGTACAAAAATATATGCGCCACTTAGTAAAAAAATTGGAAAAATTGAAGTTACAAGAAACCTGCTTAAGTTTGATGAAGGAAAAAACATTAAGATAAGCCAAAAAGGTAATACACCTAAATTCACCCAAAAGTAGATAATTTCAATTGTAAAGTAAGAATAAATTTGTTCGATCATTTGAAATTATATTATATTAAATCTTACGATGATTCCTATAAGAAATAAGAAAAAAACTTTAGAGGTTACTGTTGAAGAAATGAGAAAATTTGCATTAGCATATGTTGAAAAATATGCTCCATCAAAACAACAGCTTCGTACTTATTTACTTAAGAAATACTTAAAATTATCAGTGCCAAATGTAAAAAAACAAGATGTTACTGATTTGATAGACATTGTTCTATCTGATCTAGAAAAGAGTAAATTTATTAATGATAAATTTTATTCAGAAAGCAAAGCTAGGAGTATGATACATAGAGGGAATTCAATAAATAAAATAAGAAACTATCTAATAGGAAAAGGAATTAATAATAATTTTATTGAGGAGACAGTAAATAAAATTCAAAAAGATAATATTGATCAAGATTTTTTCTCTGCAATAAAAATTTGTAAAAAAAAAAGAATAGGACCAGCAAGAACTGAGGATAATCGTCCTTTATTCTATAAAAAAGATATATCTTTATTGGCTAGAAACGGTTTTGATTTTGAAACTTCAAAAAAAGTCATGGAACTACTAAAGGACGATTATTTAAAAATAATTAAATTAATCTAACTTATTTTTTTTTTCTTCTTCCTCAATTAAACGAGCAATCTTATTTCTCATATAATTTTTAACTAATACAAAAACCAATAATCCAAAAATTGATACAGAGACTATTATAATTAAAATAATTCTTAATTGTTCATCCATTACGAAATGTATTTACTTGTTAAAATTAAACTAGGATTTTTAAAATCTTTTTTTCCATATTTTATTTCTTGATCATTAAAGTCAGTCACTTTACCCCCAGCATGACTTAAAATTGCATGACCGGCTGCAATATCCCATTCATAAGCCCTTGGTTCAGCAACATAGCCATCATACTCACCAGCAGCAATTACACAAAATTTTAATGAACTTTTCATACGTTCAAATTTTTTAACGTTAAATTTTTTATGAATTTTTTTTATTTCGGGTTTGATGTTATTTGAGTAAGAAACAAATTTGATTGAGTCTTTATTAAAATTTTTTGAACATTCCAGTTTTATTGTGTTATTATCTCTAATTTCGTAAGCATTGTTTGGTCCAAAAGAGTAAAACATCCTTTTTTTAGCAGGTGCATAAATTAATCCTGCTGCAGGTTGATTTTTTAGAATTAATCCAGCATTAATTGTGAACTCCTCCAAATTATTTATATAATCATATGTTCCATCTATAGGATCAATCAACCAAAAATTTTCCAAATTTTTTGTTGATTTGTTGTCTGAAGTTTCTTCTGAAATAATCGGAAGTTTAGGCGTAATTTCTTTTAATCTATTTATTATTATCTTATTGACTTCTAAATCTCCATTGCTAACTGGAGTATTATCAGACTTTATATTCTTAATAAGTCCTTTGTTTCTTAAATCTAAAGCTATTTGTCCAGCGTATAAAAAAGTATCAATTAACTCTTTAACTATCTTTTTAATATTTATATCACTCATAAATCTTAACCAATTCTATATTGTCTGCATTAATTACTTTTTTTCCCACATTTTCGAAATTTACGGTCACTTTATTGTTTATAATTGATTGAACTTGACCGATACCCCATTCTTTATTTGTAGGGTTTTCAACTTTATCTCCTGGCTCATAATCTAAAATCATTTAATTTTATTTATATTAGAAATCAGTATAAATACCATCAAATGAATAAAGAATTAAATTCTATAGGTATCAATAAAAAAACATCAGATACAACGGTTGTTGTGGCAATGTCTGGGGGTGTGGACTCCTCAACAGTTGCAGGAATGATGAAAAAGCAAGGTTTTAAAGTTATTGGTATCACTCTTAAGCTTTACGATGATAGTAAAGAAGTTGCTGCTTCAAAACAATGTTGTTCTGGACAAGACATAATGGATGCCAAAAGAGTTGCTCAAAAATTAGATATCGAACATAAAATTTTATATTATCAAAACAAATTTAGACAAGGTGTCATTAATAATTTTGTTGAAAGTTATTTAAAAGGTGAAACACCAATTCCATGTGTACAATGTAATCAAACAGTTAAATTTAAAGATTTGTTTGAAGTCTCAAAAGAATTAAAAGCGGATGCTCTTGTAACAGGCCATTATGTAAAGAGTGTAACGTTAGATAATCAAACCAATATGTATAGAGCAGTAGATGAAAATAGAGATCAAAGTTATTTTTTATTTAATACAACAAGAGATCAATTGAATTATCTTAGGTTTCCATTGGGAGGATTACTTAAAGATGAGACTAGGGAAATTGCCAAAAAATTAGATTTAAATGTTGCAGATAAACCTGACAGTCAGGATATATGTTTTGTACCAAATGGTGATTATGCATCTGTAATTCAAAAATTTAGACCAGATTCTTTTCAAAAAGGAAATATAAAAGATTTAGATGGTAAAGTAATTGGTGTACACGATGGAATAATCAATTTTACCATAGGTCAAAGAAAGGGAATTAAAGTATCAGATAAAGAAGCTCTTTATGTTCTTAAAATAAATTCTGATAAAAATGAAATTATAGTTGGCCCAAAACAAAATTTGGGAAAAAAAAATATAATATTAAAAAATTTAAATTTACTTGTAGATAAAAAAGAATTTGAAAATAACATTTTAGTAAAAGTAAGATCAACCGGTAAATTGCTAGATGCTAAAGTAGATTTTGGTGACCAAAATGGTGCTAATGTTAACCTTAACATTTCTGAGGATGGGATATCACCAGGACAAGCGTGCGTTTTTTATAACAAGGATAAAATAGGTTATAAGGTTTTAGGAGGCGGTTGGATTAAAGAATAAGCTATTTTTTCTTATTCTTTTTTCTAGCTCTTCTTTTTTTAGAGCCCATTTTTCTTCGACCTCTATGTTTCTTAGGGTAACTCATTAATCCTTTTCATTAATTTATTGAATTTCTCCATTGGATATAGCATTGTCCTCCAAGCATATCAATTTTTTTATGGTAAAATCTTTTAAAACATTTCTTAAACATACCGCTAAAGACTTTCATAATCAGTCAGTTAATCCACCAGTTGTAAGAGCTTCAACAATTATATTTAAGTCTATGCAGCACATTAGAAAAACACAAGCAAAGGCACAAAAAAATCCTATAGGTGGACACTATGATTATGGCAGACAAGGAACTTCAACAACCTATATTTTACAAAAAATTTTAACAAAACTTGAAGAGAGCTATCATGTTTTTACGACACCCACTGGTTTCGGATCAGTTTTTTTAGCTATATTTAGTGTTGTAAGACCAGGTGATGAAATACTTGTTGCAGATCCAGTTTACAGCC
>CACMXS010000020.1 GCA_902617715.1 uncultured Pelagibacteraceae bacterium | reverse complement strand
GTCGGATTGAGTGAGGCTGGGTTAAAAACTGCATGTATTTCAAAAGTTTTCCCAACTAGAAGTCATACCTCTGCTGCGCAAGGAGGCATATCTGCTGCCCTTGGTAACATGGGAGAAGATGATTGGCGTTGGCATATGTATGACACTGTAAAAGGTGCAGATTGGTTAGGTGATCAAGATAGTATTGAGTATCTTTGTAAAGAAGCTCCCAAAGCTGTTATAGAATTAGAAAAATATGGTGTCCCTTTCAGTAGAACAGATGATGGTAAGATTTATCAAAGACCCTTTGGTGGAATGACAAAAAATTATGGAAACGGAATAGTACAAAGAACTTGTGCTGCAGCTGATCGAACAGGTCATGCAATTTTACATACTTTATATGGCCAAGCGTTAAAACATAAAACAGAATTTTTTATTGAATATTTTGCATTAGATTTATTGATGAAAGATGGAGCATGCAAAGGATTAATTGCTTGGAACTTAAACGATGGAACTATTCATAGATTTAGAGCACATACTGTGATTATAGCAACAGGAGGTTACGGTAAAGTTTATTACTCAGCAACATCTGCTCATACTTGTACTGGAGATGGAAATGCTATGGTTTTAAGAGCTGGATTGCCTTTACAAGATATGGAATTTGTTCAATTTCATCCAACAGGAATTTATGGACATGGAACATTGATAACAGAGGGTGCTAGAGGTGAAGGAGGATATCTCACTAATTCAAAAGGTGAGAGATTCATGGAGAGATATGCACCTAAGGCCAAAGATTTAGCATCAAGGGATGTTGTTAGCAGGTCAATGTCAATTGAAATTAATGAAGGAAGAGGTGTTGGAAAAGATCAAGATCATGTTCATTTAAATTTGAGTCATTTAGATAAAGATATAATTGAAAGTAGGCTACCTGGAATTACTGATGCAGCAAGATTGTTTGCTAACGTTGATGTTACTAAAGAACCAATTCCTGTTGTACCAACTGTTCATTATAATATGGGTGGTATTCCAACTAATTACAAAGCTGAAGTTTTGACTGTGAATGGTTCAGAGAAAACTGTTCCAGGACTTATGGCAATTGGTGAGGCAGCATGTGTATCTGTTCACGGAGCTAATAGATTAGGATCAAATTCATTAATTGATCTTGTGGTTTTTGGAAGAGCTGCTGCAAAAAGAGCAGCTGAGTTAATCAAACCAGGAACACCTCATGAAGAATTAAGTGAATCAGAAACTCAAAAATGTTTAGATCGTTTTGATAAAATTAGAAATGCCAATGGTGATATTGGAACTGCTGAATTAAGACAATCAATGCAAAAAACAATGCAATCTAAATGTGCAGTTTTTAGAACTGAAAAAACTCTTAGAGAGGGTGTTGATGAGATCAAAAAGACTTATGATGGATTAGACTCCATATCTGTAAAAGATAAATCATTAATATTTAATACTGATCTAGTTGAAACTTTAGAATTTGATAATTTAATAAGACAAGCAGTTGTTACAGTCGATTCTGCATATAATAGAAAAGAAAGTCGAGGAGCACACGCTAGAGAAGATTATCCAAAAAGAGATGATGAAAAATTTATGCAACATACTCTTGCCTGGTGTAATGGTAAAGATACCAAAATAGGTTATAGGGAAGTGCATAAATCAACTCTAACAAATGAAGTTCAATATTTTCCACCTCAGGAAAGAGTTTATTAATGGTCCAAATTAATTTACCTAAGGACTCTGAAGTAAAAAAAGGTAAATATTTTGAAGACAATACTGGTTCAAAGAATTTAAGAAAAATAAATATTTATAGATGGGATCCATCTACTGGTGAAAATCCTAGAATTGATACTTATGAAGTAGACATGGATAACTGTCCATCAAAAGTACTAGATATTTTAAACAAGATTAAAAATGAGATAGATCCAACATTGGCATATAGAAGATCTTGTGCTCACGGTGTTTGTGGCTCTTGTGCAATGAATATAGCTGGAAAAAATGGTTTGGCTTGCACTACTCCTCATGCTGAAATTAATGGTGATATTGATATTTATCCATTACCCCATTTAAAAGTTAAAAAAGATTTGATTGGGGATTTAGATGGTTTGTATAAACAGTATCAATCAATTGAACCCTGGTTGAAATCAAATTCTAAATCTGAAACAAAAGAAATTATTCAATCTAAAGGAGATAGAGCAAAATTAGATGGCGCTTATGAATGTATAATGTGTGCATGTTGCTCAACTTCATGCCCAAGTTATTGGTGGAATGGAGATAAATACTTAGGTCCAGCAGTTTTATTGCAAGCTTATAGATGGATTGTCGATAGTAGAGATGATGAAAGAAAAGCAAGATTAAAAAAAGTTGCTGATGAACTTAAGCTCTATCGTTGTCATACAATTCTTAACTGTACAAGTGCGTGTCCAAAAGGTTTAAATCCTGCAAAAGCTATAGCTGAAATAAAAAAAATGTTAGCAACCGCTAATATTTAAACAATAGACTAATAAGAATTTTTACTCTAAAAGATCGTATTCATGAAATTAATTGAACATTTTGTAGGTGGAAAAATAATTCCTGGAAAATCAAACAAAAAAGGAAAAGTTTTCAATCCAGCTACAGGTGAGCAAGAAAAAGAAGTAAGATTAGCTTCCAAAGATGATTTAGATCAAGCAGTTGAAATAGCTAAAAAAGCTTTTGAAGATTGGTCACTTAAACCATCTCTTCAGAGAGCTAGAATTATGTTTAAGTTTAAAGAGTTAATAGAAAAAAACTCAGATGAACTTACACAATTAATTGTATCTGAACATGGTAAAGTTTACGAAGATGCAAGAGGTTCTTTAACAAGAGGTTTAGAAGTTGTGGAATTCGCTTGTGGTATTCCTCATTTGTTAAAAGGTGAATTTTCAGAAAATGTTGGAACAAATGTTGATAGCTGGTCAATCAGACAACCATTAGGAGTGGTTGCTGGTATAACGCCGTTTAATTTTCCGGCAATGGTACCAATGTGGATGTTTCCAATAGCAATTGCTTGTGGAAATACTTTTATCTTAAAGCCTTCAGAAAAGGATCCATCTTGCTCAATAAAATTAGCAGAGCTTTTAAATGAAGCTGGCTTACCAGATGGTGTTTTTAATGTTGTGAACGGAGACAAAGAGGCTGTAGATGCAATTCTAACAAATAAGGATATTAAGGCAGTTAGTTTTGTTGGTTCGACACCTATTGCGAAATACATATATGAAAATTCAGCTAAAAATGAAAAAAGAGTTCAAGCTTTAGGTGGTGCTAAAAATCATTTAGTTGTTATGCCTGATTGTGATTTAGATGGTGCTGTAAATGGTTTGATGGGAGCAGCTTACGGTTCAGCAGGTGAAAGATGTATGGCTCAATCAGTTGCTGTTGCTGTTGGAGATATTGGAGATGAATTGTTATCAAGATTGTCAAAAAAAGTAGAGGCTTTAAAAGTTGGACCTGGAATGGACAAAAATTCTGAGATGGGTCCATTAGTGACTAAAGAGCACTTAGAAAAAGTAAAAAGTTATGTTGATTTAGGAGTTAAAGAGGGAGCAAAATTATTAGTTGATGGAAGAAACTTAAAATTACAAGGATATGAAAATGGATTTTATATTGGTGGTTGTCTATTTGACCATGTAAAGAAAGAAATGAGAATTTATAAAGAGGAAATATTTGGACCTGTTTTATCTGTAGTTAGAGTTAAAACTTTTGAGGAAGCTACAAAATTAATTAATGATCATGAATATGGAAATGGAGTAAGTATTTACACTAGAGATGGTGATGCTGGAAGAACGTTTGCGAGCAAAATTCAAGTTGGAATGGTTGGAATAAATGTTCCAATACCTGTTCCTATGGCTTTCCATAGCTTTGGAGGCTGGAAAAGATCTTTATTCGGGGACAGTGCTATGCATGGTATGGAGGGTATAAAATTTTATACAAAATTAAAAACAATAACTTCAAGATGGCCATCTGGGATTCGTTCTAATGCCGAATTTGTGATGCCAACAATGAAATAAAGGAGAAAATGAGCAAGATATCTTTAATTGGAGCAGGCCAAATTGGTGGAACTCTCGCGCACTTAATTGGAATAAAAGAATTAGTGAATGAAGTTGTTTTGTTTGATGTTGCTAGCGGTATCGCTAAAGGAAAAGCCTTAGATATCGCTCAATCTTCTTCTGTAGATGGCTTTAATGTTAAATTTTCAGGAACTGATGATTACAAAGATATCAAAGGCTCAGATGTGATTATTATTACAGCAGGTGTTCCAAGAAAACCTGGAATGAGTAGAGATGATCTTCTTGGCATTAATTTAAAGATAATCAAGCAAGTTGCAGAAGGAATTAAACAAAATGCTCCTGATGCATTTGTGATATGTATTACCAATCCATTAGATGTAATGGTAATGGCATTTCAAAAATTTTCAGGTCTTTCACCAAATAAAGTTGTTGGAATGGCTGGTATATTAGATAGTTCTAGATTTAAATTATTTTTGTCTGAAGAATTTAATGTTCCAGTAAGAGAAATAGAGGCAATGGTAATGGGTGGACATGGTGATACAATGGTTCCTTTACCAAGATTTACAAAAGTTTCAAAAAAACCATTGTTAGAATTAGTTAAAGAAGGAAAAATTTCTCAAAAAAGATTAGAGGAAATAAATCAAAGAACAAGAGATGGTGGAGCAGAAATTGTAAAATTTTTAGAAAAAGGTTCAGCTTTCTATGCACCAGCAGCTTCAGGAGTTGAAATGGCTAAAGCTTATTTAAAAGATGAAAAAAAGATGCTTCCATGTGCTGCTTACTTAAATGGTGAGTATGGAATAAAAGATATTTATGCTGGCGTTCCAATTATTGTTGGTAAAAATGGCGTTGAAAAAATTGAGGAAATAAACTTAGATGAGCAGGAAAAATCTGAATTTCTTCACTCGATCGAAGCTGTCAAAAAACTTTGGGAAGCAGCATCTAAAATAGACACAGATTTAGCCAAATAATGAATATACACGAGCATCAAGCTAAACAAATTTTAAAAAAATTTGGTGCAGTGGTACCAGACGGAGTGTTTGGTTTTACTGTAGAGGAACTGTTAGAAAAATGTAAATCCTTAAAAACTGAGAAATACGTTTTGAAAGCCCAAATTCATGCAGGCGGTAGAGGAAAAGCTGGTGGGGTAAAAATTTTAGATAATTTAAGTGAACTTGAAAAATCAGCAAAAGAGCTTTTAGGAAAAAGATTAATTACTCATCAAACAGGGCCAGAAGGAAGAGAAGTGAAAAGACTTTACGTAGAGGTATCATCAAATATTGAAAAAGAATTCTATCTGTCTTGCTTAGTAGATAGAGCTACGTCAAAAATTGCTTTTATTTCAAGTGATCAAGGTGGAATGGATATTGAGGAAGTTGCTGTTAAATCTCCAGATAAAATTTTAACAACTAAAGTTGAATTAAGTGAGGAAATTTCAAATGAAGATTGTGAAAAAATTATAAAAATTTTTAACCTTGGGAGCAGTTCAAAAAATGAGGCAATCGCTTTAATAAAATCAATTTATAAAATGTTTATTAAAACAGATGCAAATATGATTGAAATAAATCCATTAATATTAACAAAAGAAAAAAAAATTGTTTGTTTAGATGCAAAAATTAATTTTGATAGTAATGCTTTATTTAGACATCCAGAAATTTTAGAACTCAGAGATCTAAACGAAGAAGATCCAGCAGAAATAGAAGCAAGCAAATATGATTTAGCATATATTAAATTAGATGGAAGTATTGGTTGTATGGTTAATGGTGCAGGTTTAGCTATGGCAACAATGGATATAATTAAGTTGTATGGTGAAGAACCAGCAAATTTTTTAGATGTTGGTGGAGGTGCTTCAAAAGAGAAGGTTTCAGCTGCTTTTAAAATAATTTTATCAGATAAAAATGTTAAGGGTATATTAATTAATATTTTTGGTGGAATTATGAGATGTGATGTTCTTGCTCAAGGTGTGGTAGATGCAGCTAAAGAAATAAATATTAGTGTTCCACTTGTAGTAAGACTAGCAGGTACAAATTTTAAAGAGGGAAAAGAAATATTGGATAACTCTGGTTTAAAATTAATTTCTGCTGAAAACCTTGATGATGCAGCTAAAAAAATTGTTGAGGCAATTAAATAAATGTCAGTTTTAGTTAATAAAGAAACCAGATTAATTTGCCAAGGTTTTACTGGATCACATGGAACATTTCATTCTGAACAATCAATTAAATATGGAACAAAATTAGTTGGCGGAGTCACACCAAAAAAAGGTGGACAAAAACATTTAGGATTACCTGTTTTTAACACTGTAAAAGAAGCAAAAGACTCTGAGGGCGCCAATGCTACTATGATTTATGTACCTGCAAAATTTGCTGCTGCCGCAATTATTGAAGCAATTGATGCATCAATTGAACTTATTGTTTGTATTACTGAAGGGATTCCTATTCAAGATATGCTTCAAGTAAAACAAAGATTGTTAAAATCAAATTCAAGATTGATCGGACCAAACTGTCCAGGTATTATAACTCCTGATGAGTGTAAGATTGGTATTATGCCTGGAAATATTCATAAGAGGGGATCAGTTGGTATTGTTTCTAGATCGGGTACATTGACTTATGAAGCTGTTGCCCAAACAACCGAAAATGGACTTGGCCAATCAACTTGTATTGGAATTGGTGGAGATCCAATCAATGGAACAAATTTTATAGATTGTTTAGATTTATTTTTAAATGATCAAGAAACTAAATCAATTTTAATGATAGGTGAAATTGGAGGTACTGCTGAAGAAGAAGCAGCAGAATTTGTTAAGAATCATAAAATTAAAAAACCAATGGTTGGATTTATTGCGGGTGTTACAGCTCCTCCTGGAAGAAGAATGGGCCATGCTGGAGCTATTATTTCGGGTGGAAAAGGTGGAGCTCAAGATAAAATAAAAAAGATGGAAGATTGTGGTATAACTATTGCTAACTCACCCTCTAAAATTGGTAAAACTCTTTTCGATAAATTGTCTAATTGAAAAATTTTTTTCTAGGTCTATATTAAAAAAAAATGTCTTCTTCTAAAAATTTAGAATTTAAAAAAACAGGGTTTTTAAACAAATCTAATAGTGCGTTTATTGAACAAATGTATTTACAATACATTAATCGAGATCCAAACTTACCAACTAGTTGGAAAAATTATTTTGAAGAAATTGGAGAAGAGGTAGACATAATTGTTAACGAAATTAACGGACCTTCCTGGAGCCCTAAAAAGAATAAAATTTCTCTAAAAAATGTTAAGGAAATTTCAAAAGAAAACAGCCAAGTAAATGAATTAGAAATAGTCAAATCTAATGCTAATTCAATTAAGGCAGTAGCAATGATAAGGTCTTACAGACAACGAGGCCATCTTATTGCAAAATTAGATCCTTTAGGAATGATGAAATCTGAATATTTAGACGAATTACATCCAGAGTCATATGGTTTTGAAAAAGGTGATTATGATAAAAAAATTTTTTTAGATGGAATAATTAATAAGCAATATTCAAGTATTAGAGAAATTCTTAAATTTCTTAAGGATAAATATTGTGGATCTATTGGATATGAGTATATGCACATTTCTAATCCAACTGAAAGAAAATGGTTTAGAGATAGAGTAGAAAAAACAGATGATTTCAAATTTACTCAAAATGGTAAAGAAGCAATCTTGAATAAACTTATTCAAGCAGAGGGATTTGAAAAATTTTTACACACTAAGTATGTTGGGACTAAAAGATTTGGACTTGATGGTGGTGAAAGTTTAATTCCTGCATTAGAACAAATAATAAAAATTGGAGGACAATCTCAAGTTAAAGAAGTTAAGATAGGTATGTCTCATAGAGGTAGACTTAATGTTTTAGCTAATGTGCTTCAAAAGTCCTACAAAAGAATTTTTAATGAATTTGCAGGGGAAATAAGTGGTTCAGCAGATGGCGCAGGAGATGTAAAATACCATTTAGGAGCGTCATCAAATAGAGAATTTGATGGCAATTCTGTGCATGTAAGTTTGACTGATAATCCCTCTCACCTGGAAGCTGTTAATCCAGTTGTACTTGGACAAACAAGAGCTAAACAATTTTTCCATAAAGATAAAGAGAGAAAAAAAGTTATACCTATCTTAATCCATGGAGATGCTGCTTTTGCAGGGCAAGGTGTTGTCGCTGAATGTTTTGCAATGTCTGGATTACCAGGACATAACACTGGTGGTACTATTCATATAATTGTTAACAATCAAATAGGATTTACTACAAGCCCTAGATTTGCAAGATCGTCACCATATCCATCAGATATTGCAAAGATGGTTGAAGCTCCAATAATTCATGTTAACGGAGATGATCCAGAAGCAGTTGTATATGCTGCAAGAATAGCAACTGATTTTAGATTAAAATTCAATAGAGATGTTGTTATAGATTTAATTTGCTATAGAAGATTTGGCCATAATGAGGGCGATGAACCATCTTTCACTCAACCACTAATGTATAAAAAAATCAGATCTCATCCCTCTCCAGTTAAAGTCTATGGAGATAGATTAGTTGACAATCATTTAATTACTAAAAATTTTTTAAATTCATCAATCAAAAAATTTAAAGATTTGCTAGATGATCAATTTAAAAATGCAAAAGACTACAAACCTAAAATTGAGTGGTTTGAAGGAACTTGGTCTAGATATAAGCCTGAAAGAGGAAAGGACAAAAGAGGTGTTACTGGCGCTGATACACAAAAATTAATTAAAATTTCAAATAAGATTAATTCAATCCCAAATGAAATAAATATCCATAAAACTATTTCAAAAATTCTTGAAAATAGAAAACAGAGCGTAAACAATGGCATTGGTATCGATTGGTCAACAGCAGAATCCCTAGCTTTTGGTTCACTTTTGGAGGAAGGTTATCCTGTGAGATTAGTTGGTCAAGATTCAGGTAGAGGTACTTTTAGTCAAAGACATTCAGTTTTGAGAAATCAAATTGATAACTCAAGATATATTCCTTTAAATAAAATTTCAAAAAACCAAAAAAATTTTGAAATTGTAGATAGTTTTTTATCTGAATTGGCTGTTTTAGGGTTTGAATACGGATATAGTTTAGTTGAACCTAATACTCTTACTATTTGGGAGGCTCAATTTGGAGATTTTGCTAATGGAGCTCAAGTTGTTATTGATCAATTTATAGCATCAGGAGAAAGAAAATGGTCTAGAGCGTCCGGTTTAGTGATGTTGCTCCCACATGGTTATGAGGGTCAAGGACCAGAGCATTCCTCAGCAAGATTGGAGAGATTTTTACAATTATGCTCAAATGATAATATGCAAGTAATGAACTGTACTACACCAGCAAACTATTTTCATGCATTGAGAAGACAAATGCATAGGGATTTTAGGAAACCATTGATTATAATGACACCAAAATCTCTGTTACGTCATAAATATTGTATATCAAATTTAAATGATTTTGGTAAAAAAAATTCTTTTCATAGAGTTTTGTGGGATCATGCAATTGATCCAAAAAGCAAAGGATTTATTAAATTAAATAAACCTAAAAAAATAAAAAAAGTGATTTTATGTTCTGGCAAAATTTATTTTGATTTACTTGAAGCTAGAGAAAAACTTAAAAAAGATGATTTAGTATTTTATAGAATTGAACAACTTTATCCTTTTCCAGCAAAAGCGCTTGCGAAAGAGTTAAAACCTTATGCAAAAAATGCTAAATTTTATTGGTGCCAAGAAGAGCCAAAAAACATGGGTGCTTGGTTTTCAGTTAGAGATTATATCCAATGGACATTAGATAATATTAAGGCTAATAATAAAAATGTTTCTTATATTGGAAGAAGTCCAGATGCATCACCTGCAACAGGATATGCTAAAAGACATATTTCGCAACAGAAAGAAATTATTAATGAAGTTTTTGAATAATACATAATGAGTAACAAAATTTTAGTGCCAGTGCTTGGAGAAAGTATCACAGAGGCTACAGTATCGAAATGGTTAAAAAAAGAGGGTGATATAGTAGAAGCTGATGAACCCATTGTTGAATTAGAAACTGATAAAGTAAATCTAGAGGTTCCTTCTCCTATATCTGGAACATTAGTTGAGATTAACTCAAAAGATGGTTCAGTAGTTGAAGTTGGTGCACTTCTAGGATCTGTTTCAACCGACTCAAAGGGATCTGATAAAGAGCAAAAAATTGAAAAAATTAAACCGACAGTAAAAGAGGATAATGTTGTAAATTTAGATTCTTCAAAAAAAGAGCCTGAAATTTTTGAAAATGAAGAGAAAGAAAAGATTGAGGAAAAACATGAGGAGATAGAAGAACCACTAATTTTAACTAATGAGGTTCAAATGGAATTTACAACAGAAAAACTATCTACTGAGCAAAATCTTTCTCCTGCAGTAAGAAAAATTGTTACAGAAAATAAAATCGATCCAACGTCAGTTAAAGGTTCTGGAAAAGATGGAAGAATATTAAAAGGTGATTTAATTAATCTTATGGGTGTAAATCCACCACCTTCTGAAAGAAAAATTAAATATGGTCAAGAAGAAAGAATTAAAATGACTAGGCTAAGGCAAACTATAGCTAAAAGATTAAAACAAGCACAAGAAAATGCAGCTCTGCTAACCACATTTAATGAAGTTGACATGACTAATATTATGGAAATGAGAAAAGTAAACCAAGATGACTTTAAAAGTCGATATGGAGTAAAGCTTGGTTTAATGTCATTTTTTGTCAAAGCATGTGTAGTAGCATTGAAAAATTTTCCGGCAGTAAATGCTGAAATTGAAGGTGAAGAAATAATTTATAAGAATTATTATAATATTAGTTTTGCAGTTGGCACAGATAAAGGGCTTGTGGTACCAGTTTTAAAAAATGCTGATGAATTATCATTTGCAGATATTGAAAACAATATCAAAGAAATTTCTGATAAAGCTAGAATTGGAAAACTTACGATTGAAGATCTTCAAGGAGGAACTTTTACAATTAGTAATGGAGGAGTTTATGGATCAATGCTTTCAACACCAATCTTGAATTTACCTCAATCTGGAGTGTTGGGAATGCATAACATAATTGATAGACCCATAGTTATTGATGGTCAAATTAAGATAAGACCAGTAATGTACTTAGCTTTATCTTATGACCATAGAATTATTGATGGTAAAGACTCAGTTTCGTTTTTGAAAATGATTAAAGAAAACTTAGAAGATCCAAGAAGGTTATTTTTAGATTTATAGATGCCAGAAAAATTTCAAGCAGTAGTAATCGGAGGAGGACCTGGTGGTTATGTATGTGCAATTAGGCTCGCTCAACTAGGATTAAAAACTGCTTGCGTAGAGTCTAGAGGCTCGCTAGGAGGAACTTGCCTTAATATCGGATGTATCCCTTCTAAAAGTTTGTTAAATTTATCTGAGGAATATCATAAAGTTAAAAATTTATCTAATAAAGGGATAGAGGTTGGTGAAGTAAAATTAAATTTAAGCAAAATGATGAAAAGTAAGGATAAAGCCGTAACAGTTTTGACTAAGGGTGTAGAGTTTCTTTTAAAAAAAAATAAAGTCACATATTTAAAAGGTCATGGAAGCTTTCAGTCAAAAAACGAAATCAAAATAAAAGATGATAATAATAAAGAAATAGTAATTAGTGCAGATAACATAGTAATTGCTACAGGATCAGTTCCAGTGTCGCTTCCTGGAATTAATTTTGATGAAAAAATTATATTATCCTCAACAGGCGCCTTAAAAATTGAGCAAGTTCCAAAAAAAATGGTTGTAGTTGGTGGTGGATACATTGGTTTGGAAATGGGATCGGTTTGGTCAAGACTAGGAGCTGAAGTTCATGTAGTAGAATTTTTAGACCATATTACTCCTGGCATGGATAAGGAAATTTCTCAAGAATTTATGAAAATTTTAAAAAAACAAGGAATTAAATTTCATATGCAGCACAAAGTTGAAAAAATTCAAAAAAAAAATGAGAGCGCAGTAGTATCAACTGTTGATAAAGATGGAAACAATAAAGATTTTGATTGTGATGTTGTTTTAATTTCAGTTGGTAGAAAACCAAATACCGATGGTTTGAATATTGAGGCTGCAGGAATTGAACTTGATAAAAAACAAAGAATAAAAACAGATAAAAATTTCAAAACAAATCAAAATAATATTTTTGCTATTGGTGATGTAATTGCTGGTCCTATGCTTGCACACAAAGCTGAAGATGAGGGAATAGCAGTTGCTGAAAATATTGCTGGACAGTCAGGCCACGTTAATTATGACACTATACCTGGTGTCGTTTACACAACACCAGAAGTTGCCTCAATAGGAAAAACAGAAGAACAATTAAAGGAGAAAAATATTGATTATAAAATTGGAAAATTCTCATTTATGGCAAATTCAAGAGCAAAAGCTATTGATGATGCTGAGGGATTTGTCAAAATTTTAGCTGATGCAAAAACAGATAAAGTTTTAGGAGCACATTTAATAGGCCCTCATGCTGGTGAATTAATAGCAGAAATTGGTGTTGCAATGGAATTTGGTGCAAGTTCTGAGGATATTGCAAGAACTTGTCATGCACATCCAACATTCTCAGAGGCAGTTAAAGAGGCAGCATTATCTGTAGATAAAAGAGCAATACACTCTTAATAAATTTTCATATTATAAAAGTATGAAGTTTCCGATTCTTTTACCAAATATATTTAATCATCCTTTTACTTATGAAAGTGACATTGAATTGGAAATTGGAGATTTTGTTGAAGTGCCTTTTGGTAAATCAAAAATAATAGGTGTTGTGTGGGATAATTTTGAAAAAAATAGTTATAAAACTTTTAAAATTAGGAAAATAATTAGAAAATTACAAATACCTAATTTAAAAAAAAAAACATTAGAATTTTTAAACTGGTTTTCAGAATATAATCTTGTTCCGAAAGGGATGGCTTTGAAACTTGTTTTATTGAGTGGAAAACCCGTTGAGAAATTAGACAAAAAATTTAATTCAAATTCTGATAATGAAATTAAAAAGAATTCATTTAAGCTAACAAACGAACAAAAAAAATCCTTAAATGAGATTAATATCTCAAATCAAAAATTTAATGTTCATGTATTACAAGGCACAACTGGATCAGGGAAAACAATTGTTTATTTTGAAGCTTTAAAAAAAATCTTAGAGAAAGGTTTTCAAGGATTAATAATGTTGCCAGAAATTGGGTTAACAAATCAATTTGAGAATAAGTTTATCGAATTTTTTGGTTTCAAACCAGCAATATGGCATTCGGGCATTTCTAAAAAAAATAAGGAAATAATTTGGTCTGGAATAATAAATGGAGAAATCAATGTAGTTATAGGTGCAAGGTCATCGTTATTTTTACCGTTTAAAAAATTAGGATTAATAATAGTCGATGAAGAGCATGATCAATCATACAAGCAAGATGAAGGAATAACATATAACGCGAGAGACATGGCGATATCAAGAGCATCATTTGAAAATATTCCTGTCAATTTAATTACCGCAGTTCCATCTGTTGAAACTTATGAAAATATTAAAAAGAAAAAATATAATGTTTCAAAAATTACTCAACGATATAAGAATGCTTCTTTGCCAAATTATGAAATAATTAATTTAAATGATGTAAAATTAGAAAATCAATCATGGATTTCTAAAGAGATAATTAAAAAAGTAAATTTTCATCTTGAAAAAAAAGACCAAGTTTTATTTTTTTTAAACAGAAGAGGTTTTTCACCTAATGTTTTATGTAGAAAATGTTATAGTAGTTTTTCGTGTCCAAACTGCTCAATAAATCTTGTTTATCACAAAAATAAAAAAAATTTGTTATGTCATTACTGTGGTTTTAAAGCTTCCCTAGAAAGAAATTGTAATAAAGATGGTGTTTGTGATTTTATATTTAGTGGGCCAGGTGTAGAAAGAATTTCAGAAGAAGTAAAGAAAAATTTCCCATCAAAAAAAATTGAAATTTTTTCTAGTGATACTATGAACAAAAAAAGTTCAAAAGATAAATTGAAAAAAATAATTAATAATGACATTCAGATTTTGGTTGGTACACAATTAATATCTAAAGGCTTTCATTTTCCGAATTTAAATTGCATTGTTGTGGTTGATATTGATCTATCTTCTCAAGGTCATGATTTAAGAAATGCTGAAAAAAATTTACAATTATATCATCAGTTATCTGGTAGAGCGGGTCGTACAGGTCAATCCTCAACAGTCTATTTTCAAACTTATAATTATAATACAAAAATGATTTCAAGTATTACTGATAAAAATCCAGAAACTTTTTTAGATAAAGAAATAGAAATAAGAAAAAAAAATAGTTTGCCACCCTTTCAAAGATTCATTGCATTAATTTTAATAGGAGATAATGAAATTAAATTAGA
>CACMXS010000019.1 GCA_902617715.1 uncultured Pelagibacteraceae bacterium | reverse complement strand
ACAACGACTTCTCCCATTTTGTCTTCTAATTTTTCTAATAGTACAGAAATATTTTCTCCAATTTTAATTTTCTCATTTAGCCCCATCGTTTTTAATTCATTGATATCTAACACTGGTTCAGATTTTAAACCATCTACATGTAGGAAAACATATTTATCAGTTATCTTATTTACTTTACCTTCTATGATTTTGCCCTCTTCAATATTTATTTTGGAAAGCTGACTATTTAAAAGTTTCTCAAACTGTTGGTTATCAGGGTTATTTAGATCCTTGTATATCTCCATCGATTCTTTAGTTCCTTGTCTATAATTTTTTTAATTTTTAAAAAACACGCTTTTTTAGATAAATTTGTAGTATTTATCAATACTGAATCTTTTGTTCTTTTTAATGGTGAAATTTTGCGTTTAAAGTCACTTTTGTCACGGATTTTAATGCTTTTTAGCACATCATTATAAACCACCTTTTTTTTTAGCTTTTTCAGCTCTTTAAATCTTCTTAAAGCTCGAGTTTTAATATTTGCAGTAATAAAAAATTTAAACTCTGCATCTGGTATGATTTTATAAGTAATATCTCTTCCATCTAAACAAGACCCATAATATTTTTTTGGGGGATTATAAGCACAATTTACTTGAAATGAATGAACTAGTTTTCTTATAGAAGTATTTTTTGAAATAATTGATGCTTCAAAACCAACTCTGTCAGAAATCAAAGATTTATTTCCTAAGTCTTTCATCTTAAGTTTTTTTATTTTTTTTTTTAAAAAAGATAAATTAAATTTAGAAGGAGAATTTAATTTTAAATATGCAATTAATCTATAAATTTTTCCAGTATCTAAATAAAATAAATTATAATGCTTTGATATTGCTTTAGCCAAAGTTCCAGCTCCAGCTGCAGCAGGAGAGTCTATAGCAATTTTTATAATTTTTTTTTTATTAAAATTCATTTTTTTAAACTAGATACAATTTGAAGAAATGATGGAAAAGACGTTTTAATTGAGTCTTTATCATGTATTTTCCACCTCCCACCAAATGATAATGCAGCAATCACACAAGTCATAAAAACTCTATGATCTTTAAGAAAATTTTTAATAACAATATTCTTCTTAATTTTTAGTTTTGGATTTCCAATTATTGTAATTGAACTATTAGTTTTAACTGTTTTTATACCCATCAATCTTAGTATTTTATATGCCCAATCTAGTCTAGGACTTTCTTTTTTATTTAATTCAGATAATCCCTTAAAATAAGAAATGCCTTCAGCTTTTGCTGCAACTAAAAATATAATTAAGAATTCGTCAATAGCCTGACTATTCAAATCACTAGAGCAGTTAATACTTTTTATTTTTTTTGGACTTTTAACGTAAATATCTGCTATTTGTTCTCCTTTATATAATTTTTGATTTTTAAAATTTATACTAATCCCCATTTTTCTTAAAATTTTGACAACCCCTATTCTTGAAGGATTAATATTAACATTTTTAATTTTGATACTGGATTTTTTTGATAATGCGACTAACACAATAAAAAAAGCTGCAGAACTAATATCTGATGGAATTTTATATTTAATAGATTTAATTTTATTAACTTTTTGGATTTCAATAAAGTCGAATTCTTTTTCTTTTTTAATTTTGAGTGGTATCTTCAAATATTTGCATAAAAGTTCGGTATGGTCTCTAGATTTTTTAGCTTTAACAATTGTTTTACCTTTAGTTCTCATACCTGCAAATATAATAGAACTTTTACATTGTGCAGAACCTCTAGTTTCCTCATAAGTAATTGGTCTAAGATTTTCTATACCTTGAATTTCAAGAGGTAGTCCGAACTTGTTTTTATGTTTAAATTTGACACCAAATTTACTTAAAGGTGAAGATATTCTTTTAAAATCTCTTTTAGATAAACTTCTATCTCCTATAAGTTTAATTTTGTTTTTTGAGTTAACTAATAAACCAAGAATCAATCTACCTAAAGTACCAGAGTTTTTTGCATCCAAGGTTAGATTTTCTCTATATTTATATCCATTAAATCCCTTTCCATAAATTTTACATAAATTTTTTTCTATTTTTACTTTAATACCTAATTTTTTTATCAAATTTATCGCAGCCAAAACATCTTCTGACATCAATAAATTTTGAGCCTTTGAAACTCCATTTGCTAAAGAAGAAAATAGTACCCATCTTATGCTAATACTTTTATCTCCACTGACAGAGATTATTTTATTAAAATCTTTTATTTCTTCATTAATTGAAACAAAATTTGACATTTAAATTTAATTAATTTTAAAACTTTCTCCAAAATATGCATTTTTAGCATTTATGTTTTTTACTAAATTTGAAGGTGTATCTTGAGCTACGATTTTACAATTACTTAATATCATTGCTATATCAACACATGCTAAAAGATCTCTCGCTTGATGGTCACATATGCATATTGTAATCTTATTTTCTTGTTGAAGATTTACTATAATTTCTTGAAGCATTTTAATAGTTAATACATCCAAGGCAGCAAAACATTCATCTAATAATAATACTTTTGGATTACTCATCAAAGAAAGCGCTATAACAAGTTTTTTTTTCTGACCACCAGATAAGAATTTGGCTTTTATGTTTTTTACATTCTCTAGTTCGAACTTTGATAAAAGAAAATCAATTCTTTCTTGTCTTAAGTTTTTATTATCTATGACAATTTCACTTATAGCTTTAAGATTATCATTTAAAGTCATATCATTGAAATAACCCCCATATTGTGGAACATAACCAACTTTAAATTCTTTAGTCCTCAAATAAACTGGGAATTGCGATGTATCTTGGCCATTAATTAAGATTTTACCATGCTTAGGACTAATTAATCCAGTGATTAGATTAAATATTGTAGACTTACCGACACCGTTAGGACCCAACATACCAAATATTTGTCCTTCATTGATTTTAAAACTAATATTATCTAAGATTAATCTATTACCGTAAGATAATGAAACATTTTTAAATTCTATAATAGTATTTAAATTCTTAAATGATTTTATTCTAAATTTCTTAATTATGGCCATATTAATTAATTGATTTAATGTTTACTTTTTTATTATCCTCTAACATAAAAATTTTTGTATTTTTAGTTTTTATATCAATTTCAATAACGTCAGCTTTAAGCATATTTTCTAAGTTTGTATAAACAACATCCTTGGAAATTATCATTGAATTTCTATTTAGAGAAAAATCAAGGTAATTTCCTTTAATTTTATTATTTAAATAAGTAATTATTACATTTTTTGAAAAAATTGTATCATAATTATCAATATTATATTTTCCATATTCTGAAGTAATATTGATTTCATTTCCATTAGTTAGCTTTATTAAAGCCTTAACTTTTGTCAAAAAAATTGTTTTGTTATCTGATAAATCTATCTGTCCTTCAATAGCGTCTAAAATATACTGATTTCCTTGTGTATCTTTGGAAAAATATTTTACATCCTGAATTATATTTGAATTAGGTTGTATCTTTTCTTTACTAATATTTTCAGAATTTACAGTCTGATCTTTTTTTATAAATTTTGTGAAAATTATAAAAATAAATATTACGGTTAAAGATATAAAAAAAAACTTAAATACCAAACTTCTATTCATCAAGATATATTTGATTGTAAAATAGTATGAACATGGACTACACCGATAGTTTTATATTTATTTTTTTTATTAAAAACACACAAAGAAGTAATTTTTTTGGCATTCATTATTGATAAGGCCTTTGCAGCCAATGCATCTTTATCTATGCTTATTGGATTTTTAGTCATAACTTTTTTTACTTTGATTCCTTGTAAGTTTAGGTTTTTTTGGTTAAATCTTCGAATTTGTCCATCTGTAATAATTCCTTTAGTGTTTTTTTTTTTATCTTGGACAATTAATATTCCAAGTTTCTTATTACTCAATATCTTTAGGGCATCCATCATTTTAAAATTTTCATTTACAAATGGAATTTTTTTCCCCGTAAGCATTATATCTTCAACAGTTTTTAATTGAGCACCCAAACTACCAGCTGGATGAATTTTTTTAAAATCAATTCGATCAAATTTTTTTTGTTTCATTGTTGCAATAGCTAACGCATCTCCTAAAGCTAATTGAACGGTTGTACTTGAGGTTGGTACAATTCCTCCTGATTCTGTTACTTCTGGAATTAATAATTTAATATCTGATGCTTTATATAAAATAGATTCTTTTTTTGCCATTATACCAATTAAAAGAATTTTATTTCTATTAGCATATTGGATAATATTTTTTAATTCATTTGTCTGACCTGAATAACTTATTAGTATTAAAATATCTTTTTTGGTCAAACTTCCAAGATCTCCATGAGATGAGTTTCCTGCAGATAAATAAAAAGAAGGTGTTCCAACCGAAGATAGAGTTGCTGCTATCTTGTTAGCAATTAATCCACTTTTTCCAACACCACATAAAACAACTTTTGATTGGCAATTTACAATTTTTTCTACTGCTAAATTGAATGAGACATTAAGGCTGTTTTTTAATTTGTTTAATGATTTTATTTCAAGATCAATTACATTTTTTGCTGTACTTATAAAATTTTTTTTTTTCATTTAGTGAGACCAAATATCATCCTTAAATAAGGCCAAATCTAGTTCAACTCTTGTTTTTAAAAATTTGAGACACTGTTTATATAATTCAATTCTATTTTCTCTCTCTAAAATTTTTCTTAATTCTTCATGAATTTTATGTAAATAAACAACGTCATTTGCACAGTATTTTAATTGTGCTTCATTAAGCTCCCCTCCAAAATCAGAATTTTGAAATTGTTTGCTAATATCAATTTTTATAAATTCTTTAATTAAGCTTTTTAGTGAATGATTGTCGGAGTATGATCTTGCTAATTTTGAGGCAATTTTTGTATCAAGAATGTTATTTGTCTCAGTTTTAAGATAATATTTTATATGTGCTAAGTCTGCCCGTCCATAGTGAAATATTTTAGTAATCTTTTCATCAGCTAAAAATTTAATCAAATTCGGAGCTTTATAATTTGATCTATCAAATTGTATAATGTGAGCATCAGAATTACCTGATGATATTTGTATCAAACATAAAGGATCTCGTCTCACATCTAGCCCCATGAACTCACCATCGATAGCAATTACGTTGCCTAATTTTAAATCATCTGGTAAATCATTTTTATGAAGTTTAATATCAATATTCATCTGTAAACATTTATATATGAAAGAAAAAAATTGTCTAATTTTTGGTGGAAGTGGTCAAATAGGAAGAAATTTAATTAGGAAGTTGGCAAAAAATAACTATAAGATGACTGTAGTTACTAGAAACATTCATCAAAAAAGCTACATTATTAAAACACAAGCAAATGCAGGATTTATAAATATTGTAGAAGCAAAAATATTTGATGAAAAGAAAATAAGAAATTTATTTGAAAATTCTGAAATTTGTATAAATCTTATTGGTATTTTATATGAAAGTAAAAGAGGAAATACATTTAGAAATATCCATACAATATTTCCATCTATTTTAGCAAAATTGTCAAAAGAATATAAACTGAAGCAATTTATTCATCTATCATCTTTGGGTATAAATGAAGCAACAGACTCACAATATGCTAAAAGCAAATTAGAGGGAGAAGCAAATATTCTTGAAAATTTCCCCTTAGCGAACATTTTAAGACCGTCTATTGTTTATTCCGTAGATGATAATTTTACCACGAATTTTATGACACTATTAAATAGATTACCATTTTTTCCACTTTATTATTCTGGTAAGACAAAGTTCATGCCAATTCATTGCTCAGATTTAACTGAAATAATTTTAGATATTATTACAAAAAAAAGAAATTCAAATATTATTGAATGTGTTGGACCAGAAGTAATTACTTTTAAAGAAATTATAAATAAACTTTTACTTTCAATTGATAGAAAAAGAATACTTTTTGATATGCCATTTTTGTTTGCTAGTCTTACAGCAAATTTTTTTCAATTATTGCCCAAACCTTTACTTACAGTGGATCAATTAAAACTTTTGAAATATGATAATGTACCATCAGGAAAATATAAAACAAATTTTGATATAGGCATTCCAAGCAAAAAATATTTTGATGAAGAAGTAAAAAAATATTCTTATATGTGGAAGGATGGTGGACAGTTTTCTACAGATAAATATAAATTTAGTGATGAGTAAAATAAATTATTAAGCTGATTTTATTTTCTTCTCAATAAATTCAGGAACTTCCTCTTTTTCTACAACATCTTCTTTTTTGCCTTTTGGCTGATAAGCATATAATAAATGCAGTTTGCAGTAAGAAAAATCTTTCAGAGAAGCCCTTCCGCAAAAATAAAAGGATTTCTCATTAGGATGACCAATCGGCCACTTACATGAATTTTCATCGAGTTCTTCTAATTGTTTTGGATTTTCGGGTTCAAAATCTTTTTCAATAATTAAGGATTTAAATTTACTTCTTCTACCTTTGTTAAATTTATAACTTTTTTCTTCTAAAGAATTTTCAAAGTTTTGATTACTTGTTGCTGTTCTAGTTTTAATTTTTGCAGATAGATTCAATCTGTGAGCTTTTCCAATAACTGCATTTCTGCTGATACCACCAATAATTTCAGCTATTTGACTCGCAGTATTACCCTTACCCCATAATTCTTTTAATTTTGCGACTTTTTCATCTGTCCAACTCATAATATCAACATATTGTATTTTAATTTTATATAATCACAATATACTGATTTAGTTTAATATTAAACAATCAAAAATTGTGAGTTATCAACAAAAAATTATTTTAATTTAGAATGTATACATTTCAATCATAACTTGTATCTAGGAATTAAGTTAAATTAAAATAATATAAATTAATGAGCTACTTAGCAAAAAACTATAATAGAAAAAAAATTTCATTTATTAGAGGTAAGGGAAGTTATCTTTATACTTCTAATCAAATTAAATATTTGGATTTTGTACAAGGTATTGCAGTAAATTCTCTTGGTCATGCAAATCCAAAATTAGTTAAAGCTATAAGAGATCAATCAAAAAAATTATGGCATGTTTCAAATGCTTTTCAAATTCCAGAGGGCGAAAAATTAGCTAAAAAGTTATGCCAAAAAACTTTTGCAGACTATGTAATGTTTCAAAATAGTGGTGCTGAGGCCACTGAAGCAGCTATAAAAGTTGCTAGAAGATATTTCTATTCGATCGGAAAACCAAATAAAAATAGAATTTTATGCATAAAAAATTCTTTTCATGGCAGAACAATAGCTGCTATTTATGCAAGTGGGTCAAAAAAAATGACAGAGGGTTTTGGACCCAAAATTCCTGGGTTTGATCATATTAATTTTAGAGATACAAAACCACGATTTCTTAATTTGAAAAATAAAATAAAGAAAAATACGGCTGCCATAATGGTAGAAACAATTTTGGGCGAGGGGGGTATTAAATTAATACCAGATAAATGTCTAAAATATTTAAGAAAGATTTGTAATCAAAAGAAGATATTATTGATTTTAGATGAAGTTCAATGTGGAATAGGTCGTAGTGGAAATTTTTTTGCTTTTGAGCAATCAAAAGTTAAACCCGACATTGTCCCGATAGCAAAAGGTATAGGAGGAGGTTTCCCTATAGGTGCAGTTTTAATGAATAAAAAGGTTGCTGCAGGAATGACACCTGGTACTCATGGTTCAACTTTTGGAGGGAATCCTTTAGCTATGGCTGTTGGAAATTCAGTTATAGATATAGTTTCGAGTAAAAAATTTTTAGATAACGTAAAAAAATTATCAAAATATTTTTTTATAAAATTAAATGGATTAAAGGAAAAATATCCAAATATTATTAAAGAAATAAGAGGAAGAGGATTATTAATTGGGATTAAACTTTATAAAGATCAAACAAAATTTATTCAGAAACTGATGGATAATAAATTACTAACTATACGTGCTGCTGAAAATGTTGTTCGAGTTCTACCTCCTTTAAATGTTAAAAAAAATGAGCTAGATCAAGCTTTAAAGATTATAAATAAAGTCTGTTCGGAATTTTAATAGAATGAAACATTTTATAAATTTAAAAGATATTTCAAGTAAAGAACTTAGAAAAATTTTAGTTGATGCAAAAAAACGAAAGTATGCAAGGAAAAAACTTAATAATCTTGAAATTGATAAGGGAGCACCTTTAAAAGGAAAATTATTAATTCAAATGTTTGAAAAATCAAGTCTTAGAACAAGATTGAGTTTTTTTTTAGCAATCAGACAACTCGGTGGTAGTGCATTGACATTGAGACCTGATGAGTTGCATTTGTCAAAAGGTGGAGAGAGTATAGAGGATACCGCTAAAATATTGTCTAATTTTGGAAATGCCTTTATGCTAAGAACTGATAGTGATAAAAAGTTAGAGGAATTTAAAAAATATTTGTCGATACCTATTATTAATGGTTTGAGTCCTTCATCTCATCCTACTCAAGTTTTGTCTGATGTTTTTACAGTTGAGGAAATTAAAAAAAAAACTATATCAAAGCTTAATATAACTTGGATAGGAGATTCCAATAACGTCCTTAATTCTTTAATTGCTGCATCTATAAAGTTTTCATTTAAATTAAACATTGGTTGTCCAAAAAATTATCAACCGAATCAAAAAATAACAAATTATATTAAAAGTAATAAAAATATGATCACAATTTATGATAATCCGATAAAGGCAGTTAATGGAGCTGATGTTATTTTTTCAGATAAAGTAATATCCTTGAACGATAAAGTTGATAAAAATAAAAAATTAAGAGATTTTAAAAATTTTAGAATAAGTGAGGAGCTTATGAAATTATGTCCCAAAGCTATATTCTTACATTGTCTTCCAAGAGGAACTGAGGTCGAAGAAAATGTTTTTAAAAGTAAAAAGTCTAAAGTTTGGCAACAGGCAATAAACAGGGTTCATGTCCAAAAATCGATATTACTTTATTGTCTTGGAAAATTACGGTAGCGGTAATGGATTATCTGAATTTTTATTTAAGTATAAAATAACAGAGGCTCTGTCTTTTTCTTTTCTTAAACCAGCAAAAGCCATTTTCGTACCTTTTATCCATTTAGCAGGTTTAATTAAATATCCATTCAATTCTTCAAAAGTCCATTCTTTTCCATACTCAGAAAGTGCTTTTGAATATTTGTAATCGTTTACACTCCCAATTTTTCTACCCACAACATTATAAAGCGCCGGACCAATGTTATTTTTTCCACCTTTTACAATTGAGTGGCAAGCAGCACACTTCTTAAAAACTTTCTCTCCCGTAGTTATATCTCCCATAGCCATCAAAGCTGATAAATCAATTTTTTCTTTAGTTGTTTCGACAATTGACTCTGTGCTAGCAACAACTGCTTGCTCTATTTCTACTGAATAACTAGGTGTTTTAGGCTTTTCCACGTAAAAAATTACATTTGAAAGCTTTCCAATGCCTATGACCAAAAGAGCAACTAAAAGTATTGCTGCAACTATTTTATTTATTTCAAAAGAATCCATTTTATAAAAAATTGTTTTGAACGTATAACATTATAAATTAAAAATTGCTTATATATTTTGATGTATAATTTTGCCTCTGTTTATATTGATATCATGAATAATAAAAACCAATGAAAACATTAGTTATAATTCCTTCAAGATTATCAGCATCCAGATTACCTGGAAAACCATTATTAAAAATTAATGGTTTATCAATGATTTCTCATGTTTTTAAAAAGGCTGAAGAAGCCGATATCGGAGAAGTTATCGTTGCTGCTGAAGATCAAGAGATAATTGAAGATGTAAAAAAAAATGGTGGTAATGCAATTCTAACAAGTAATCAACATAAGACAGGAACAGATAGAATTTATGAAGCTTTTCAAAAACTTAATACTTCAAATATTGACTTAATCATGAATCTGCAAGGAGATGAACCTTTAATGAACATCGAAGATATAAAAATTTTAAATAAACAAATGATTATAAATAGTTCACAACTTGGAACATTAGCTTCAGTAATAAAAGATAAAAAATTATTTGATGATATTAATATTGTAAAGTTAATAACATCAGAAATTCTTGATAATGAGAATTTTCCTGAGGTAAAGAGTTTCTCCAGAAAAATTATTGAGAAAAGTGAGTATATTTATCATCATTTAGGCATTTATTGTTATACAGTAAATACACTAAAAAAATTTGTTGCTCTTCAACAATCTTCCAATGAGATAAAAAATAAACTTGAGCAACTAAGAGCTCTAGATAATGGGTTAAAAATTAATGTAGCTTTAGCCAAATCATCATCTATAGGAGTTGATACTGAGGAGGATTTAGTGGCTATAAAAAAAATAATGGAATATAAAGTTAAATGAGTAAAATTTATTTTCAGGGAACGTTTGGTGCATATTCACACTTAGCAGCACTATCAATTGATCCTAAATCAGATATTGTGCCGTGCAAGACTTTTGATGAATGTTTTTTGAATGCTTCAAAAGACTCTACCTCGAAAATAATTATTCCAGAATCAAATAGAATCACTGGAAATATTGGAATAGAATATTTGATATTTAAATATAGATTAAATATTTACTCTGAATATTTTCAGAAGATTGAACATAATCTTTTAGCTATTCCTGGTACAAAAATATCAGATATTAAAAACGTTTACTCACATTCTCAAGCTTTGTCTCAATGTTCTAATTTTATAAAATCAAATAATTTGATCGAACATGTTAGAGCAGACACAGCCGGATCAGCTGAAATGGTTTCAAGAACCAATAAAAAAGAAAATGCAGCAATTGCCTCATCATTGAGTGCAAAAACTTATAAGCTAGATCTCATTAAAAAAAATATTGAAAATGAAAAAGGTAATCTTACAAGATTTTTGATAATGGGAAAAAATATTTTACAACCTGAATTTGGTTCTAAAAAATATATAACTTCTTTTTTGTTTAAGTTAAAAAGTAAACCTGCAGCATTATATCAATCATTAGGAGGTTTTGCTATTAATGGAGTTAATTTAACAAAATTGCAAAGTTATCCAGAAAAAAATTCATTTGATTCATATTTCTTTTTATGTGATCTTGATGGGCATATTGAAGATTCAAAAGTCAAAAAATCTTTAGAGGAATTAGGTTTACATTGTGAAGATTTTCACGTCCTAGGTGTTTTTGAAGCTGACAAAATAAGAGAAAAATAAATTTTTATCTTTATATTGTAGAATAGAAAATATTACTGCTATAATACTACTGGAGGCTAGGGCGTTTGCTGCATGAACCCGACCAGGTCCTAACGGAAGCAGTCGTAATGACAGTTCAACGGGTCTAGTCTCCTAAGGATATACAATGGATAAAAATACTAAAGTTTTAGCATTAAAATATAGACCAACAAATTTTGATGAACTCATTGGTCAAGAGGTTGTTGCAGAGACAATTACAAATTCTATAAGGGCTAATAAAATTCCCAATGCTTATCTTTTCACAGGAATTCGCGGTGTAGGAAAAACTACGATTGCAAGAATTGTTGCTAAAGCCTTAAATTGTAAAAATGGAATTGAAGGTATTAACGATCAAAAATCTTGTGAAAATTGTATATGTGAGTCTATATCTAACTCTAATCACATAGATGTTCTTGAGTTAAATGGAGCAGATAAAACCTCTATTAATGATATTCGAGATTTAATTGAGTTTTCTAGATATGGACCTACATCATCCAAATATAAAATTTTTATTATTGATGAAGTTCACCAAATATCTTCAAGTGCCTTTAATGCATTGTTAAAAATTTTAGAGGAGCCACCAGAATATTTAAAATTTATTTTGGCCACAACAGAAGTTAAAAAAGTTCCAGTAACAATTTTATCAAGGTGCCAAAGATTTGATTTAACTAGAGTAAAAACATCAGAATTGTTTGGTTTTATCAAAAAGATTAAAGATAAAGAAAATGGAAATATTTCAGATGAGGCTTTAAGATTAATAGTTAAAATTTCTGAGGGTTCGGTAAGAGATGCATTGTCTTTGCTTGATAGAGCCCTATTAACATTAGATAAGAATAAGCAATTAGATCTAATTGAGGCTCAAAAAATATTTGGTTATTCTGATAAATCCCAACTTATTGATTTATTTTACTTAATTTTAAAAGGAGAAGAAAAAAAAGTTATAGAGATTTATAGAAAAATTTACGATCAAGGAGTAGAGCCAAAAGTATTCATTACTGATTTTTTAGAAATTATATATTATTTTAAGAACATTAACTCGTTAACTTTAGAAAGTACCAATTTTTCTCTAAATGATGAAGAATTTTCAAAAATAAAAGAAATTTCTAATGATATAGAAAATCAAGTATTAATTCTATTTTGGCAATTTACGATAAAAACTTTAGATGAATTGGATATAGTTTCAAATCAAAATTTATCTTTAGAAATGTTCCTTGTTAGATTAGTCCATCTTTCTGGGATAAAAAAAAAAGATAATAATATAAAAAAAAAAAATTTGAATAATCCTATTTCTACTAGCACTAATTTAGATTTTAGAGAAGATAAAACAATAGATCAGATTAAAAATATTACTCAAGAAAAAAAATCAAAACCAAAAATACAGCCAAATGTTAAGGGATTAGATGAAAAACAAATTGTTACATTTAAAGATCTTTTGGAAGTTTGTATAGAAAAAAAAGAAGCAAAACTTAAATATGAACTAGAAAAAAATGTAAATCTCGTAAAATTTGAAAAAAATATAATTGAAATTTCTTTTAATGAAAATCTTGATAAAAATTTTGTAAAAGATTTGTCTTTAAAACTTTTAGAATGGACTGGTGAAAGATGGATTATATCTTTTAGTAAGATTAAAGGTGAAATTTCAATTAAAGATAAAGAAAAAAACAAAATAAATCAGCTACTTGATAGTGTAAAAAATACTGAAATATATAATAATATTTTAAAAAAATTTCCTGACGCAAACTTGACTGATGTAGAAGTAGAAAAAAAAAAGGATGAAAAATGACAGATTTTTCAAAAATTTTGGACAAAGCTAAAGAACTTGAAGCAAAAATGAAAGAAAGTCAGCAGAAGATTAAGGAAATAAGAGTAGAAGGTGTATCTGGTTCTAATTCCGTAAGAATTGTACTTGATGGCGAGGGTGAGATGCAAACTATAAAATTATCTGATGAAATTATGAAAGAGGACAAAGCTATTATTGAGGATTTAATTGTTGCTGCTCACAATAATGCTAAAGCACAATTAAAATCAAAGACTTCTGAAGAAATTTCAAAAGCCGCAGGTGGTTTTGGAATACCTGGTTTTAAATGGCCATTATGATTCATGCAAAACATAAATGAAATAGAGGAACTTGTTAAATTAATTTCTAAACTTCCAGGTTTAGGACCTAAATCAGCTAAGCGTATTGTATTAAAATTAATAAATAATCGTGATGAGCTTGTAAAGCCTCTGGCAAAGTCATTAGCAGATGTATACAAAAATATTGTTCGATGTAAGATTTGTGGAGCCTTAAAATCGAATTCAATCGAGTGTAATTTCGATGGATGTAAGATAGTTGAAAAAAAATATGACAAGATTTGTGTTGTTGAGAACATCTCTGATCAATGGAGCATAGAAAGTTCCAATATATTCAGTGGATATTTTCATATTTTAGGTGGCACAATTTCATCAGTTGGTCAAAAAAAAGAGGACTTGCTAATTAATTCTTTAGTAGAAAGAGTAAAAAAAGATAATATTGATGAAGTAATTTTAGCTACAAGTGCAACTGTAGAGGGACAAACTACGGCTTATTATATTCAAAACAGCTTAAAAAATTCAAATGTAAAAGTTACAAAATTAGCACAAGGTTTACCTATAGGTGGTGAAATTGAAAACTTAGATGATGGAACGTTAATTTCAGCGTTTAAAAATAGATCAAAAATAAATTCTAACTCTGACTAGCTTTTTTTATTATCCTATTTTCGTGCAATAGAGGCTCAGTATAACCAGATGGTTGGTCCTTCCCCTTAAAAATTAAATCACAAGCCGCTTTGAAAGCAATTGATTTTTCAAAGTTATCACTCATCTTAATATATTTTTTATCTTCATCGTTTTGTTTATCAACTATTTTTGCCATAGCTTTCATGATTTCTGTAACCTGAATTTTCGTAGTTATGCCATGATGAATCCAGTTTGCTATATGTTGAGATGAAATTCTAAGTGTTGCTCTATCTTCCATTAACCCTATATTATTTATGTCTGGTACTTTGGAACAACCAATTCCTTGGTCAATCCATCTAACAACATACCCTAAAATAGTTTGAGCTGAGTTTGAAATTTCAGAATTAATTTCATCTACTGACCAATTTGGTCTATTCGCAGTAGGTATTGTTAAAAGATCATCTAACTTTGCTTTTTCTCTATTTATAATTTTTTTCTGTTCATTGAATATATCTATTTCATGATAATGTAGGGCATGTAGAGATGCTGCGGTTGGAGATGGTACCCAAGCACAATTAGCTCCAGCTTTTAAATGACCTATCTTCTCAATCATCATTTGTTTCATCATATCGGGCGCTGCCCACATTCCTTTACCAATTTGAGCTTTGCCAGAAAACCCACATTTCAGACCTATATCTACATTATTATTTTCATATGCCGAGATCCATGTTGATGATTTCATGTCACCTTTTTTTATCATAGGCCCAGCCTCCATCGATGTATGCATCTCATCGCCAGTACGATCTAAAAAACCAGTGTTTATAAAAAATACTCTATTTTTAAGTGATCTAATACATTCTTTTAAGTTCGCTGAAGTCCGTCTTTCTTCATCCATAATACCAATCTTACAAGTGTATTTTTCCAAACCTAATGTTTGTTCAACTTTTGTAAAAATTAAATCAGTAAATGCTGTTTCTTCTGGCCCATGCATTTTTGGCTTAACTATATAGACAGATCCGGTTCTAGAATTCTTTTTTCTTTTTAAATCATGCAAAGCAGCTGCTGTTGTTATGAAAGCATCCATAATTCCTTCAGGTACCTCCGAACCATCTTTTAAAATGATAGAAGAATTTGTCATGAGATGACCAACATTCCTTATAAGTAATAAACTTCTACCATGTAATTTTAATCCAATACCATCTTTTGATATATAGCTTCTGTCGGGATTTAATTTTCTCTCTAAAATTTTACCTTTTTTTTCAAATTGAATTTTTAGATTACCTTTCATTAAACCTAGCCAATTTTTGTAGCATGCAACTTTATCCTCAGAATCAACGGCTGCTACACTGTCCTCGTTATCACAAATAGTTGAAATTGCAGACTCAGCAATTACATCACTTATCCCAGCAATGTCATGAGCTGCACTAAAAGCTCTAGGATTAATTATAATTTCAAAATGAAGTTTATTATTTTGTAGAATAATAGCCTCAGGTTTATTTGCATCACCTCTATGACCTATAAACTTACTCGCGTCTATTAGTTTATATTCATTGTTATCTTTAGAAATTACTAATTGACTATTCACTACCTTTAAACTGGCTATATTTTTCCAACTCGTACCATCAATTGGAATAATCTTATCAAAAAATTCTCTTACATATTTTATAACTTCTTGTCCACGATTAGGATCATATCTTTCACTTCCACCTTCCTCTGACTCAATTATGTCTGTTCCATATAAACTATCATATAAACTTACCCATCTGGCATTGGCTGCGTTTAAAGTATATCTCGCATTCATTATTGGAACTACTAACTGTGGTCCAGCAATTGTAGATATTTCATTATCAATATTTTTAGTTTCAATTTGAAAATCAGGTCCCTCATTTACTAGATATCCAATCTCGTTTAAAAAATTTTTATATTTATTAATATCAAATTCTTCTCCTTTATTTTTAATGTGCCAATCATCTATTTTTTTTTGTAAATTTTTTCTTTTATCTAAAAGACTTCTATTTATTGGAGCAAGTTCATGGACGATTTGATCAAAATCAGACCAAAATTTTTTTGGTGAAACATCTGTATCTCTTAATATTTCATCATTAACAAACCTTAATAATTCGCTTGAAATTTTGAGATTATTTATTGCTTCATAATTTTTTTTCATCATATCTTTTCTAAAACTCCTGTAAAATGAAGTCAAATTATTTAGTGAAGCATTGACATTTTGTTGTCATTTTTCATAATTATTTCTAATTTAATTAAAATGAAAAATTATTTAAATTTTGAAACAGATATAAAAGACCTTGAGATTGAACTAGAAAAACTTAAAGATCCATATAATCAAAGTGGCCTCTCAGAAGTTGATACTCAAAAAATATCACAAACACAAAATGAATTAAACGATAAATTAAAAAACATATATTCAAATTTAGATCCTTGGCAAACAACAATGGTTGCTCGTCACGAAGATAGGCCAAAATCAAAATTTTTTATTGAAAATTTATTTGAGGATTTTATTCCTTTGTCCGGGGATAGGTATTATGGTGAAGATAAATCTGTTTTAGCAGGATTTGCAAAATTTAATAGACAATCAGTATTGGTCATTGGTCAAGAAAAAGGAGAAGATCTAGATAGTCGAATAAAGAGAAATTTTGGAATGATGAGACCTGAGGGTTATAGAAAAACAATTCGTTTAATGGAATTAGCAAATAAATTTCATATTCCAATTATTTCATTTATTGACACTCCTGGAGCTTACCCTGGCGTTGGAGCAGAAGAAAGGGGTCAGGCAGAAGCTATTGCAAAATCAATTGAATGCTGCATGAAATTAAATGTACCAACAATTGCAATAATCATAGGTGAAGGAGGTTCAGGAGGCGCAATTGCATTAGCGTCTTCAAG
>CACMXS010000018.1 GCA_902617715.1 uncultured Pelagibacteraceae bacterium | reverse complement strand
AGGGCAAATTAAAGAAATTGTTGATGATGAAACATTAATTAAAAAAAGAGGCCTTCCTAAAAACTTTGCCGAATTTAATAGAATTAAATCAGTTGGATTTTCTGATAAAAAGCTTTCAGAATTATCAAATACTTCTGAAGATATAGTCAGAAGAAAAAGAACAGCACTTAAAATTTTACCAGTATACAAAAAAGTTGATACGTGTGCTGCTGAATTTAAATCTTTCACTCCATATATGTATTCCACTTATCAGAGAAACTTTTCTATCAATTCTGAATGTGAAGCTGAGCCTTCAAATAAAAAAAAAATAATTATTCTTGGTGGAGGTCCAAATAGAATTGGTCAAGGTATAGAATTTGATTATTGTTGTTGTCAGGCAAGTTTTTCATTAAAAAAAGCAGGTTTTGAAACTATAATGGTGAATTGTAATCCTGAAACTGTTTCTACTGATTACGATACTAGTGATCGATTATATTTTGAACCACTAAAAGAGGAATATATCTTTAACATAATCAAAAAAGAACAAGAAAAAGGAAATTTAATTGGAGTAATAGCGCAATTCGGTGGTCAAACTCCAATTAAATTAGCAAAATTTCTACATGAAAATAAATTACCCATATTAGGTACTCAATATACTTCTATTGACCTAGCTGAAGATAGAGATCGATTTAGAAATCTTTTAGATAAATTAAAATTAAAACAAGCAGAAAGTGGAATAGCTAGAAATTTTAATCAAGCTATTAAAATAGCAGATAAAATCGGCTTGCCATTAATAGTTAGACCTTCTTACGTTTTAGGTGGAAGAGCGATGGAAATTGTTCATGAGAAAAGTAAATTGAAAAAATTTGTATTAGAAGCGTTCAAGGCTGCTGAAGAAAACCCAATTCTTATTGATAAATTTATAAATCAAGCAATGGAAGTTGATGTAGACGCAATATCAGATGGTAAAAATGTCTTTGTTGCAGGGATTATGCAGCATATTGAAGAAGCTGGTATACATTCAGGTGACTCTGCTTGTAGTTTGCCTCCCGTTTCAATTAAACCTTTCCTTATTAAAGAAATTGAAAATCAAACAAAAAAATTAGCTCTATCATTAAAAGTTAAAGGATTTATGAATATTCAATTCGCAATTAAGAAGGATAAAATTTTTGTTATAGAAGTTAATCCAAGAGCAAGTAGAACTGTACCTTTTGTATCTAAAGCTAAAGGTCTGCCTCTCGCAAAAATTGCATCAAGAGTAATGGCTGGAGAGAAATTATCTAAATTTAATTTAAAGGATAAATCAAAAGGGATGTTTGCTGTAAAAGAAGCTGTGTTTCCTTTTAATAAATTTCCTAATAGTGATTTACTTTTAGGTCCAGAAATGAAATCTACAGGTGAAGTGATGGGATTTGATAAAGATTTTGGTATGGCATTTGCAAAAAGTCAAATAGCTGCTTCAAATTCTTTACCAAAAAAAGGTTTGGCTTTTATATCTTTAAAGAATGCTCACAAAGATGAGGGAATTATTTTAGCAAAAGAATTAATAAAGTTAAAATTTTCTTTGTGTGCAACAAAAGGCACTGCAGAATACATAAGAAAATTTGGTATGAGATGTAAGATAATTAACAAAGTTAGCACCGGTTCTCCACACATTGTGGACGTACTAGATGCAAAAAAAATTGCCTTAGTAATAAATACTGGAGGAGGAAATAAGGCTCATCGTGTAAGTGACGCGATTGCTCTTCGAAGAGCAACCTTAAAAAATAAAGTTCCTTATTGTACAAATATGTCAACGGCGTATGCATGTTTAAATGCTATAAAATCGCTTAAAACAAAAAAATTAGAAGTAACTTCGCTCCAGGATATTAATTAATTATTACAATTACAATTCTAGGTTGAGCCCAATTTGAATAATTTAGTTAATTGATCTTGTTGACTTAAAATTAAAAAAAATATTTATTCTAAAAACTTATGAGTTCAGAAATTTCTACTTACATAGAAAGTTTATTAAAAAAAAAAGATAGAGATAATAACTATAAATTTTGGAAACTTGATGATGATCAGTCAAAAGCTGTAACAGGTATTTGCCTCATTTTTGGAGTTTTATTTGTTATTGGGCTATTTGCAAATTTAACATCAGTATAGTTGAACTACTCAACTTTCCAATCAGTAGGAAAAGTTACATAATTAACTTGTAAACATCGTCTTTCTCTTAAAATTTTTTTCTTTTCCATCCCGTGCCAAGTGTTGGGGCCACTGGTGAATAGATAGCCATAATTGTGTTTATATGGGACTGTTTTAACTTTTTCTAATTTTTCATTATAAAAATCAGTACCTAAATCCTCAGATTCATTTACATGATTAACAAAAATTAAGCCAGACATTAATTTTTCTTTTATATCACAATGAGGTTTAAGCCAAAATCCTTCACGATCACAAATCACTTCAACTCTCACATATGAATTTGATAAATCTCTATCAATCATTTTAGAAATTACCTCATGGGTTTTTTTTGATTGAAGTTCCTCGATAAATTTTACCAAATTTGGAAATTGAGAAGAGTTATCTTTATTTATAAAACATCTAAATTTCAAAGCTTTACCTCCAGATGCAATACCCTTTCTAAATTCAGCAGCACCGTCATCTATCGCTCTAGTACCATCATAAGTTAAGTTATGTTTGGTTACGTCTGGAATATCAGCACGAACTATCTCCTCTATTGCTTCTTCCGTAAGTGGATTATTGTATTCCCAGTGATCAAATGGATAATTACTTTTTTTTGATTGGTTTAAAATTGAATTAAGAAAAGTCATAATTTTTTAATCGGTCTTTGATATAACTTGAAATTCTATCTGTTTCATTAAGTTTTTTATAATTCCACTTTTCTACAGAATTTTCTAAATTTTTAGTAATATTGAGAGAATTAAAAAGTTGAAAAAACTTTTGAAACCTATCATTTTTTTTTATATTTGGCATTTGTGCAACATAAATAGGTTTTCCAGTAATGGCTGCTTCTGAAATCATAGATGTAGAATCGCATGTAACCACAATGTGATCTGCTAATTCTAAAGATGAAAGATAAGCTTTTTTATCAATATCTTGAATAATTATTTGATTATAATCAAAAAATTCCTTCGCTTTATTAATAATATTTTTAGGTGTTCTCATTGAGGGAATAAAGATTAATTGATAGTCATTATCAATAAAGTTTTTTTTAACTTTTGAAAAAATTACATCAATTATATCATCTGCATAATTGTAATATTTATTGGGTCCGCCAACAATAAAACTAACTACTTTCTTTTTATTAATTTTAGTTTTTAAATATGACTTATTTTCATTTAATTCATTATCTCTTAAATAATGAATAGCACCTTTACTTTGTAAAACATTTGATCCAATTAAACCATCATGTTCTGGAGCCACAATATAATCAAAATTACCTAACGATACTTTTGGATCTTGGATATGAATATTCATAATTTTTTCTTTTAACTTTTTTTTTAAGTAAATTGATGGAATTACACTTTTTCTGCCACACGAAATAACAATATTAAAATTATTTGAAATTTTATTTTTGAAGACAAAATCTTGTACTGGAGTAAATTTGGGTGGAATTATTTTCCAAAAGTTATTTATTACAATTTTCTCGTGTATAAAATCAAGATCTAATGCTTTGGCTAATCCTTCAACTTGACTAATCATGCCATGCATTCCTTCTGTTAATAATAAACCTTTTAATTTAGACATTAATTACTATATAGCTTTCATATGAATGAAAATCCAACTAAACACACAAAAGTGTTAATAATTGGATCCGGTCCTGCTGGATATACCGCTGCAGTTTATGCTGCTAGAGCAATGTTAAATCCTATTTTAGTTTATGGTTCGGCCCCAGGTGGACAGTTAACTACCACTACTGACGTTGAAAATTATCCAGGCTTCGCTGATGTAATTCAAGGTCCTTGGTTAATGGATCAAATGAAAGATCAAGCTAAAGCAGTTGGAACTGAAATGATTGAGGATCATATTGCATCGGTAAATTTAAAATCAAAACCTTTTGAGGCCATAGGTGATAGTGGTCAAAAATATACTGCTGATAGTATTATCATCTCAACAGGTGCTCAAGCAAGATGGTTAAATTTAGAATCTGAACAAAAGTTTAGAGGTTTTGGAGTTTCGGCGTGTGCAACATGTGATGGTTTCTTCTTTAAAAATAAAGAAGTTGCAGTTGTAGGTGGCGGTAATGCTGCTGTTGAAGAAGCTATGTTTCTCACAAAATTTGCATCAAAAGTAAAATTAATTCATAGAAGAGACTCTTTACGAGCTGAAAAAATGCTTCAAAAAAAATTAATGGAAAATAAAAAAATCGAAATTATTTGGGATACAGTCGTTGAAGATGTTATTGGGGACAATGAACCTAAAAATGTTAAAGGAATTAAAATTAAAAATGTTAAAACAAATAAAGTTGATGAAATAAAACTTGATGGCTTGTTTATTGCTATTGGACATGATCCAGCAACACAATTATTTAAAGATCAATTAAATATGGATAAAGAAGGTTATTTGATTACCAAAGCAGACTCGACAGAGACAAATATACCAGGTGTTTATGCGGCTGGAGATGTAAAAGATAAAACATTTAGACAGGCTGTTACTGCAGCTGGCATGGGATGTATGGCAGCACTTGAGGCAGAAAAATTTTTATCTCATTAACTAAGAAATACTCTCACAAAAAGATCTTATTCTATCCATAGCTTTTTTTAAATTATCCATTGAAGTAGCATATGAAATTCTAAAATAACCATCTAAACCAAAAGCAGAACCTTGAACAACTGCAACGTTTTCTTTTTCTAATAATTTTTTAACAAAATCAGTATCTGTTTTAAGTTTAGTTTTTTTATTTAACAAACCCTTACAACTCGGAAATACATAAAAAGCTCCATTAGGAGTTAAACAGGATATACCTTTTATATTATTTAAACTTTGTACAACAAAATCTCTTCTTTCTTTAAATGCTTGAGATCTTTTTTGAATAAAATCTTGTGAGCCATTAAGTGCCTCAACTGCAGCAGCTTGACTTATAGATGATGGATTAGATGTTGATTGCGATTGAATTTTACCTATTGCCTTAATAATATCCTTAGGTCCTGCTGCATAACCAATTCTCCATCCAGTCATTGCATAAGATTTACTAACTCCATTCATTGTTAATGTTCGATCTTTAAGTTTAGATATTTGGGCAATTGTAAAAAAATTAAAATTATCATATTTAATATGTTCGTAGATATCATCGCTTAAAATATAGATTTTTTTATTTTTCATTAACACTTTGGCAAGGTCCTCAATTTCTTTTTTTGTATAACCAGCTCCAGTAGGGTTAGATGGAGAATTTAAAATTAACCATTTAGTTTTTTTTGAGATTGCTTTTTGAAGTTTTTTAGCTGTAAGTTTGAAACTATCTTTTTCATCACATTTCACAATTTTTGGTTTACCTCCAGCTAATAAAACCATATCAGGATATGAAACCCAAAAAGGTGCAGGAATTATTACTTCGTCGCCTTTATTTAAAGTTGCCATGAAAGCATTATACAAAACTTGCTTTCCACCGGTACCGACTGTGATTTGATCAATGTTAAAATCTAATTTGTTCTCTCTTTTAAATTTTTCAACAATAGCTTTCTTTAAGGCCGGGGTTCCATCAACTGCTGTATACTTTGTATCTCCATTTTTGATTGCTTGAATTGCTGCATCTTTAATATTATCTGGGGTGTCAAAATCTGGCTCACCAGCTCCCAAACCAATCACATCTTTTCCAGCTGCCCTAAGTTCTCTTGCTTTTTGAGTAACAGCAATAGTTGGTGATGGTTTAATTCTTTTTAAACTGTCTGATATTATGCTCATTGAAATATAAATTAATTCTACTACGTTCTTTAATATATGGAAAATACTTATCAAGATTTAATTACAGATATTCAGAGCAAAAATCCTAAAATTAGTGGAAAACTTGAAGGTGGTAAAAAATTTAAAATTAAATCAGATTTTAAGCCTGCAGGTGATCAGCCAGAGGCTATAAAAAAATTAGTTAAAGGAGCAAATAAAGACGAATTTAATCAAGTATTACTTGGAGTAACTGGTTCAGGAAAAACTTTTACAATGGCAAAGGTAATTGAAGCAACTAATAGACCAGCATTAATTTTAGCTCCAAACAAAACTCTTGCTGCACAGCTATACGGTGAGATGAAAACATTTTTTCCTGATAATGCAGTTGAATACTTCGTGTCTTATTATGATTATTATACACCTGAAGCCTATGTTCCCAGATCAGATACATATATTGAAAAAGAAGCATCTATTAACGAACAGATAGACAGAATGAGACACTCTGCAACAAGATCTCTACTAGAAAGAGATGATGTATTAATTGTTGCCAGCGTATCTTGTATTTACGGATTAGGATCAGTTGAAGCTTATAGTAAAATGACTTTAACTCTCCAAAAAAATTATGATTACAATAGAGAACAAATAATAAAATCTCTAGTTGCTTTACAATATAAACGTAATGATCAAAATTTTTACAGAGGTACTTTTAGAGCTCATGGAGAATATTTAGAGATATTTCCATCTCATTTAGAGGATAGAGCTTGGAGACTAAGTTTGTTTGGAGATAAACTTGAAAAAATTGAGGAATTTGATCCACTTACAGGTGATCAAGTAAGAGACTTAAGTTTAATTAAAGTTTACGCAAATAGTCACTACATAACTCCAAAACCAACTGTAGAACAAGCCATAATTAACATTAGAAAAGAATTAGAGATTACACTTAAAAAACACAGGGCAGAAAACAAGTTGCTTGAAGCTCAAAGATTAGAGGAACGAACTAAATTTGATCTTGAGATGATAGAAGCTACTGGTTCATGTGCGGGGATTGAAAATTACTCAAGATTTTTATCTGGTAGAAAGCCAGGAGAACCTCCACCAACTCTATTTGAATACTTTCCAGATAATACTTTAATTTTTGTTGATGAATGTCATGTAACTGTTCCTCAGCTAAATGGAATGTATAAAGGAGATAGGTCTAGAAAAAGTACTTTGGCTGAATATGGTTTTAGGCTTCCATCTTGTATGGATAACAGACCATTAAAATTTGAGGAATGGGATTTAATGAGAACACAAACAGTATTTGTATCTGCAACTCCTGGTCCTTGGGAATTAGAACAAACAAAAGGTAAGTTTATAGATCAAGTTATTAGACCTACAGGGTTAATTGATCCACCTGTAGAAATAAGACCCGCTAAAAGCCAAGTAGATGATTTAATGCATGAATGTAAAAAAGTAATTGAAAATAATCATAGAGTTTTGGTTACAACTTTAACAAAAAAAATGGCAGAAGACTTAACTGAATACCTTCATGAAAATGGAGTAAAAGTAAGGTATCTCCATTCAGATATAGATACACTTGAAAGAATAGAAATCATGAGAGATTTAAGAATGGGTGTCTTTGATGTTTTGGTTGGAATTAATTTATTGAGGGAGGGATTGGACATACCTGAATGTGCTTTAGTTGGAATTTTGGATGCTGATAAAGAAGGCTTTTTAAGATCAGAAACTTCGTTAATACAAACTATTGGAAGAGCTGCCAGAAATGTAGATGGAAAAGTTATTCTTTATGCTGATAAAGAAACGAAGAGTATTAAAAAAGCAATTCAAGAAACTGAAAGAAGAAGAAAAATTCAATTAGCATATAACAAAAAAAACAAAATTGATGCTAAGACAGTTAAAAAAGAAATTAACGATATTTTAGAAAGTGTTTACGAAAAAGATTATGTAAAAATTAGTGAAGGATCTAATGTTGGAGGAAATCTTAAGAAACACCTAAAAGCTCTCGATAAAAAAATGAAAGAAGCAGCTTCTAACTTGGAATTTGAAGAAGCAGCCAAAATAAGAGATGAAATAAGAAAGTTGGAAAGCACTGAATTAGAAATTACATTAAATCCAAAAATAAGACAGTATGATGTAAAAAATAAACTTTATCCAAAAGGTAGATCGACAATGGGCATGCCAGGCACTAAAGTTACAAAAAAAAGAGATAAAAAATGGAAGCACAGAGGATAATTATTACTGGTGGGGCAACAAGAATTGGTGCTGCTATAGCTGAAAAATTATCAGGTCCAAATAAGCAAATCGTAATTCAATACCATAAATCTAAATCAAAAGCTGAAAATCTAAAAAAAAAACTTCAAAATTATGGAACAAAAATTTATTTAGTTAAAGGAGATCTTAGTAAGGAAAAAGATATCATTAAAATTATCAAATTCTCAAAATCAAAAATGAAATTTTTTGACTGCTTAATAAATAATGCCTCATTATTTGAAAATGATAAATTAAAAAATTTTACATCTAAAAGCTGGGAAAAACATATTTCTACAAATCTTAAAGCTCCAGCTCTTTTATCAAAAGAGTTTTCAAAAAATGTCAGAGGCAAAAATAACAATGTTATCAATATAATTGATCAAAGAGTATTTAAACTTACTCCATATTTTTTTTCATACACATTAAGCAAAACTGGCCTTTATACTTTAACTAAAACGAGTGCGATGAGCCTTTCACCTAAGATAAAAGTTAATGGGATAGCGCCTGGACCGACGATCAAAAATAAAAGGCAAACTGAAAAACATTTCAAAAATCAATATTTAGCTACACCACTCAAACAACAAGTTAATGTTGATGAGATTTGTAATGCAGTTAACTTTTTTATAAAAAATAGCTCTATTACAGGTCAAGTTTTAGCAATAGATAGTGGTCAAAGCTTAAATTGGCAGACACCAGATATAATTAAAGGAAAAGAATGAAAAAAAGTAATCTCAAAGTTGTAAAAATAGATAAAAACAAAAGCTTATTTAATTACGAAAAAAAAATTCTAATTAATGATCTTATTTTAGATTTAAAACTTGGATATTATGATTTTGAAAAAGAAAAAGCACAAAAAGTAAAATTTAGTTTAGAAATTGATTATCAAGACAAAAAGCCTTCGAATGATAAAGATCTCAGATCAATTGTAAATTACGCAACTATTGTTAAATTAATAAAAAAACTTATTAAAAAGAAGCACTATAATTTTTTGGAAACTTTAGCTGAAGCTGTTTTTGATGAGTTATTTAAAGATAAGAGAATCGGTAAAATAATGTTAAAGATCGAAAAAATGGAAATTTTAAAAGAATGTTCATCAGTTGGTATTCAAATTACCAAAAAAAGAAGTCATGATAAGCTCTGAGATTGGCAAAGAAGTAATTAAAAAAGAACTCACCCTAATTCCTAAACTACCTGGTGTTTATAGGATGTTGAATGAAAAAGGAGATATTCTTTATGTTGGTAAAGCAAAAAATTTACCTAATAGACTAAAAAGTTACATAGCTGAAAAAAATCATATCATTAGAACAGAAAGGATGTTGTCTCAAACAAGAAAACTAGAAATAACTACAACCTCAAATGAGAGTGAAGCTTTACTTCTTGAAGCTAATTTAATCAAAAAACATAAACCAAAATTTAATATTTTATTACGAGATGATAAATCTTTTCCATTCATTTTCATTGGTAACAAAGATAAGTGGCCACAGATAAAAAGACATCGAGGAAAAAAAACCAAGGAGGGTTTTTATTTTGGGCCTTTTGCCTCTGCTGGTTCCGCGAATTGGACAATCAAAATGATACAAAAAATTTTTCATTTAAGAGTTTGTGATGACACTGTATTTAAGAATAGACAACGCCCATGTATCTTGTACCAAATAAAAAGGTGTTCAGGACCATGTGTTGGGTTCATAAAAGAGAATGAATATAAAAAGACTGTTGAAGACTCTATTGAATTTGTTTCTGGTAAATCACGAAAAATACAAAAAAGTCTCTCAGATCAAATGGAAAAAGCGAGCAATAATTTAGATTTCGAAAAAGCTGTTATTTTACGAGATAGAATAAAATCATTAAACATCATTCAGTCATCTCAAAGAATTAATGAGGCAAATTTAATAGAAGCTGATGTGATAGCGGGTTATAAAGAGTCTGGTAAAACTTGTATCCAAGTTTTCTTTTATCGTTCAAAACAAAATTGGGGTAATCAAGCTTTTTTTCCAAAGCATGATCCTGATGAAAAAATGAGTGATATATTGAATTCTTTTGTTTCTCAATTTTATGAGAATAAAAGTGTTCCTTCATCAATAATATTATCTGAAGAAATTAAAGAAAAAATTTTGATTGAAAAAACTCTTTCTCAAAAAGAGGAAAAGCAAATCAATATTTCTGTTGCAAAAAAAGGAACAAAATTAAAAGTAATTAATCAGGCAATTAAGAATGCAAAAGATAGTTTAAATAGAAAGCTTTATGAAAGTCAGAATAACAGAGAATTATTTGATGCAGTTGCAGGTAAATTTAATCTGGAAACTAATATTAATTTAATTGAAGTTTATGATAATAGCCATATTCAAGGAACTAATAGTGTCGGAGCATTAATTGCCTATGGTGATGAAGGATTCATAAAAAAAAGATATAGAAAATTTAATATAAAAATACAAAAAAATGAACAAGACGACTATGGTATGATGCGAGAAGTATTAAATAGAAGATTTAAAAGAGCTATCCAAGAAAAAGACAATTACCTCACATTTCCTGATTTAATTCTCATTGATGGAGGAAAAGGTCAATATTCTGTAGCAAGAGAGACATTAAATGAGCTTGGGCTTCATGACTTACCAATAGTAGCTATTGCAAAAGGTAAACTAAGAAATAGTGGAAATGAAACTTTTTTCCATAATGGTAAAGAGTTTAAGTTTTTAAAAAACGACCCTACTTTATTCTTTCTTCAAAGAATAAGGGATGAATCTCATAGATTTGCTATTAGTGCTCATAGAGCTAAGAGAAAAAAAGGAATTAGTAAATCATTACTTGATCAAATCGAAGGAATAGGTTCTATTAGAAAAAGAGCTTTATTAAATCATTTTGGCTCAGCTAGAGCAGTCGAGTCTGCAAGTCTTGATGAGATAAAAACAGTTGAAGGTGTTGAAGAAAAAGTTGCAAAAAAGATATATAATTTCTTTCATGAATAAAAAAAATGCTTAGAAAAATTCCAAATATTTTAACTGTAGGCAGGATTCTAATTGTTCCTTTTTTTGTATTAGCTTTTTACTTACCAGGTTTTTACGGGGATTTGACTGCTTTAATTTTATTTATTGTTGCATCATTTACAGATTTTCTTGATGGAATGTTAGCTAGGTTTTTAGGTGAAGAGTCCAAACTCGGTGAATTATTGGACCCCATAGCAGACAAAATCATTGTAGCTACTGCACTAATACTTTTAGTTATGGATGGAACTATCAGAAACTATGAAGTAATTGCAGCAATAATTATTTTAACTAGGGAAATTTTAATTTCAGGATTAAGAGAATTTTTAGCAAAAGGTAAAATCAAATTACCGGTTTCAAACTTAGCTAAATTAAAAACAGTTTTACAAATGGTTTCCATTGCTCTTTTACTTTCTGGGGAAACTGGAAATAAAATTATAAATTTTCAAGATTATAATGCACAAACTATAGGCATTGTCTTACTATGGCTATCTGCTGCTCTTACACTTTTTACAGGATATGAATATATGCGAAAAGGGATAGATCACGCTATTTCAGAAGACAATAAAGACTAAGCAGCTTTTTTCTTTTTTACTAAGTTTTGATAACTCTCATTTAAATCTATAATCATTTCACAAACTTTAAATTGATTTTCAGCTATACATGAAACAGGTGTAACCTCTGCGGCTGTTCCTGTTAAAAAACAACCAAGAAAATTCGGAAGTTCATCAGGACTTATTTTTCTTTCGTGAACTTTGATATTTTTTGATTTAGCAATTTCAATTACTGTCCTACGAGTTATTCCATCTAAAAAGGAGTCTGGCACAGGTGTATGCAGTTCTCCATTTCTATCTTTAAAAAAAATATTGGCTCCAGTTGCTTCAGCTACATTTCCCTCATGATCAAGCATTAGTGAGTCCGTATAACCTTGTTTTTCAGCTTCATGTTTTGATAAAGTACAAATCATATACAAACCAGATGCTTTTGTATCCCAAGGAATTGTATTAGGGGCTGGTCTTCTCCAGCTTGAAATATTTAATTTAATACCTTCCACTTTTAATTTTGGGTCAAAATATGATCCCCATTCCCATGTTGCTATCGCAACATGAATTTTTGTTTGTTGAGCAGAGATAGCCATCATTTCACTACCTCTCCATGCAACTGGTCTTACATATCCGTTTTCAACCTTTTGTGTTGTAATAATTTTCTTACTTGCAATATTTATTTCATTTTCACTATATGGAATTTCAAACCCCATTCTTCTAGCAGAATGAAATAATCTTGAAGTATGTTCCTCTAGCTTAAAAATGGTGCCGTCATATACTCTTTCGCCTTCAAATACACAACTTGCATAGTGCAAACCATGACTTAATACATGTACTTTAACATCTGACCAATCGACTAATTCGCCATTGTACCATATTTTACCTGATCTCTTATCGTAGGGTATCATTTTTTGAAATATTAAAAAAAATTATTAACAAAAAATATCTTTGTATCTATAATATGTCAATATAACTTACCTATAATGAAAGAACTTTTATATCTAAAAGATGATCAATTAAAAGACTTAATTGAAAAATTATTCATCGGTTATAGAGAGACTTTTTCAGACTCCAAAAAAATCTTAGAAAAATACTCAATTGGCCTAGCTCATCAAAAAGTAATACATTTACTATCAATGTACGAGGGTATTTCAATATCAGAGTTACTTAAAAAATTAAAAGTTACAAAACAAAGTTTAAATCGAGTATTGAAAGATTTAATCAAATTAGAAATTATTACTTTTAAAAAAGATCAACAAGATACACGAATTAAACATATATTTCTTAATCAAAAAGGTAAAAAAATATTTGAAGAAATATTTATAACACAAAAAAAAAGAATTTATAATGCTCTTTTAAACTCAAGTTCAGAAGAAGTTATTAATTTCGATAATGTTTTAAAAAAAATAATAAATGGATAATTTTATTGCACATGTGTTAATAGTTGATGATGATGATGGCATAAGGTCATTAGTTAAAAAATACCTTTCTGAAAATAAATTTTTGGCTTCAACAGCTAACAGCGCAGAGGATGCATCAAAAAAAATTAAAATAATTAAGTTTGATTTAATCATTTTAGATATAATGATGCCAGGAAAAAGTGGTTTAGATTTTATCCAAGAAAATAAAAAATACCTAGATACTCCTATAATTTTACTCACAGCAAAAGGAGAACCAAATGAAAGAATCGAAGGACTTGAAATAGGGGCTGATGATTATCTACCAAAACCTTTTGAACCAAAAGAATTAATTTTAAGAATTCAAAATATTTTGAATAAGACAAAAAGAATTGATCAAAAAAGATTAATTAAGTTTAATGATATAATAATAGACTTAAATAAACTTATAATTTTTAAAGATAACAAAGAATATAAGATTAATAATACTGAAAAAATTATATTAGAAAAAATGATTAATAATCCTGGAAAAACTTTTGCGAGAGAAGATATTGGAGTTTTAATTAATCTCGATAAAGAAAGATCTATTGATGTCATAATAACTCGACTTAGAAAAAAAATAGAAGTAGATCCGAAAAACCCCAAATTCTTACAAACAATTAGAGGAGCAGGATATGTTCTTTGGATTGAATAATTTTTTAAAAAATATCTTGCCAAAGAGTTTATTTTATCGAGCACTCTTAATAGTGGCAGTGCCAGTTCTAGTACTTCAACTTGTCATAACAATAGTTTTTTTTGATAGTCTTTGGATAAAAACAACTAAGGGTATGACCAGAGCCCTTGTTAATGAAATGAGTACTTTTTTAGAATTTTATAAGGATGATAATTATGACAAAGTTGAAATTACAAAGCTTTTCTCTGTCTATCAAGATCTAAGTTTTGAATTAGTTGAAGATGAAGAGTTCAATTTTGAATATAATGAAAGATGGTTTAGTCCAATTGATAGAACCTTAAGAAGAGAATTAAAATCAAGATTTAATTTAGATAATTTTTGGTTTGATACAACTAACTACAAAGAATTGATCGATATAAGAATTAAATATAATAAAGGTTATTTTAAGTTTCTGGTTCCAAGAGACAGAATTACAAGTTCTTCAGCAAGAATATTTGCATTATGGATAACTGTTCCAGCATTAATAATGGTTTTTATTTCATTAATTTTTTTAAAAAACCAAACAAGACCAATTACAAATCTTGCAAAAGCTGCAGAAAAATTTGGTAAGGGTGAAGAAATTGATGAATTTAAACCCTCGGGCGCTTCTGAGATAAGACAGGCAGGTTACGAATTTGATAAAATGCGTAAAAGAATCATAAGACATTTAAATCAAAGATCAGAAATGCTTTCAGGGATAAGTCACGATTTGAGAACACCTTTAACAAGAATGAAATTACAAATTGCTTTTATTAAAGACAAAGATCTAGCTAATAAACTATCTAAAGATATAGATGAAATGGAAAAAATGCTTAATGAATATTTGCAATTTACAAAATCTTCTTTTCAAGAAAAAGATGAAACATTTAATTTAACTGAATTATTAGATGAAATTGCCAAAAGATATAACAAAGATGACATATCTACCAACTTAACACCTAGAGTTTATTTCAACGGAAGAAAAAATTTAATCAGAAGATGCATAAATAATTTAATCGATAATGCGGTTAAATATGGAAAAAAGGTAAACGTAGAATTAAGCAAAAACAACAACAATCTTTTTATGAAAATTGAAGATGATGGACCTGGTATACCGAAAAAAGAATATGATAATGTATTTAAACCATTTTACAAAATAAATAAAGGACGTGCAGACTCTAAATCTAGTGTTGGCTTAGGACTATCTATAGCTTCCGATATTGTAAGATCCCATGGAGGAAATATCAAATTAGAAAAATCAAAAATGAATGGTCTTGAAGTTAGGATCTTTTTGCCCGTTTAGATAAATTTTTTTTTTTCGTTTGTAATTTATCCAATTTTTTTTCCAACGCATCTACCCTTTTAGAAAGAACTTCAAATTCATCTTTGCTTGTTAGTTTTAATCTAAAAATGAATTCATCTCTTTTAGATTTTAAAATTGTGAATAACTCAGATGAAAGATCTTTTGATGAAACTATGCCTTGTTCAAACAATCTAGTTAGTTTATCAATAACAAATTTAGAATTTTTCATATAAAATTTAATTACTTTTTTTAAATTAAGCTTATAATTATTATTTAAAATGTTCACTAATAATTTTGACCCAATAGCGATACAAATATTCACATTAGAAATCAGATGGTACTCTTTAGCCTATATTTTAGGAATATTAATTGGTTGGATTGTAAGTAAAAAATTTTTAATCACAAATGAATCAATTAAAGAAAAGTTTGATGATTATATAACATATATAATTTTAGCAATTATTGTTGGCGGAAGATTGGGATATGTTCTGTTTTATAATTTGAATTATTACTCAAAAAATCTAGTAGATATTTTAAAAATTTGGCAAGGTGGGATGTCATTCCATGGGGGACTTATAGGGATTATTTTAATTACTATATGGTTTGCTAAAAAAAATAATCATAACTCATTTTATTATTTAGATGTTATTTCGATTGTAGCTCCAATAGGTATATTTCTTGGAAGAATATCAAATTTTATAAATTCTGAATTATATGGAACTGTTACTAACATTCCCTGGGGAGTAAAATTCATTAAAGTAGATGATTTATATCGCCATCCGTCACAACTATATGAGGCTACATTTGAAGGATTGATATTATTTTTAATTTTAATCTATTTCAAAAAAAAAGGTTTTTTAAATTTGCCTGGAATGATTTCAGGAATATTCTTAACTTTTTATTCTTTATTTAGATTCGTAATTGAATTTTTTAGAGAACCAGACGAACAGTTGGGCTATTTGATTTACAATTTTACTATGGGACAAATTATAAGTTTAATGTTCTTTATAATTGGTATTTATTTAATTACCACAAAATATGAAATCAAAAAAAAAGATTAGTATCTCACTAGATAAATACATTAATTATTCGTTGTATGATAAAAAAAATGGATATTATATGAAAAAGAATCCTTTTGGAAAAAAAGGAGATTTCGTCACTGCACCAAATATTTCAAGGTTATTTTCTGAAATGATTTCAATATGGATTGTAAATTTTTGGGAAAATTTAGGTTCCCCAAAGAACATAAATTTAGTTGAGCTGGGTGCAGGAAATGGTGAAATGATGAAAATTTTGATAGAAAGCTTCAAAAATTTTCCAAATTTTTTCAAATCATACAATTTATATATTTTTGAAAAAAGTCCAATTTTAAAAAAAATTCAAAAAGAAAAGCTTAAAAGTTATAAAATAATTTGGATTTCAAATATTAATGAGATTAAGAAATATCCTACAATATTTGTTGCTAATGAATTTTTTGACGCAATTGCAATTAAACAATTTATCAAATTAGATAATTCTTGGTTTGAAAGATTTGTAAGAATAGATGGTAAAAATAAAGCATTCTTTTTCGATCAAAAATTTAATATGGAAAATTTTGAAAAAAAAATTCAATACAAAATAAGTCATAAGCAAAATTTTATTGAATATTCTGAGCAAGGTGTGAGTTATTTAAAAAAAATTTCTAATACAATTAAAAAAAACTCTGGAGGGATATTAATAATAGATTACGGATATTTTGAGGATAAAATGAAGAATACTCTACAGGCTATTTATAATCAAAAATATTCAAATGTATTAAAAAATATAGGAGAGTCTGATATAACTCACAATATTAACTTC
>CACMXS010000017.1 GCA_902617715.1 uncultured Pelagibacteraceae bacterium | reverse complement strand
ATTCTAATTTTTTGCTAAATAATGAAAAAAGTAAAAAAAACTAACAAAATCAGGCTTTTTTTATCATACCGAATATTAAATTGATTAAAAAGTAGGGTGGTCTAAAAGTGTTGATATTGCTAAATAGTAGAGTGATGCACTAATTGAATATACCATTTAAACGGCCATAGAGGGGTCTATTTTAAATGTAGCTTCATATATGGTACAACTGGGGGGTGAACTTTGCTAATTTACAAGAAATCAATTAAAAAGCTCAAAAAACGTTGATTTTACTGACTTTTTTAAGGTAAAAAAGCCCTAAAATAGATCTAAATCTTCACGTTTTCAGATCTAAGTAATTTGAGCTTTTGTCTAATTCCACCTCTCCCAGAGTAGCCTCCAAGACCTCCATCAGATCTAATTACTCTATGACAGGGTATTTTTGGAGCATATGGGTTTTTAGCACAAGCATTAGCGACAGCACGAGCTGATTTAGGGCTTTTTATGCCAATAGCCACTTGTTTATAGGTTTTTACCTTGCCTTTTGGAATAGTTTTTAGGTATTTCCAGACTTTTAATTGAAATTTTGTTCCTGAATGGGGCTTCATAATAAAAAAAACCCTGATACTTTACACTTTTTACAGTGCAAAGATCAGAATTTTATGGTTCGTCGTTGTATGCGCTACCGCCGAACCGACCACCCTGCATGTTAAGCGCTGCTTTACAGGGCTTTCTGCCCTCCAGGCTTAAACCTCTCGGTCTTTCTCTGGCTGGCCAGTTAAGAGTTGCCTCTTAAGTTGAATTTAGAATATAATATTATAATTTTAAAGGTATCACTTAATTGTTGAATTTACTGACTTTTCAACAGGTTATGTTAATAACTTTTTATCGTGGAATCATTAAAATTATGTAACTGACAAAGAATATAATAGCCATTACAGACAAAAATATCGTATTAAAGCTCTTTCCAGTGTTTCTAAATTGAATAAAAGTTAATACAATGAAACCAATCGAGCTAATTAAAAACCATACTGCAGGAATTTCACCATCAATCGAACCCATAATTTTTATAATTTAAACTATTGACATTAAAAATCACCTATTATATAACTTCCGATAATTAATGGTTATCGGAAATATATGAATAATATAATAACTGACGTTAAAAACTTAGAATTAGAAACTTTAAAAAATTTAAAGAATTCTAAATCTAATAATACTTTAAAGGCTTATCAATCCGATTTTAAAGATTTTACGGCTTTCTGTATAAAAAATGGTTTATCATCAATTCCAACTCAACCTAAAATATTGGCTATTTACATAACTCATTTATCAAAAACTTCGAAATTTAGTACTTTAAAACGAAGAATTGCATCTATAAGCGTCATTCACAAGTTAAAAGGGCATTATTTGGATACTAAACATCCAATTATAATGGAAAACTTGCATGGAATAAAAAGAACTCTAGGATCAAGACAAATAGCTAAAAAACCTATATTAATCAATAATTTAAAATTAATAGTTAAAGCAATAGATAAGAAAAAAGTTAGAGATAAAGCTTTGATTTTAATTGGTTTTGCTGGAGGATTTAGAAGATCAGAGTTAGTTAATATAGATTATAATGATCTAGAGTTTGTACCAGAAGGTGTCAAAATTCTTATTAAAAGATCTAAAACAGATCAATCAGGAGAAGGAAATATTAAAGCTATCCCCTACTTCGATAATCAAGAATTTTGTCCAGTGATAGCACTTAAAAGTTTTATTAATGTTAAATTTGAAAATCTAAAAGAGGGTAAAATTTTTAATTTATCAGATAAATCAGTAGCTCTAATTATTAAAAGATATGCTGAAAAAGCTGGTCTAGACTCTACAAAATACGCAGGTCATAGTTTAAGGTCTGGTTTTGCAACAACCGCAGCTGAATTTGGTGCTGAAGAAAGAAATATAATGGCCATGACTGGTCATAAAACGACACAAATGGTCAGAAGATATATACATGAAGCAAATTTATTTAAAAATAATGCTTTAAACAAAATCAAAATTTAATTTTTGAAAAATAATATGAAAAAATATTAAATTTTTTATTATAAAATATTTCAAATAATTCTTTTTTATATTCTTTAAAATTCCATTTACCTTTAATTACAGCAGTACAAATATAGGGATAAATTGAACTATCGTAATGAAATTTACCTCTTTTTTTATCTTTATTTTGAACGAAAGAACATAAAGAAATTAAATTATTCAAATATTCTTTTGAGGTATTTGCTTCAAACTCCCAAATATTTTTACCTGGAACATTTTTATATATATATTTAAGAGTCTTAATTTTAAGCAAAGTTGGTTGAATAGAAAATAATTGATTCGGTGGATTTTTTAAAAGATTTTCATGTAAATCAGATTTTTGTAAATTTTTAAAAGCTCTAATTAACTTTATTAAAGAACATTTTTCATTTTTTAATAAATTTATATAATGATTAATGATTTCATAATTAGGTTTATCATACAGAAACATATCTTCATGACAAAAAAGGACAATCTCCTCATCATCAATATTATCTAAACAAGATAACACTCTATCTTTATAAATAAGTCTATCATCATATTTAATTAAATGGTAATCTTCTCTAAAAGATGAATTCAAATTTAATAAACATATTTTTTGAAAATTACTTAAAAACTTGTCTGTTTGTTGATGCCAATATCTCCATACCCAAGAATAATCACTATGAGTATACAAAAGTATTTTCATTAATTATAAAGCCTGATTAATGTCGGAAATTTGAGAATATTTGTGTTATTCTTAAATATAGACAAACAATTTCTTGCATTTTTTTCTTTAGTTTTGTGAGTAATGATGACAATAGTTGCTTTTTTATTTTTTTTATCTGGTGTCTGAATTATTCTTTTTACGGAAATTTTATATTTAGCTAATCTATTTGTTATTAATGAAAGAACACCCTGTTTATCTTTAACATCAAATCTAAGATATAAAGAATTAGTATAATTATCATTATTGAATGTTTTAACTGATTTCCTTTTTGTGGATGATATGCCAAAGGGATATTTAATATTTCCTTGTAAAATTGATAATAAATCTGATAATAAAGATGATGAAGTTGGACCTGGGCCAGCTCCTTCTCCTTGTAGTATACTTTCACCTACAGGTTTTCCCTCTGTTATAACAGCATTCATGACTCCATTTACATTTCCAATGTAAGTATTTTTACTAACTAAGCATGGGTGTACAGTTTCAAATAATTTATCATTTATTATTTGAGAAATACCGAGAAGTTTAACTCTAAGACCTAATTGATTTGCAATTTTAATATCTTCTAACTTAATATTTTCAATACCTTCCATTATACATTTATATTTTGATATTTTAGTGTTGAACGACAGAGCAGATAAAATTCTTACTTTTGCAAATGCATCAAAACCATTCAAATCTAGTTTTGGATTTCCTGGTTCAGCATAACCAAGTTTTTGTGCTTTTTTTAATACTCTATCAAAATTTTCATTACTGTTTTCCATTTCAGATAGAATATAATTTGTTGTACCATTTAATATTCCATAAACTTTATTTATTTTATTTGTTGCTAAACTTTCTTTGATAGTTTTTATTATCGGAATTCCTCCAGCCACAGATGCTTCGAATTCCAAATTTACGCTATTTTGTTCTGCAAGTTTTGCTAAATAATCTCCATGTTTAGCAATTAGAGCTTTATTAGGAGTGATAACATGTATCTTTTTTTTAATTGCAGTTTCAACAATTTTTTTAGATATGCCATTTGATAATCCTATACATTCAAATAATACATCTATTTTTTTGTTTTTAAAAATCTGAAGAGGATTGTTATAAAAAATATTTTTATTAATTGGAAATTTTCTTTTTTTATCTTTATTTTTTGCAGAAATAGCTACAATCTTTATCTTTTTTCCTGTTTTTTTTTCAATTTTTTTTTTTTTGTTTCTTAATTCGTTATAAAGATACGCTCCTATTTGTCCCAAACCTATTATTGCGATGTTTATATTGTTATTCATTTAGATATATTAGGATACTTACTTTTTTTAATATAATCATCTATATAAATTTTATACTTAACAAGTATCATTGAATTAATATCATTAGACTTTTCGATTATTTTTGAAATATTTTTTTGTTTTACAAGTTTTTTTTTATCATATTCACTTCTATCATTAGAATCATAATTAAATGAACACGATTGAAAAATTATTAGAAAGATTATAGTTAAATATTTCATTTTAATCCTTCTTTTATATTAAATCCAAATCTTAAATTCATATTTTGTATTGCTTGACCTGAACCCCCTTTGATGAGGTTGTCAATGCTTGAAAGAATAATAAATTTATTTTTATATTTTGTTCTACATACTGATATATAACAATTATTTGTATTAATAACGTCATTGGTACTTAACATACTATCATTTTTTAAAATTCTTATAAAAATGTCCTTTTTATAATAATTTTCTAAGATATCTCTAATCTTACTTTGAGTAACACTTTTATTAACTTCTATATAAATTGTACTAAGTATTCCTCTAAACATAGGTGATAAGTGCGGGGTAAAATTAAAATTTATCTTTTTTTTTGAATATTTCATTAAGGTTTGTTCTATTTCTGAATTGTGTCTATGGAAACCTACTCCATATGCACTCAAAGATTGATATAAGTTTTTATTTTTGTATTTATTATGAACACTTCTACCTGCACCAGAATAACCTGATTTCGAGTCTATAATTATATGATTTAATTTTACAATTTTTTTTTCAACTAAAGGTATTAAGGGTAATAAAATCGATGTTGGATAACAGCCAGGACATGAAATTATATTAAATTTTTTAACTTTATCTTTAGTAATTTCAGGCAACGAATAAATACTTTTTTTAATATTACCAATAGATTTATGTTTTATTTTGTACCATTTTAAATAATCTGATGCTTTTTTAAGTCTAAAATCAGCAGTTAAGTCAATTAGTACATTTTTATCTTTTAAATAATTTGAAATTTTTTGTGCTTCACCGTTTGGAAGAGCTGTGAAAATGATATCAATTTTATTTAGATATTCTTTATTGAACTTTACAATTTTTGGTAATTTCTTGTTTGACAAAGATTTATCAAAATTGGAAATTTTTTTTCCAATAGATGAATTTCCACAAAGATATTTAATTTTGATATATTTATGTTTAACTAATAATTTTATTAGTTGAATACCAATATATCCAGTTGATCCAGCAATTAATACATTTAGCTTAGGCATTTTTTATTATAGCAGTTAAAAATTAAAAGAAAATTATCTTTTAGAAAATTGAAAGCTTCTTCTGGCTTTTCTTCTGCCAGGTTTCTTTCTTTCAACAGCACGAGAGTCTCTGGTGGTCAATTTTTCTGTTTTAAGAGTTGTTTTTAAGTTTTCGTCAAAAAGCACAAGTGCTTTTGAAATACCATGAACCATAGCCCCAGCTTGTCCCGTAGGACCTCCCCCTTTGACACTACATCTTACATCATAATCAGTTGGTTGTTTTATTAACTCAAATGGTTTTACAATTTGCATCTTATGATTATCGTTTGAAAAATATTCATTGTATAGTTTTCCATTTACGTAAATTTTTCCAGTACCTTTTTTCACCCAAACCTTAGCTATTGAAGTTTTTCTTCTACCAGTAGCATATTTAGAGTCTTTAAAATCTAATTTAACTTTAGAATTTTTTTGATTTTCTTGAGTATTTTCCATTTTAATTTCTTATAATATTTTTATTATTAAGTTTATTAATCTCAATAATTTTTGGATTTTGAGAAGTGTGTGGATGTTCATTTCCACTATAAATTTTCAATTTTGAAAGTTGTTTTTTTCCCAACACTCCACCAGGCAACATTCTTTTCACTGCTAATTTTAATATCTCACCAGGTTTTTTTTCTGCAAGTTTTTCAGGAGTTGATTCTTTAATTCCTCCTGGATGACCTGTGTGTTTATAATATTTCTTATTTTGAAATTTTTTTCCAGTAAATTTTATTTGTTCTATATTTTTTACTACTACAAAATCACCATCATCCATATGAGGTGTAAAAGTGGTCTTGTTTTTTCCTCTTATAATTTTAGAAATTACAGTAGCTAATCTACCTACTACTGCATTAGTTGCATCTATTTCATACCAAGAAGATGATATTTGGTCTTTTTTAATGAAATTAGTCATTGTGCCAGGATTAATACTATTATTAACCGTAATGTCAAACCGATATTTTTGTTGTTTTAACTCATTTTTTTTGATATAAAAATTTCAGCCGATTTGATCCTATTGCAGGCTTTAACTGCTAAAAAGGAAAACCTCAATAAAATCAACGGTAGGCATTTGAACTATATTGTGCGCCTTACATAAAGTTAAAGCACTAAAAAAGGAGTAAAATGAGTAAAAAGAGAAATAATCCTGAAACCATAGCCATTCATGGTGGTGATTACAGAAGTGACCCAGCAACTAATGCTGTTGCTGTTCCAATATATAGAACAACGTCATATCAATTTCAAAGCACTGAGCATGCAGCAAATTTATTTGCATTAAAGGAATTTGGAAATATTTACACTAGGATTATGAATCCTACTAATGATGTTTTAGAAAAAAGAATTGCAGCATTGGAAGGTGGATTATCTTGTGTAACAGTTTCATCTGGACAAACAGCTTCAAGTTTTGCAATTCTAAATGTTGCACAATCAGGTGATAATATTGTCAGTTCCACAGATCTATACGGAGGTACAGTTTCATTGTTTACACATACATTAAGTAAACTTGGAATAGAAATCAGATATGCCGATCCAAGTGATCCTAAAAACTTTGAAAAGGCAATAGATAATAAGACCAGAGCTTTTTATGGTGAAACATTACCTAATCCATATTTGAGAGTGTTCCCTATCAAAGAAGTTTCTGATATTGGAAGAAAATATAATATTCCATTAATAATGGATAATACTGCTGCACCTGTGATATGTAAACCAATAGAACATGGAGCAGCCGTTGTTATACATTCATTAACAAAATATATCGGTGGACATGGAACTGCTGTTGCTGGAAGCATAGTTGATAGTGGTAACTTTGACTGGACTGCAGATCCTAAAAGACAACCTTTATTTAATGAGCCTGATGCTAGTTATGGAGGTGTAGTTTGGGGAAAAGCTGTACCAGAATTAACAGGAGCTAATGTACCTTTTGCGGTCAGAGCAAGAGTTTGTTTACTTAGAGATTTAGGTTCAGCTTTAGCACCAGATAATGCTTTTGCTATAATCCAAGGTCTTGAAACAGTAGCTTTAAGAATGAAACAGCATTGTGAAAATGCTGAAAAAGTAGTCAATTTCCTAAAAAAACATAAAGAAGTTACTAAAGTTATATATTCAACGGAACATGAAAAGAAAATTGCTGATAGAGCTAAACAATATCTTAAAGGTGGAAATGGACCAATGGTTGGTATTGAACTTAAAGGCGGTATTGAAGCTGGAAAAAAATTTATTGAGTCTTTAAAGATGTTCTACCACGTAGCAAACATTGGTGATGCAAGAAGTTTAGCTATACATCCTGCTAGTACTACTCATAGTCAATTAAATAAAAAAGAGTTAGCAGCATCTGGTGTGACTCAGAGTTATGTTAGACTTTGCATAGGCATTGAACATATTGATGATATTATTGATGATTTAGATCAAGCTTTGAACAAATCATCGAAAGGAAGTTTAAAAGCTGTTAGTTAAATTTTGTATTTAAATATAAAAAATAAATACTTGAACTAACCAAAAAAATTGAACTTATCTGGTGCATAGATGCAACATAAATCTGTGCACCATTCAATACTGTAAAAATACCTAATATAATTTGTAGAATTATAAAAATTCCCAAATAATTAATAGATTTATATAAATCGTACATTTTATAACTATAAATTCTATAAAAAATTAAAATATAAAAAATTCCTATCAAGTAAGCTAAATTACGATGAATAAATTGTACTATTGATGGATCACTTAGAGCTGCAACTTCAAATAGATTATTTATACTATTATCATCAGGGAAATAAGAGTTACCCATCAAAGGCCATGAATTATAAATTTTTCCAGCATCCATACCGGAAACGAAAGCTCCAATTGAAATTTGTAAAAAAATTAAAATCAAGAACAATAAAGGAATGAATATGTTAAGTCTGTTTGTTAGTTTTCTTGATATGTTGATCTTTAAATAATTCCAATATATTAACGACAAAATTAGAAACGCAACAAATAAATGTAAGGATAATCTAAAGTGACTTACATCTACTCTATTAACTAATCCACTACTAACCATATACCAACCAATGAAACCCTGTAAACATATGAGAAAAAAAATGAAATATAGATTTAATAATTTAGTTAATTCTATTTTGAAAGAAAAATAAACTAGTGGTATTAAATATCCAAGACCAATCAATCTACCAATAAATCTATGAGCCCATTCCCACCAAAAAATAACTTTAAATTCATCTAAAGTCATGTTGTAATTTTGTAACTTAAATTCGGGAATTTGTTTATAAAGATTAAAATATACTATCCAATCATTCTGGTTAAGTGGTGGAAAAAATCCAGAAAATAATTCCCACTCAGTTATTGAAAGACCTGAATCAGTAAGTCTCGTTAAACCACCAACGATTATCATAAAAGATATAATCCAAAACATAACAATTAACCAAATTGATAACTGATTATTTATTTTTGTATTTGTTGTGTACATGTGGAGATAAATATAATAATTTTCATATTATCCAAATATATAAATGTCGCCTTTAAAAAAAAAAAAACTTAACAAGATAAGATTAAAATTAGATAAATTAGATAATTCTTTAATTAAATTAATAAAACAAAGAACTAATCTTGTAAATCAAGTTTTAAAACTTAAGGATAAAAGAAAGGAAATTATTGACAATAAAAGAATTAATAAAATTTTAAAAAACATCAGAAAAAAATCTATAGCAAATAAGATTGACCCTAAAATTACTTATCGTATCTGGAAAAATATGATTTGGTCTTATATTGACTACGAAAAAAGAAATTTTAAAAAAAAATAATTATTTACTGTGAGGAGGAAGTTTTTTTTCAACAAAAACTTCGTGTTTACGAGTAGCTGGATTATATTTTTTTGCTTTTAATTTAATTTTTGCTTTTTCACCACCTGCTGGTTTTTTAACATAATAAAAAAATGGGCTATCGGGTTTAGACTCGGGAACTAATCTTACTTTGACATGAGTTTTTTTTGCCATGTTATTTAATATTTTTTAATTTTTTTAATAGGTTAGAAAATTCTACTAATCTATTTTTAAATTCTTTAGGACTTATAGAATTATTTTTAGTTTCGTCAAGTTTTAAAAAATCTTTATTATTTAAAATTCTTTTTACACCTTTGATCGTCATACCCTGTTCTTTTAATAAAAAATGAACTTTTCTAAGTAATTCAATATCTTTTTGGTTATAATATCTTCTATTACCATTTAGTATTTTTGGTTTAATTTGTTTAAATTCTTTTTCCCAATATCGTATAGTGTGAGTTGGTATTGATTGTCCCTTTTTTGGCTTTAGACCGATTATTTTTACAACTTCTCCTATTGTTTTATAAGCTTCTTCAAATTTACTCATTTATATTATGATTTACAAATTCTCTGAATTCTTTTGACGGTTTAAACAATATAACATTTCTTTCTGAAATAGTTTTTTTTTCTTTTGTTTTTGGATTTCGACCAATTCTTGTTTTTTTTTGTCTTACTGAAAATGTACCAAATTTTGACAATTTGATTTTTTTTTCTTTTTTTAAATTTGAAATTATTAAAGAAAAAAAATCATCAATTAGATGTTCAGATACCTGTTTTGAGAAACCAATTTGCATATAAACTAAGTTAACTAAGTTTTTTTTAGTTAAATTGATTCTCATTTATTTAATGTTTTCTTTTATCTTATTTATCAAATTACCTTTAACAATTCTACTACATACATCTAATGAATTTGAAAAACCTATATAATCGGTACCACCATGACTTTTTACGACTGGAGTATTAAGTCCAATAAAAATAGCACCATTATACAATCTTGGATCTAATCTTTTTTTAAATTTTTTTAAATTTGAAATATTCAAAAAAGAAGAAATTTTTCCTAACAAAGTTCCACCAAGAGCTTTTTTTAACTCATCAGTAATAAAATTAGCTGTTCCCTCAGCAGTTTTTAAAGCAACGTTACCAGTAAAACCATCCGAAACAATTACATTTACTTTACCGTTCATTAACTCATTTCCTTCGATGTAGCCTGAAAAATTAAAATTTTGATTTTTTTTTTCATTTAATTCTTGAAAAGTTTCTTTAATGATTTCGTTTCCTTTAAGTTCTTCAGAGCCAATATTTAGTAACGCTACATTTGGTATATCATTAGGATAAAGTGATTTATACAACGAAGCACCCATTATAGAAAAATCTACTAAATTTTTTGAACTGCAATCTATATTTGCACCTAAATCCAAAACTACACTCATACCTTTTTTATTTGGCCATAGAGCTGATAAAGCAGGTTTGTCAATATTATCTAACATTTTGAGATTTAATTTCGCAATAACTAGTAATGCACCAGTATTTCCTGCTGAAATTACAATATCACTTTCTTTTTTTTTTACACTATCGATTGCAAGCCACATACTTGTTTGTTTACCTCTTTTTGCTGCTTCTAATGGACTGTCAGTACTTTTGACAATATCTTTAGTGTCAATAATCTCATAAAACTTTATATCAATTCTATTAGATATTTTTTTTGAAATTATTTCTTTATCTCCAAAAATCCTAAAAAAATTTTCTTTATTTGATTTATGGTTATGAATTATTCCATCAATAATCTTTTTTGGTGAACCATCGCCACCCATTGCATCCACTGCAATTTTAATTAAATTTGACATTTTAATATAAAGTTATTCTTTAGGGTCTAAAACTTGTCTGCCCTTATACATACCAGTTTTTAAATCTAGGTGATGAGATAATCTATACTCACCAGTTTTTTTATCTTCAACAATATTCTTTGATGAGAATTTCATATTTTGCGATCTTCTCATTCCTGTTCTTGACGGAGTTTGTTTACGTTTTGGTACAGCCATAATCAATCGTTAATTACACCTTTTAATAAATAATTCAAATTTTTTTTTGTTAAATTCAACTTAAAATCTTCAAAATAATCAACTAATTCCTCAATTTTGTTAAAATCTTCTAAAAAAATTGATAACTTTTGGTTTTTTTCATCTTTTTTCAAATCATCCCAAAAGTGAATTTCATTTATCATTGAATGAAATAAGTTAATGTAAACTTTCATCTTTTTATTGATTGATTGATCCCCATAACCAATTTCTCTAATGCTAAGTTCTAATTGTCTAAAATTAAAATCGTAAATTTCCTGCAAAATTTGTTTATTTTCTGTATTTTTAAAATTCTTTAAAAAGAAAGCAAAATGTAACAAAAATAACGTTAAACGATCAGAAAAATTATCCTCTCTATTTAATGATGTATATAATTTTTTATTTCTAGTGTAATTAATTAAGATATTGTAAATATTTATATAATTATTATTCATGAAAAACTTATTATATATAATTATTGTTTCTTTGATAGTGACCAATTGTTCATTTAAAAAAGTTGTAAAACATCATGGTGTTTCATTCCTAGAAAAAAAGCAAAAATCATTAACTGTAAATATATCAAATAAAAATGATATAATTGATATATTGGGTACCCCATCTACTACAAGTAAATTTGACAATGATGTTTGGATATATATAGAAAGAAAACAAACACAATCAAGATTAAGAAATCTTGGACAAATGAAAATCTACAAAAATGATATTCTTGTTCTTGAAATAGACAACTATGGTCTCCTTAAAAAAAAAGATTTTTATGACATGAAAGATATGAATAATATTAAGATTGTAAAAAATACAACTTCAACAACAGTTTCTAAAAATTCATTTATATACAACTTCATGTCTAGTATGAGACAAAAAATTAATGACCCACTAGGTGTTAGAGCTAAGAAAAGAGAACAAATTAGCCAGCGATAACAGCAAGTAAAAGTAATGCTACGATATTAGTAATTTTAATCATTGGGTTAACTGCGGGTCCAGCAGTATCTTTATACGGATCGCCCACTGTATCACCTGTAACAGCAGCTTTATGGGCTTCGGAACCTTTACCTCCATGATTTCCATCTTCTATATATTTTTTTGCATTATCCCAAGCACCACCACCTGCAGTCATTGAAACAGCAACAAATAATCCTGTAATTATTACCCCCAACAGCATCGCACCAACAGATGCTAACGCTGCCACTTGTCCACCAATAGCAAAAATTATAAAATACAAAACAATTGGTGATAAGACTGGTAACAGAGATGGTATAATCATCTCTTTAATTGCTGCTACTGTTAGTAAATCAACTAATTTTGCATAATCAGGTTTTTGTTTTTTCTTCATTATTCCTGGATATTTTTTAAATTGCCTTCTAACTTCAATTACAACAGCGCCACCTGCTCTTCCTACAGCTTGCATCCCCATCGAACCAAACAAATATGGAAGCATACCACCAATTAGTAATCCTACTACAACATATGGATTTGATAAATCGAAAGTTACAACAATGCCTTCAAGTTTTGATCCTGCAACTTTAGAAAAATGTTTAATATCTTCAGTATAAGCTGCAAAAAGTACTAAAGCTCCTAATCCAGCAGATCCTATAGCATAACCCTTAGTCACTGCTTTCGTAGTATTTCCTACGGCATCTAAAGCATCAGTTGTTTTTCTAACATTGTTAGGTAATTTTGACATTTCTGCAATTCCACCAGCATTATCTGTAACAGGGCCATAAGCATCAAGAGCGACTACCATCCCAGCTAATGCTAACATAGTAGTTACAGCAATTGCGATACCATATAAACCTGCAATATTGTTAGTTAGTAAAATTCCAGCAACAATTATCAATGCTGGTATGGCTGTAGCCTCTAATGAAATTGCTAAGCCTTGAATAACATTTGTTCCATGTCCAGTAGTTGAAGAGCTTGCTACACTTCTTACTGGTCTATAATTAGTACCTGTGTAATATTCAGTAACCCATATTAATAAACCAGTTATTACTAAACCTATAACTCCACAATAATAAAGATCCATTCCTGAAAATGATATTTTATTCAAATTATAAGTATTATCTAAACCTAAAACAAAATCTGTAACTGGATATAATATTACTAAAGATGTAATAGCAGAAACTACAAATCCTTTATATAAAGCTCCCATAACATTTTTACTTTTACCTAATTTTACAAAAAAAGTTCCAACAATAGATGTTAAAATACATGCGCCACCAATAGTTAAAGGATAAATCATCATCGACATATCACCTGGAAAAAAAATTGATGATAAAACCATTGTCGCAACAATAGTAACTGCATAAGTTTCAAATAAATCAGCAGCCATACCTGCACAATCTCCAACATTATCTCCAACATTGTCAGCAATGACAGCTGGATTTCTTGGATCATCTTCAGGGATACCAGCTTCAACTTTTCCAACTAAATCTGCACCTACATCTGCTCCTTTAGTAAAAATTCCTCCACCTAATCTTGCAAAAATCGAAATCAAAGATGCTCCAAATCCTAAAGCAACAAGAGCATTTACTATTTCTCTCTCATTTACATTAAATTTTAATAAAAGATAATAATATACAGCTATTGCTAACAAAGCTAATCCAGCAACCAACATTCCAGTAACTGCACCTGATTTAAATGCAACAGAAAGTCCATCAGCTAAACCTTTTCGAGAAGCTTCTGCTGTTCTAACATTTGCTTGAACAGAAACTAACATTCCTACATATCCTGCAATACCTGATAATGTAGCTCCAATCAAATAACCCAATCCAACAAGAGGACTAAAAGCAACACTGACTATTATTAAAACAACAACACCAACAATCGCGATTGTCTTATATTGTCTAGCTAAATATGCTTTAGCACCTATTTGAATAGCAGATGCAATATCTTGCATCTTTGAATTACCAGCACTAGAATTTAAAATATTTTTTCCTGTGAAATATCCATAAACAATAGATAAAAAACCTGCTGCAATTGTGTATAAAAGAATAGTTTCTACTGTTGAGCTCATATAAACCTTAATTAAGTTATTGGTTGTTAGTTTTAAAAGCCGGACAATACAAAAAAAGCTATAAAAGGCAATGATTAACTTTTAAAATCTATGAAAATATCCTTTGTTTTTAAGGGTAATTTTAATGTTTTTTTCGTTAATAATTTGTGATTTTTGTGAAGGAGAACAAATTTTTCCTATTTTTGAAATTTTGACACCTAAAGAATTGCATGTTTTATGAATGATTCCTGATTTTGACTTTGGAGCTGTAAATAGAATTTGGTAATCATCTCCCTGAGAAATACAAGATTTTTTTGATATCTTTTTTGAACTAATAAGTTTTTTTAAATTTTTTGAGACAGGAACATCATTTAAATAAATTTTATATGAAACTTTTTGTTTATTAATTAATTTTTCCAAATCAGCTATTAAACCATCAGATATATCAATTGAGGTATTAGCAAATGACAACAATTTTTTTGTAAAATTAATATGTAATTTAGGGGAAAAAAAACTTTTTTTAAAATAATTACTAAGTTTATTGTTCAAATTAATCTTTTTTTTTAAAATCATTAGGCCTATAAAACTATCACCTAAATTACCAGTAATGTAAATATCATCATTTAATTTAGCATTATTTCTATATATTATCTTATTTGAATAACCAATGACTGTAATTGTAAAACTTAATTTTTTTGAATAAGTAGTATCTCCGCCAGACAAATATATTGAGTATTTTTTTTGTTCTTGACTTAAAGATTTTGAAATTTTTTTTAGATTTTTTGCAGAAAATGACTTTTTATCTCCTGAACCAGAAATAAAATAATATTTAGGAATAACACCTTTGCATATTAAGTCAGAAATAGATGATCTTAAAATTTTTTTTATAACTAAATCAGGATAGTCAAAATTTATAAAATGAGTGCCTTCAATATATGTATCTACTGAAATAGCTAATTTTTTAGATTTGTCGAAAAAAATATCGTCATTTAAATCTAAGGCATTTTTATTAAAATTTGATAATTTAAGAAAAAATTTTTTTATAAGTTCAAATTCATGCATTTGATGATCTTATTTTTTTCGCAACATTATCTAATAAAGCATTTAAATATTTTGTTTGAGAATCATCTAAGAAAAAGTTTGAGGCATTTAGATATTCCTTTATTATAATATTTATCGAAACATTAGGTTTGTATAACAATTCATATGTAGCTGATTTTAAAATAACTTGGAATAACTTATCTAAATTATCAAGATTAAAACTATCACCTAAATTTTTATCTAATTCATCAACTAATATTTCATTACGTTCTATAGTTCCAAACACTATATCTTTAATAAATTTTTTAAATCTATGTTTTGGGAAATCTATTTTTTCATCATTATTAAAAAATTTTCCATATAATTTTTGAATAATGATTACTCTTGCATTGTTTTTAGGACTATTTAAAATTTTCATTTTTGTAACAAAACTGAAATGACAGCATTTGCAGCTTCGGCACCCTTTTTTTTTCTAGCTAATGCTTGTTTTTTGTTTAGACAAGTAATTATACCATTTCCAATTGGTTTTTTTGACTGAATTGACAAATCCATAATAGCATTTGTTGAAGCTTGAGAAATAAAATCAAAATGAGGTGTTTGGCCCTTTATAACACATCCTAGAGCAATAAATGCGTCATATCTTTTTAGATTTTTTGATATTGTAACTGGTATTTCAAAGACACCTGGAACATTTATAATTTTAATTTTATACTTATTTAAGATTTTTTTTTTAGCACTTACTACTAAACCGTGTGAAATATTTTTGTAGTAATTTGCATTTATTATCAATATTTTTTTCATCAAATAAGCTCTTGTTTTGTTATTTTTATATTATAACCTTCTAATCCAATAACCTTTTTAGGTGACTTTGTAATTAAAATCATTTTTTTGATTTTTAAATCTTTAATAATTTGTGCTCCAATACCATAATTTCTAATTTGTTTATTATTACCTTGTTGGTTTTTATCTTTATTTTTATAATCTTTAAGTGTTTGAGTAACTGATTTTAAATTTGTATCTTTAATAAAGACTAAAACACAATTACTATATTTTTTAAAATAGTTTAAAGTTTTGTCAAATGAATTTGGTAATTTTTGATTGATAAGATAATTTTGTACAACATTTGAAGAAATTACTCTCACTCTTGGTATTACACTTTTTTTAATTGTTCCTTTTATTAAAGCAAAATGTTCTGAACCATCTAATAAATTTTCATAAATTTTGATCCTAAATTTTTGGTTCTTGACCTTAATATCTGATGTTTTTTTGAGTCTAATTAATTTTTCTTTTTTTAATCTGTATGAAATCAAATCTTCAATCTTTCCAATTTTTAATTTATGTTTTTTTGCAAAATTAAGTAAATTTTGTCCTTTAGCCATTGTTCCATCTTCATTCATGATTTCACAAATTACAGCAGAATTATTTTTCTTTGCAATTTTTGAAATATCTACGGAAGCTTCTGTGTGCCCTGCTCGCACAAGTACGCCACCATCTTTTGCTATTATTGGAAAAACATGACCTGGTGAAACAATATCTTTTTTATTAACATTTTTTTTTGAGGCAATTTTAATAGTACGAGCTCTATCTTTTGCTGAAATACCAGTTGTGATACCTTTTTTTGCCTCAATAGAAACAGTAAAGGCAGTTTTATTTCTTGATTGATTTATAGGGGACATTAAAGATAAATTTAATCTTCTAGCTTGTAAACTATCTAATGCCAAACAAATTAAACCTCGACCATACTTGGCCATAAAATTGATGTTCTTAGCATTAGTATCTGATGTTGAAATTACAAGATCACCCTCGTTCTCTCTTTTTTCATCATCAACCAAAATAAACATTCCACCTCTTTTTGCTATACTTATAATTGTTTCAATTGATGAATAATTATTTTTTTTCATAAAAAAAATTTTTAACGTATTTAGAAAGTATATCTATTTCTATATTTACCAAACTTCCTTTTTTAAGTTTAGATAAGTTAGTTAATTTAAATGTATGAGGTATAATCCAGATTTGAAAACCTTTTTTTGTAATTTTTGATATAGTTAATGATATACCATTTATACTTATTGATGCTTTTTCAATTAAATATTTTTTTTCTTTTTTGATAATTTCAAAATCAAAAAGATAAGATTTATCTATCTTTTTAATATTAATTATTTTTCCAACTGTATCGACATGTCCTTGACATATGTGGCCGGATATTTTTTGACCATATCTTAAAGGTAATTCAAGATTAATTTCTTCATTTTTCTTTAAGTATCTAAATTTTGATCTCTCAATAGTTTCTTTTGAAAGATAAAATTCCATTATATCTTTTTTAATAGTTATCAGTGTTAAGCAAACACCATCGCAAGAAATGGATACTCCTATATCTTTCTTTGATAATTTGAGATCTGATTTTATAAAAATATTGATACCTTTTTTTCTTTTAATAATCCTTTTTATAGTCCCTTTATTAAATATAATACCGTTAAACATGTTATCTTTTATAAATGGTAATAATGTCTTTGGCTAGTTTTGCAGTATTCTTTAATTTCTTATATTTTCTATTTAAATTCTTAAATGATGAGAAAATTATGTGTTT
>CACMXS010000016.1 GCA_902617715.1 uncultured Pelagibacteraceae bacterium | reverse complement strand
AAGCAATATTTTATAAACGCTAACATAATCGACCCTCATAATTTAATTAATGAAGTTGGAGGTTTGATTATAAGTGAAGAAGGTAAAATTGAAGCCATAGGAAAAAAAGTTAATACTAATAATCTACCAAGTAGAGAAAAGCCAATTGACTTAAAAGGAAAGTATATTTTTCCAGGTTTAGTGGACATGCGAGTTTTTGTTGGTGAACCAGGATATGAATACAAAGAAAACTTTAGAACCTTAAGTAATGCGGCATTATCTGGTGGAGTTACATCAGTAGTTACGATGCCAAATACTGATCCAATTATTGACAATGTATCTATTGTCGATTTTTTAAAAAGAAGAGGAAGAGATAAATCAAAAATAAATATTTTTCCATCTGCGTCTCTTACAAAGAATATTGAAGGCACAAACATGACAGAGTTTGGTCTTTTACAAGCTAAAGGGATAATTGCTTTCACAGATGGAATAAAAACAATTCAAAATCCAAGATTAATGTCAAGAATAATGAATTCAGCCAAAGATTTAGGTTGTCTTATAATGCAACATGCTGAGGACTACGAACTTGCAAAGAATGGTATGATAAATTCTGGAATAATTGCTTCTAAATTGGGATTATCAGGCATACCAGAAATAGCAGAAAGAATTTTAATAGAGAGAGATTTAACATTACTAGAGAAAGTCAAATGTAGATATCACATATCTCAATTATCATCGCAAAAATCGGTTGAAGTTATCAAATATAGAAAGGAAATTGTAAAATTTACCTCAGGGGTTTCGATTAACAACTTGTCCTTAAATGAAAATGACATTGGAGATTTTAGAACTTTTTTGAAATTATCTCCACCTTTAAGAAGAGAGGAAGATAGATTGGCTCTAGTGCAAGGATTAAAAGATGGCTTGATTGATGTAATTGTTTCAGATCATAAGCCTGAAGATGAAGAATCAAAAAGATTAACTTTTGCTCAAGCTGCTACCGGTGCTTCTGGTATTGAAACACTCCTATCTTTAAGCTTAGAGTTGTATCACAACGGATCTCTCAAACTTGAGACTATTATTAAAGCTCTAACATCTAATCCATCAAAAATACTCAAAATAAATAAAGGGAATCTTTCTATAGGAAATGACGCAGACCTATGTATAGTTGATATTGACAAACCATGGATTGTAAAAAAAGATAAATTAATCTCAAAATCAAAAAATACATCAATAGAGGACAAAAAACTTCAGGGTAAAGTTATAAATACCTTTGTAAAAGGAAAAGAATTATTTAAGCTATAGAATGGATATTTTTTTAATAGGTATAATTTCTTACCTTATGGGTTCCATACCATTTGGTTTCATACTTACAAAAATCTATTTAAAAAAAGATATTAGAGAGATTGGTTCAGGCAACATTGGAGCAACTAATGCTCTGAGAACTGGGAATAAAATAATAGGTTACTCAACATTAGTACTAGATATTTTGAAGGCTGTAACTCCTGTCGTTTATGTAAAAATTTTTTATCAAGATTTTTTGTATATTGCTTCTTTGTGTGCTTTTCTAGGTCATGTTTTTCCAATTTGGTTAAAGTTTAAAGGTGGAAAAGGTGTTGCAACTTATGTTGGAATTTTATTTGCTATAAATATTTATTTTGGAATTATCTTTACGATTTCTTGGTTTGTAACTTTTTTTATTTCTAAGTATTCTTCATTATCGTCATTGGTAGGTGCAGCTTCTATACCAATATATTTGTTAATTTTAACTCAATTTGATCAGGGAATTTTTTTTACGATTATGTTTGTTTTGATATTTTTTACTCATAGGGAAAATATCAAAAGATTGAAAAATAAAGAAGAAACAAAGACAAAAATTTATTAAATTGACTATCTAAGTGATTTGAGTAGTTTGTAGTTTATGAATTTGGTCATTGTAGAAAGTCCTGCTAAAGCTAAAACAATTAATAAATATTTGGGTGATGATTATAAAGTTTTAGCCAGTTATGGTCATATAAGAGATTTACCTTCTAAAAATGGTTCAGTTGATCCGGACAAAGATTTCAAAATGGAATGGGAAATTGATAGTTTTTCAAAAAAATATCTTAAAGAAATAACTGATGCAGCAAAAGATTCATCTAAAATCATATTAGCTACCGACCCCGACCGTGAAGGTGAAGCTATTGCTTGGCATGTAAAAGAATATTTAAATGAAAAAAAACTTTTAAAAGATAAAGAAATTGAAAGAGTTGTATTTAATGAAATAACTAAAAAAGCTGTCATACAAGGAATTGAGAATCCAAGACAAATTGAACCTCATCTAGTTGATGCTTATATGGCTAGAAGAGCTTTGGACTACTTAGTTGGTTTTAATATTTCGCCAATACTTTGGACAAAATTACCCGGCTCAAAATCTGCAGGAAGAGTTCAGTCTGTTGCTTTAAAATTAATTACTGAGCGAGAACATGAAATTGAGTCATTTAAACCAGAAGAGTTTTGGACTTTAAGTATAAACTTTACAGATCAAAATAATCAAAAGATTACTGCGAACATTAGTCAATTAGATAATAATAAAATTGAAAAATTTTCATTCAGAAATAAAGAAGATATAAATAAAGCTATAGAAAGTATAAATAAAAAAAAATTTAGTATTACAGATATTTCAAGCAAAATTGTTAATCGAAATCCATCCGGACCATTTACTACATCTACTCTCCAACAAACTGCCTCAAGTAGATTAGGTTTTGGTGCATCTAGAACAATGCAAATTGCACAAAAACTTTATCAAGGTATCGAGATAGAAGGTGAAACAATTGGCTTGATTACTTATATGAGAACAGATGGAACTAATTTATCCAAAGATGCAGTGTCAGCTTTTAGAGATTATATCCAAAAAGAAATTGGTAACGAATACTTACCTAATGATGCTTTAAATTATTCTGGAAAAAAAGCCAAGAATGCTCAAGAAGCTCATGAAGCAATTAGGCCTACAGATATAATCAGAACACCCCAAAGTGTTAAGAAATATTTAAGTACAGATCAAAATAAACTATATGATCTTATTTGGAGTAGAGCTTTATCTTCTCAAATGGAATCTGCTAAGTTTGATAGGAACACCATTACTATAACTTCAGATGATAATAATACTGTTTGTAAAGCTAGTGGATCAGTTCTCAAATTTGATGGATTTTTGAAAATTTATAATAATCAAAGTAAAGATGATGATGAAAATATTTTACCTACTGTTTCTAAAGGACCAATTAACATTGAGGCATTATTGGATGAACAACATTACACACAACCTCCACCAAGATATTCCGAGGCTAGTTTAGTTAAAAAATTAGAGGAGCTAGGTATTGGAAGACCATCTACTTATGCAAGTATTATTTCTACTATTGCTAATCGAGGATATGCAGAAATAGTAAATAAAAGATTTTTTCCTACAGACAGAGGCAAATTAATCTCTGCTTTTTTGGAAAAATTATTTTCAAAATATGTAGATTATAATTTTACGGCAGGATTAGAGGATCAACTTGATGAAATTACAACTGGAAAAGAAAGTTGGATTAAAGTTTTGGAACTTTTTTGGAGAGATTTTAATAATAACGTTTCAGAGGTAAAAGAAAAAAGAACTAGAGAGGTTTTAGATTTACTCAATGATAGCTTGGGTGAATTAATTTTTGATAAAGATAATGATGGAAAAGTAGTTAGAAAGTGTCAATTATGCAATTCAGGAACACTAAGTTTAAAAAATAGCTTCAGAGGTGGTGCTTTCATAGGGTGCTCAAATTATCCTGAATGTAAGTTTACCCGACCATTATCTAAGGCAAAAGCAGCAGCACAGGCACAGCTGGCTGAACCAAAATTAATTGGAAAACATGAAAATGGTAATGATATATATTTAAAAAATGGAAGATTTGGCCCATATCTTCAGTATGAAAAAATTCAAACAGAAGAAGAAATCGAAAAAACTACTAAGAAAAAGAAAAAAACTAAAAAATCTAAATCGGATGTTAATGATCTTTTAAAAAATGTTTCTATACCAAAAGGGCTAGAGTTAGATAGTATTGATTTGGAAAAAGCAAAATTTTTATGTTCATTACCAAAATCTTTAGGAATAAATCCTGATAATCAAAAAGAGATAACATTAAATACAGGAAGATTTGGTCCTTATTTAAAATGTGAAAATAAATCAGCAAGAATTGAAAATGTTGATGAAATATTTTCTATAGGTTTAAATAGAGCTATTACAATGATAGCTGAAGCTAAACCAGGTAGAATTTCTTCATCAATGATTAAGGATTTAGGCGAACATCCTGAAGATAAAAAACCTGTAAGAATAATGAAAGGTCAATATGGTCCTTATATTAAATACAAATCTTTAAATGCCACTATACCTGAAGAAAAAGATCCAAATGAATTAACTATGGAAGATGCTCTTGTATTGATTGAGAAAAGAAGAGAATACGATAAAAATAAAAAAAATAAAAAAAGAAAAAAATGAAATATAGATTATTAATAAGTTTGATTTATTTACTTTTTTTTTCAAATTTTACTTTAGCTGAAGATTTAAATTGTAATCAATTTGAAAAATTAAGTGCAAAATACATTGAATGTAATGCAAAAAAATTAAAGAGTGAAACCAACAATAAAGTTGTTGAAGGAAAGAAGAAATTTGATAATTCTCTTCTAAAAGAAAAATTAATTAAATTTAAAAACAGTGAAAATTTAATGGATTTTTTAAAAAAAAAATAAAATGAATTTTGAAGATAAAATAAAAGAATTGAATATTCGATTACCCAAAGCAGCTGATCCAGTTGGTTCATATATAGCTACAAAAAAATCTGGTAAAATGTTGTTCATATCTGGTCAAATTTCTATTAATGAAAAAGGTGAATTAATCAAAGGTAAAGTTGGTAAAGATTTGAATACAGATTCAGGGTATGAGGCAGCAAAAAGATGTGCTCTTAGCATAATTTCCCAAGCACGAAAAGCATGTGATAATGACCTATCCAAGATAAAATCCTGTGTTAGATTAACAGGTTTTGTAAATTCTACAGATGAATTTATTGATCAACCTAAAGTAATTAATGGTGCATCAGATCTTATCGCGTCTGTTTTTGGAGAAGCGGGAATGCATACTAGAGCTGCAGTAAGTACTAATAGTTTACCATTAGGTGTTGCAGTTGAGATTGACGCAATTTTTGAATTAATATAATCTATCTACCAACGCTAGTATAATCTATTTTTGATTTTTTCATTTTATCTAGAGAGTAAATATTTCTTAAATCATAAATCTTAAAATTTTTTTTTTTGACAAGATTTTTAAAATTCAAAAATCTAAAATTATTCCATTCTGTATGAACTATTATAAGGTCAGCTTTTAAGCAAGCAGATGCAATATTTTTATAAAACTTTACATTTGAAAGATTTTTAAATTCTTTTTTTTCACCTGAGGGATCATAATATCTTATCTTACATCCTTTTTTATTTAAGTAATTAATCATTGGAATACTTGAGGCCTCTCTCATATCATCTGTATTTGGCTTAAATGTTACACCTAAAAATGTAATAATTTTATTCGTAAATTTTTTAGATAAAATGTTATCAATTTTTTTTGTCAGTAAAGATTTTCTAAGATTATTCGATTTAATTACAGATTTTACGATTGATAAGTTAGTTTTAAACTTATTAGCTGTATCAACTAAAGCTCTTGTATCTTTTGGGAAACAAGATCCCCCATATGCTGGACCAGCTCTTAAAAATCTATCACCTATACGCTGATCTAAACCCATGCCTATAGATATATCTTTTATATTAACGTTTGTTTTTTCACAAAGATTGGCTAATTCATTAATATAAGAGATTTTTGTGGCTAAGAAAGCGTTTGAAGCGTACTTTATCATCTCAGCACCTCTTCTAGAGGTATTAAAATATCTACTACTTTTTTTTACTATTGGTAAATATAAAGATTTTAAAATTTTATTTGCTTTCATGCTCTCAGTGCCTACTACGACTCGATCTGGATTAAGAAAATCTCTTATAGCTTCACCTTCTCTTAAAAATTCTGGATTAGATACAATGTCAACTAATTTTCTCCGGTAAAGATTTTTCAGAATATTTTGAATTTTATCACCAGTTGTTACAGGAACTGTAGATTTTGTTACAATTATCTTATATTTCTTAATAATTTTATTTAATTGATTAGCTACATTAAAAACATATTTTAAATCGGCTGAATTACTATTTTTTTTTGTTGGAGTACCAACACAAATAAAAACAATATCTGAATTTATGACTGCATTTTTAAGATCAGTTGTAAAAATTAATCTCTTTTGTTTAAGATTTCTTTTTAATATTTCCTCTAATCCAGGCTCATAAATTGGAATATGCCCATTATTAAGTTTATTAATCTTTAATTGATCTTTATCAACACAATAAACTGTATTTCCTAAATCTGAAAAACAAACGCCACTTACTAAACCAACATAACCAGTTCCAATCATACATAATTTCATGATTTAGCTATCTCTAAAGTTGATTTGATGTAACCACTCATACTTCCACAATCAAGATATTTTCCTGAAAAATTATGAGCAATAAATTTTTTATTATTTTTAATTAGTTTTTGAATAGCATCTGTAATATGTATCTCTCCACCCTTACCTGGTTTTTGATTCAATAATTTTGAAAAAATTTCCCGAGGCAAAATATATCTACCAATTACAGCTTTGTTAGATGGTGCATTTTTAACTGATGGTTTTTCAATAACGTCTGAGATTAAATAATTATTCTTACTAATCTTATTTTTTAATTTGTAGATTCCCCATCTTGAAACATTACTTCTTTTTACATTCATACTTGCCATAACTGATGTATTATATTTTTTATGAATTTTGATCATTGATCTCGAACAATTTTTTTTGATGATAAGATCATCAGGTAACAACATTAAGAAAAATTTATCTTTTATAAATTTTTTTGTTTTTAAAACAGCATCACCGGTTCCAAGTGGTTTATTTTGATAGACAAATTTTATCATTTTTTTATATCTTAAAATTTTTTTATATTCTTCTTTAATTCTTTTATCATTTTTTTTTTTTTATAATTCTTTTATAAAAACTGTCATTATAAAAATAAGTCTTAATCATTTTCTTTTTATTTGAAATGATAAAAATAACTTCTTTAATACCTGCATCAACACATTCATCTAAAATATATTCTATACCTGGTTTACCATTAATGGGTAAGAGTTCTTTTGGAAAAACACTAGTTAATGGAAGTAAACGTGTACCCAAACCAGCTAATGGAATAATTGCTTGTTTAATCATGTAAATGTTTTACTTATTAAATTTATTTATACAAATGAAAATTTTAATTAATAATTCTGATTTAAATGAGGCGTTAAAAGGAGTTACCAATCTAGGATTTGTACCAACAATGGGAAGTATTCATAAAGGTCACTTATCACTCATAAAAAAGTCAAAAAAATTAACAAAAAAAACAATTGTAAGTATTTTTGTAAATCCAAGACAATTCAACAATAAAAAAGATTACAAGAATTATCCAAAAAATATCAAAAATGATATTAAAATATTAAAAAAAATTAAAGTAGATTATCTATACATACCAAAAATTAAATCTGTGTTTGGCAAAAATAAAAAACAAAAAATTTATATTTCAAGGAATTATAGAATATTGTGTGCTAAATTTAGGAAAGGACATTTTGAAGGTGTTTTGCAGGTTATGGATCGATTAACTTATCTAATCAAACCCAATAAAATCTTTATGGGTGAAAAAGATTACCAACAATTGCTTTTGGTTAAAAATTTTATAGAAAAAAAATATAGTTCTAAAATCATTTCTTGCAAAACTATTAGAGAAAAAAACAATTTAGCTTTATCTTCGAGAAATTCATTACTTAATAATCAGAATTTTATAGTTGCAAATAAAATAGCTACAAATTTAATCAAATTTAAGAAATTCTTAAAAAATAAAAAAAATTTAGAAAATTTAATTAGAGATAAAAATTATGAATTAGAAAAAAATTTTAAAATTAAAATTGATTATTTAGAATTAAGGAAAAAAAGAGATCTAAAAAATTCAAAAAATTTATCAAACTCAAAATTATTTATTGCTTACTATATCGGTGATATAAGACTAATTGATAATTTTTAAAGGAAATAAGCTCCCACCCCTAAAAAAGATACAAAACCAATTACATCTGTAATAGTTGTAACAAAAACACCGGAAGCTATAGCAGGATCAATATTCATTTTTTTTAGTGTGACTGGAACAAGAATTCCAAATAACCCAGCTACAATCATTGTCAGTACCATTGATATAGAAATAATTAATGAAAGCTGAGAGTCTTGAAACCAAATTTGTACAATCGCAGAGCTTATAATTGCAAATATAATTCCATTAAGTACTCCAATATTAAATTCTTTAAAAATATTTTGATTAAAATTTGTTTTCGTAAGATCATTTGTAGCAAGCGTTCTTACAGTGACAGCTAATGTCTGCATACCTGCATTGCCACCCATTGATGCAACTATTGGCATTAAAAAAGCTAAAACTACCATCTGCTCAATTGTTGCTCCAAATAAACTGATGCACCATGTTGCTAAAAATGCAGTGAATAAATTTAATAACAACCAGTTAAATCTTCTCTTTGTTTTAGTTAGGACTCCATCAGTAATTTCCTCGTCTCCCACTCCTGCTAATCTTAAAGCATCTTCTTCTGCCTCTTCTTTTAAAACTGTTAAGACATCGTCAGAAGTTATCATACCTACTAGTTTATTATTTTTATCTACAACACAAGCAGAATTTAAACTATAATTTTCAAAAATATTTCCAACTTCCTCCTTATCCATATCCACAGGAACTAAAAAAATTGTATCTTCCATTATTGAGGACATTTTAGACTCTCTTGGATTACGTAAAACTTTTGAGGATGGTACTGTCCCGATTGGTTTAAAATTTTCGTCTACAATAAATATTTCTAAAAATTGTTCTGGTAAATCTTTGTTTTCACGTAAATAATCAATTGTTTGTCCTACCGACCAATTACTTGGTATAGCAGTAAATTCTCTCTGCATTATTCTAGCAGCACTATCTTCCGGATAACTTAAGCCCTCTAATAAAGCAAATCGATCTTTTGGTGGTAATGCACTTAAAATTAGGTTCTTATCTTTTTCCTCAACATTTTCGAGAATAGCAATTGCATCATCTGACTCAAGATTTTTAAGGATTCTTACAATGGACTCAGAAGATAGATATTTGATTATTTCGATTTGAACAGACTCATTTAGTTCAACAAAAACCTCTGGGTCAATTTTAAAACTGTTTAATTTTATTAAATTTTCACGATCATTTTGGTCTAAATGTTCAATTATATCAGCAGCATCAGCTGGGTGCATTTCTTTAAACGAATTTGTAATAAATAACGCATCATTTTGAGAAATCTTATCTGTTACAACTTTTATATATTCCTTATTAAATTCAAAATTGACTTTTTTATCTTTGATTTTTTTTATTAAAGTCATAAATTTACCTATAATTTAGTCGGAACTTTTAATACATAATAAAAAGAATACAATTTTTAAATGGATATTGAGATTAAAAAGTCAGAAAAACCAGTAAAATATGATGCTGCTATCAAATTTATGGAAAATAGATTGGACGATCTGAATCATAAAAAATGCAAAGAATTAATATGGGTTTTAGAACACAATGAGCTTTATACTGCTGGAACAAGTTCAAAAGAGAGCGAAATTTTAGACAAATCAATCAAGATAATTAAAACAAATAGAGGTGGTAAAATTACATACCATGGTCCAGGACAATTAATATGTTATTTTGTTATAGATTTAAAAAAAAGAAAAAAAGATATTAGAAAATTTATTTCTACTATAGAAAAGACCATTATAAGTACACTCAAATACTTTAATATAGAAACAATAGCTGATAAAAAAAATATTGGTATCTGGTATAAAGATAAATCAGAATTAAAAAAAGTTGCGGCTATAGGAGTAAGAGTAAAAAAATGGATTGCATATCATGGATTTTCAATAAATATTAATAATGATTTAAATAAGTACAAGGCTATTGTCCCATGTGGAATTAATGATAAAGGAGTTATAAGTTTAGAAAAAATTAATAAGCAATCTTATAAAAATTTCGATAAAAAACTTATTGAAAATTTCATTTTGAATCTGAAAAATTAAGTCTTTTGTTTTTAATTAAACTTTTGAAATAATCTGGTAATAATGCTTTGTAAGTGTATCTTTTTTTCTGAATCATAAATCTAATCTGATATGAATGTAACATCAAATTTTTATTTATACCCTTAATATTATCAAAGGATTTATATTTTTTATCACCATATATTGAATGACCAATATTAAATAATTGTTTTCTCAATTGATGTTTTCTTCCAGTAATTGGATTCATTTCAATTAAACTTGCATTATTATTTTTATCTAAAACTTTGAATATTGTTTTTGCTTTTTCGATAATTTTTTTTCCATTATCGTATCTTATAAGATAATCATTCCATTCACCTGAATTTTTTTCAACTTCACCATGACATATAGCTATATAAGTTTTATGAACTTTCCTTAATCTAAACAAAGATGTTAATAATTGAGCTGTTTCTCTATTTTTTGCAATTATGAAAACACCTGAGGTATCTTTGTCTAATCTGTGAACAGAAAAAGGTTTTGTGCCCTCAAAAATTTTGCTTTTTGAAAAAATATCAATTAAATTCTTTTTTGATTTTGTACCACCCTGGACAGAAATTCCAGAACTTTTATTTAAAACTAAAAAATTATCATTATTGTCGATTATCAAATCTTCATTTTGTTTAATAATTATGTTATTTGGTTTAAATTTCTTTTTAATTTGATTAATATTTTCCTTAAATTTAAAATTAAATAATTCAATTTTATCATTTGATCTAATTTTAATTGAACTTTTTGTTTTTTTCCTATTTAGTTTTATTTTTCCATTTCTTATATTCTTTTCAATCAAACTTTGAGGTATTTGGCCTAGCTTATTTCTAAGATACCTATCTAAACGCATATTATTATATGCTGAGTCAACAACAAAACTTTTATTCATCACTAATATTTAAAGAATTTATTTTGCAGTAGCTACTTTTTTATCTTCTTTATTTTCAGGTTCTTTAGTTGGTTCTTTTTTCTTTTTATCAACTCTTTTGGCTTGAATGTCTCTATCAACAAACTCAATTATAGCCATAGGAGCATTATCTCCATATCTAAAACCAGCTTTGATAATTCTGGTATATCCACCATTTCTTTTTTCATACCTTTTAGACAATGTTTTTTTTACTTTGTTGGCTGTTTTTTTATCTTGTAATTGAGAAACTAATAATTTGGTTGTTTTTAAATTATCTTTTTTTCCTAAGGTAATTATTTTATCTGCTTGGGGTTTTAAAAATTTTGCTTTAGGTAAAGTTGTTCTGATTTGCTCATATTTAATCAATGAGTTAAGCATATTTTTTAATAATGCTTTTCTGTGTTCAGAAGTTCTGTTTAATTTCTTATTAGCAAATCCATGTCTCATTTCTATATAGACTCCTCTAATTTTTTAGACATTTCTGCAATATTATCAGGCGGCCAGTTAGGAATTTCCATACCTAGATATAAAGACATTCCTGTCAAAACCTCTTTTATTTCATTTAATGATTTTCTACCAAAATTTGGTGTTCTTAACATTTCCCCCTCTGATTTTTGAACCAAATCTCCAATATAAATTATATTATCATTTTTAAGACAGTTCATAGATCTGACTGATAACTCAAGTTCATCAACCTTTCGTAATAAGTTTTTGTTAAACTCTGGTTCTGAAGATACTTCTTTAACAGGAGCCTCTACAGGTTCATCAAAATTAATAAACATCTTTAATTGATCTTGAAAAATTCTTGCTGAATAAGCAACCGCATCTTCTGCTGATATTGATCCATTAGTTTCAACTTCCATTGTTAATTTATCATAATCCAAAGCCTTTCCCTCTCTTGCTGTACTTACTGAATAAGAAACTTTTTTGACTGGGCTATAAAGAGAGTCTATTGCTATTAAACCTAATGGCGGTTCCTCAGGTTTATTCAATTCAGCAGGTACATAACCTTTACCAGTATTTACATTCATCTCCATATGAAAATTTGTATTTTCGTCTAAATTACAAATTACTAAATCAGGATTTAAAATTTCAACATCTGTGACAGATGTGATATCTGAAGCTTTAATTTCTCCTGGTCCTTTTGCATCAAGAACTAATTTTTTTGTTCCCTCAGAATTACACTTTAATGCCAAAGATTTAACATTCAAAACTATATCCGTAACATCTTCTCTTACTCCCTTTATAGAAGTAAATTCATGAAGAACACCATCTATTTGAATAGAAGTTACAGCTGCTCCTCTAATAGATGATAGTAATATTCTCCTTAAAGAATTACCTAATGTTAGACCATAACCTTTTTCTAATGGTTCAGCTACAATAAGTGCATGAGTTAAGTCATCACTTAATTTAACATCTAACTTTGAGGGTTTAATTAAAGATTTCCAATTTTTAATATTTACATTTTCTGTTTCCATTAAACTCTCCTTTTTTTTGGTGGTCTTGTTCCATTATGTGGCATTGGTGTTGTATCTTTTATTGATAAAATTTTAAATCCTCTAGCTTGAAGAGCTCTCAATGCAGTTTCTCTGCCTGATCCTGGTCCTTTAATTTCAACAGTTAAAGTTTTCATTCCATACTCTAAAGCTTTTGAAGCAGCTGCATCTGCTGCTATCTGAGCAGCATATGGAGTTGATTTTCTTGATCCTTTAAAACCCTTTTGACCTGCTGAAGCCCAAGAGACAACGTTTCCATTTGTATCTGCAATTGAAATAATAGTGTTATTAAATGTAGATTGTACATAAGCAATACCATTTAGAATATTTTTTTTTGTTTTTTTCTTTTTAGAATATGAACTTTTGACTACTTTTTTTTCGGATTTTAAATTCTTTTGATCTTTATTTTCAATTTTTTCAACTTTTGCCATAATTATTTTTTAAGTGGAGTTAATTTTTTACCTGCAATAGCGATAGCTTTTCCTTTTCTTGTTCTAGCATTACATCTTGTTCTCTGACCTCTAACTGGAAGTTTTTTTCTGTGTCTCGTTCCTCTATAACATGCTAAATCGATTAATCTTTTAATACTCAAAGAATAGTCTCTTCTCAGATCTCCCTCTACTTTAAAATTTTGATCAATATATTCTCTAATTTTTAATATTTCATCATCTGTCAATTGATTGACTCTTTTCTCTTTAGGAAAATTTAATGCAGAACATATTTGCCTTGAGAATTTATCACCTATACCATAGATGTAAGTTAATCCAACATGGACTAGTTTATTTTGCGGAATATTAATACCTGCTATACGTGCCATAAGTTTGAGATAAATTGTAGCCTTTATATAAGAAGATCTTTTAAAGTCAACGTCTTAAACTTCAAGAAAAGCATCTATTTTATTGGTTATTTGATCAATTTCAAGAGACCCATCAATTTCATGAAAATGTGGATTTTTGGAGTAAAAATCTAAGACAGGTTTAGTTGTCTCCATATATGTATCATATCTTTTAAGAATAGTATTTAAGTTATCATCTGATCTTTTTTCAATAATTTTTCTTTTTTCAATTCTTTTTATAATTGTATCTTTGCTTACATTAAGAAAAAAAATATAGTCAATTTTTAAATTTAAATTTTCTAATAATAAATCTAAATTTTTAGCCTGACTTAAAGATCTAGGATATCCATCAAATATTAAATTTTTAATGTTTTTGAAATCAGATATAACATTTTTAATAAGTTTATTAACTATTTCATCACTTACAAATTTTCCATCTCTCATGTGATCAGTGATTTTTTTTCCAATTTCTGAATTTTTATTAATTTCATTTCTCAACATATCCCCTGTAGATATTTGAAAGCCATTAATTTTTTTTACTAAGTATTTAGCTTGAGTACCTTTTCCGGCTCCAGGTGGACCAAATAGGATTATATTCACGTATTATCTTCCAAATTTAGTTTTTTTGATTAATTGTTCATATTGTGAGCTCATTAACCTTGTTTGTATCTGTGTAACAGTATCAATTGCAACCACTACTACAATTAATATTGAGGTACCACCTAAATAAAAAGGTATTGGATAATTAGCAATCAAAAATTCTGGCATCAAACAAACTAAAGTTAGGTATAGAGCACCTATTGTAGTTAATTTGGTTAAAATATTTTCAATATATAAAGCTGTACTTTCGCCAGGTCTTATACCAGGAATAAAACCACCATATTTTCTTAGGTTTTCAGCTGTTTCATTAGGATTAAATGTAATTGAAGTGTAAAAGAATGTAAAAAATATTATACCCGAAGCATATAAAAGCATATAAAGAGGTTGACCTTGAGTAAAGTAAGAACTTAAATTTAAAAAAGTTTCACTTTCAGAAAAATTAAAATTAGAAAAAGTTACAGGCAACAATAATAATGCTGATGCAAAAATTGCTGGTATTACACCAGCTTGATTAATTTTTAATGGCAAATGTGATGACTCTCCACCATACATTTTATTGCCCATTTGTCTTTTTGGATAATTAATCAATATTTTTCTTAAAGCTCTTTCCATAAAAACAATAAAAAGAATTGTTACAATTAATAATATGAAAATTCCTAATATCATTACAGTTGAAACTGCTCCAGTTCTTCCTAGCTCAAAAGTTGTTACTAATGCTCTAGGAATTTCAGCAACAATACCTGCAAAAATAATCAAAGAAATTCCATTACCTATTCCTCTTTGAGTGATTTGTTCACCAAGCCACATCAAAAATATTGTTCCAGCAACAATTGTTGTAACGGTTGATATTTTGAAGAAAGCACCCGGATTGATAACTAAATTTGCAGATGACTCGAGTCCTACTGCTAAACCATAACCTTGAATAGTTGCAAGTAAAACAGTTCCATAACGAGTTATTTGTGTAATCTTAGATCTTCCAGTTTCACCTTGAGCTTTTAAATTTTTAAAATAATCAGAAGTACCAGTCAACAACTGAATTATAATTGATGAAGATATATAAGGCATTATTCCTAGAGCAAATATAGCCATTCTACTAATTGCTCCACCTGCAAAAACGTTGAACATGCCCAGAAGTCCTTTTTGATTTCCCTCCATCATTATTTTTAATTGTTCTGGATCTATACCTGGTAAAGGAACAAATGTTCCAAATCTATAAACTGATAGTAATGCTAATGTAAATAAAATTCTATTTCTTAAATCGTTATTAGGTGATGAAGAGCTCATTAATCAAGATTATTTTTTAATTTGTATAGATCCACCAATTTTTTCAAGTTTTTTTATTGCAGACTTGGATGCTAGATCTGCCTCTATATTTATTTTATCTTTTATTTCACCAGAGCCTAAAATTTTCAATTTTATTGAATTTTTGTTAATCAAATTTAATCTTTTCAAAAGATCAGAATTTAAAACATCTGATGTTTTGATGCTTTTTTTATCAATATAAGACTGTATTTTGTCTAAATTTAATATTGCAATATTTTTTTTTGAAATAGGATTAAAACCTCTCTTAGGTAATCTTCTGTATAATGGCATTTGTCCACCTTCAAAACTTTTAATTGCAACTCCAGATCTTGATTTTTGACCTTTTACACCCCTACCAGATGTTTTTCCTTTTCCAGACCCTATACCACGACCTACTCTTATTTTTAATTTATTCATCTTTGGTCTATTATTTAACGAAATCATTATCCTCTTTTACCTATTACTTCTGATATTTTTTTATTTCTTATGTTTGAAATTTGTTTTGGTGAAGTCTGTTTCAAAAGAGCTTTCATTGTAGCTCTTATAACATTATGGGCATTTGATGTTCCCATAGATTTTGCAACAATATCTTTTACTCCTAAAACCTCACATACTGCTCTTACAGGCCCCCCAGCGATTATTCCAGTACCTTTTGAAGCAGATCTTAAAACTATTCTTCCAGATCCATCTTTAGCCTTTACATCGTGATGGATCGTTCTACCTTCTCTTAAGGGTATTTGTATTAATTTTCTTCTAGCCATTTCATTAGCTTTTTTAATTGCATCAGGTACTTGTTTGGCTTTAGCATGAGCAATACCAATTTTACCAGACTGATTTCCTACGACTACTAAGGCAGAAAAACCAAATCTTCTACCACCTTTAACAACTTTAGTTATACGGTTTATATGAACTAATTTTTCTAGAATATCATCTGATTTTTTATCTTTAGAATTTTCCATAATTAGAACTCCATTCCATTTTTACGAAGTGTATCAGCAAAAATTTTTATCCTTCCATGATATTTATAAACTCCTCTATCAAAATATATTTTAGATATTTTCTTTTCTTGAGCTTTTTTTGCTAATTTTTCTGCAACAATTTTAGATAGTTCAGTTTTATTAACCTTCGAGTTAGATTTGATATCTTTTTCAACTGAAGATGCAGATAAAAGTGTTATATTTTTACTATCATCAATTATTTGCGCTGAAATATTTTTTGATGATCTCGAGATACTCAATCTAAATCTATCAAGTTTTGCAACTTTTTTAACTTTATTGCTTACTCTAAATCTTTTTCTATCTTTAGTTTTTAATTTCATTATTTTTTCTTTCCTTCTTTTTTAAGAACATATTGTCCTTTTTCTCTAACACCTTTGCCTTTATACGGTTCAATCTTTCTTAAAGTTTTAAGTTTAGACGCTACAGCACCTACCTGTTGTTTATCAGCACCAGATATCTTTAGGGATGTTTGTTTTTCAACGGTTATTTTAATTCCTTCAGGTATGTCGTAATCTATATCGTGACTATAACCTAATTGTAAATTAAGTTTGTTGCCTTTAAGAGACGCTCGATAACCTACACCAACTAATTCTAAAGTTTTTTCATATCCTTTACTTGATCCAATTACAGCGTTATTGATTAAACTCCTATTCATACCCCACAATCTTTTGGTATTTTGATCTATTTTTTTTGGCTTAATTGAAATTTCCTTCCCCTCTTTAATATCAAGTGTAAAAGTATCTAAGTCAATATTAAGAGCTTTTTTTCCTAATGGACCCTCAATATTTAATATATTTCCTGCTAAAGCTACTTTAACTTTTTCTGGAATTGAAATATTTATTTTACCAATTTTAGACATTAAAATACCTTACAGATTATTTCACCACCAACTCGTTGTTTTCGTGCATCAATATCTGTCATAACACCTTTAGGAGTAGACACGATTGCAATACCAAGACCGTTATTTATTTTTGGTAAACTTTCAGCACTTGAAAAAATTCTTCTTCCAGGTTTTGAGACCCTTTCAAAAGCGTTAATAACTGGATTGCCAGAATGATACTTTAACTCTAACAACAAAATAGATTTATTATTCTCTGACTTGATTTTAAAATCTTTAATAAAACCCTCATTTTTTAAAATATCAGCAATTTTTGATTTAAAATTTGATGATGGTAATTCAACGTTTTTTGTGGTTTCGTGATTGAGCATTTTTTACTCTTGCTATCATATCTCCTATTGGGTCACTCAAACTCATATATTCCTTTCTACCAACTTGATTTAACTAATCCAGGTATTTTTCCTTGTAAACCTAATTGTCTCAATGCAATTCTGGATATTTTTAATTTTCTATAAACACCATGTGGTCTTCCTGTAATTTGACATCTATTCATAACTCTATTTTTAGCAGAATTTCTTGGAAGTTTAGAAAGTTTTTGCTGAGCTTTAAATCTTTCTTCCAAAGAGATTTTTTTGTCCATTACAATTTTCTTTAATTTTTGTCTTTTCTTATAAAACTTATCTGAGAGTTTTATTCGTCTATTGTTTTTATTTATTGAGCTTAGTTTCGCCATGATTAATTATCTCCTTTTTTGATAAATGGAAAATTTAACTTTTCTAATAAAGCAAAACTGTGTTCTTTATTTTTTGATGATATGACTATCACAATATCTAGACCTCTAACTTTATCAGCTCTATCAAAACTTACTTCTGGAAAAATTATGTGTTCCTTGACACCAAAAGTATAATTTCCAAATTTATCAAAACCTTTAGAAGATAAACCTCTAAAGTCTTTGATTCTTGGTAATGCAATATTCACTAATCTATCTAAAAACTCATACATCTTATTTTTTCTTAAAGTAACTTTTAAACCGGAATTTGTTCCTTTTCTTGTTTTGAAATTTGATATTGATTTTTTAAACTTTGTTATTACAGGTTTTTGTCCAGTTATTTTAGCCAAATCTTCTTCGCACGATTTAAGAATTTTACTATCGTTTCCATCTAAGCCTAAACCCATATTCAGAACAACTTTTTCTATTTTTGGACCCATATAAAGATTTTTAAAACCGAATTGCGTTTTTAGAGCTGGCTGTATTTCCTTAAAATAAAGTTCTTTTAATCTAGGTACCATTATTTTTTAGCCTCAGTTTTTTTTGATTTAATTTTTTCATCAACTAATTTTAAATTAGAAATATGAACAAAACTTTCTTTTGAAAAAATTCCACCCTTTTTTTCCTTAGTTGTTTTCACATGTTTTTTAACCATATTAATATCTTTAATTTTTGCTCTATTATTTGCTCTATCTATTTCAATAATTTCGCCCTCTTTTTTTTTATCTTTACCTGCTAAAATTTTTACTTTTAAACCTTTCTTAATCATTACAAAACCTCCGGAGCCAATGAAATAATCTTCATTTGTCCTCTATTTCTTAATTCTCTTGTTACTGGACCAAAAATTCTTGTACCAACAGGTTCACCTTTATCATCAACTAACACTGCTGCATTATTATCAAATTTTACTTTAGATCCATCATCTCTATGGATTCCTTTTTTAACTCTAACTACTACAGCTTTATGAACTGAGCCTTTTTTAACCTTCCCTTTTGGTATTGCTTCTTTAACAGCAATAACAATAGTATCACCTATACTTGCATATCTTCTTTTTGAACCACCTAAAACTTTGATACATTCAATTTTTTTAGCACCAGTATTGTCAGCAACCTGTAGTTCTGTTTGCACCTGTATCATTACTTTGTATTCTCCATTACTTTAAATTTTTTGTTTTTAGAAAAAGGTTTGCTCTCAATTATTGAGACTTTATCACCATTTTTGAATTTATTTTCTTCATCATGAGCATTATATTTTTTTTTCACTTTGATAACCTTTTTAAGAACGGGGTGTGAATATTTTCTTTCTACCATGACTGTAATTGTCTTATTAGGTTTATCACTCACTACTATTCCGGTTAGTATTTTTTTAGGCATTTAATTTTCCTTTTAATGATGTTTTTAATCTAGCGAT
>CACMXS010000015.1 GCA_902617715.1 uncultured Pelagibacteraceae bacterium | reverse complement strand
AATAGCTGGTGGAGTTTTTGTACTTAGAAATATGTCCAAAAGAGTAAATGTAGAAAATTGTATTGATACATGTGGAACTGGTGGAGATGGCATGAATACACTTAACATATCAACAGCTTCTGCATTGCTGCTTGCTAGCATGGGTGTAAAGGTAGCAAAACATGGTAATAAAGCTGTATCTTCAAAGTGTGGATCGGGTGATGTTTTAGAGGCTTTAAATATAAAAATTAATTTAGAACCAAATGACATAGAGGATCAAATTAATAAAAATAATTTTGGTTTTATGTTTGCTCCAAATTATCATAGTGCAATGAAATTTGTTGGTCCAACTAGAAAAAAAATTGGAAAAAGAACTATATTTAATATGATTGGACCTTTAAGTAGCCCAGCTTTAGTGAAACGACAAGTGGTTGGTGTCTTTGATAAAAAACTTTTAAAGATATTTGCAAATGCTTTAAATAATTTAGATATTAAATTTGCATGGATTGTAAACAGTGAAGATGGTTTAGATGAAATCTCACCATATGCTAAAACAAATATTGTTCAATTAAATGATAAAGAAATTTCTGAATTTGTTATTGACCCTAAAGAATTAAATGTAAATGCAGATAAATTCGAAAATCTTGTCGGTGATGATGCAAAATTTAATGCGGATAAAATGATTGATATATTTAAAGGTGAGGATAATGATTTTTCTAAAGCTGTTTGTTTGAATGCTGCAGCAGGGTTAATAGTGAATGAAACTCATCAAAGTTTTGCTGATGCATATAAAAATGCAAGGAAACATATTTTATCAGGTAAAACTTTTCAACATTTAGAAAAAATTCAAAATGGCTGAAAATATACTTCAAAATATAATTAAAAAAAAAGAAATCAGAGTCGCTGAACTTAAGAAAAAGAAACCTTTAGAAAGTATACTTGAACATGCGCCCGACTCAATGAACTATATAAATTTTAAAGAAATAATTGAAAATAATATTAAGGAAAATAATTTTTCAATAATTGCAGAGATTAAAAAGGCAAGTCCATCCGCTGGAATATTAATTGAAAATTACAAACCAGTCGATATAGCTAAAATATATTATAAGAATGGTGCAACATGCCTATCTGTTTTAACTGAAGAGGAATTTTTTTTTGGAAATTTATCTCACATTTATAAAATAAAATCTTTAAGTAATGCAATGGAACCACCAAGTCCAGATAACATGCATATTCCAATTCTATGTAAAGATTTTTTTATAGATGTCTATCAAGTACATTTAGCTAAATATTATGGTGCTGACGCAATATTAATTATATTAGCTGGTGTTAGTGATAAACTTGCTGATGATTTATATAATGAAGCACTTAAATTAAACATGTCAGTAATTGTTGAAGTTCATACTGTTGAAGAAGCAAAGCGTGCTTTAAGATTTAAAGATGCTTTGATAGGTATAAATAATAGAAATCTTAAAACTTTAAAAACTGATATAAATACAACTTTTGATATTCATGATGTTTTAATTAATCACCCTGGTCCATTAATTTCTGAGAGTGGAATTAAAACAAAAGAAGAATTGCTGGAACTTTCTAATAAAACAACTATTAAAACTTTTTTAATTGGTGAATCACTTTTGAAGGATCTAGATAATAATTCTATTTTTTCAGTTCTTTAGTCGAATAATCCCCTATTTTATTAGCTTTTTTTACTATTGTGAATTGTAGAGAACTTTTGTAGAACAGATTTTGTACGATATTTGTTCTTATGCTAACAAAAAAACAAAAAAACCTGCTTTTATTTATCAACAAGAAGTTGAGAAGTTCTGGTGTATCTCCTTCTTATGAAGAAATGAAACAGTCATTAAATTTAAAATCAAAATCAGGAATTCATAGATTGATTAGTGCTTTAGAAGAGAGAGGATTCATCAAAAGATTAGCCCATAAAGCTAGAGCTCTAGAGGTCGTTAAATTGCCAGAAACTGCTTCTGCAAATGATATATATAATAATTTTTCACCAAGTGTGATTAAGGGTGGTTTAGATGATGAAAAACCATTTTCTGATGAAAATGAAGTGCCTGTTTTAGGAAAAATTGCTGCTGGTACACCAGTTGAAGCTATTCAAAACGAGGTTTCAAGAATTCCACTTCCAAATAGTTTGGAAAAAAATGGTGATTATTTTGGTCTTAAAGTTCAAGGTGACTCTATGATTGAAGCAGGAATTCACGAGGGTGATACTGTTATAATCAAAAGGACTGATACTGCAGATAATGGAAAAATTGTTGTTGCTTTAATTGATGAACATGAGGCAATGTTGAAAAGGATTAGAAAAAAAGGAAAAGTTGTAGCCTTAGAAAGTGCAAACAAAAACTACGAAACAAAAATTTTTGGACCAGATAGAGTAAAAGTTCAAGGTGTATTAGTATCTTTATATAGAAACTTCTAGAAAAATAGTCTAAATAAATAGAATGAAGAAAGTAGCAACTAGATTTGCTCCTTCCCCTACAGGGCCTTTACATATTGGAGGGGTAAGAACAGCATTATTCAACTGGTTATATTCAAAAAACCAAAATGGAAATTTTTATTTAAGAATTGAAGATACAGATAAAGAAAGATCAAAAGATGAATATAAAAATCAAATTATACAATCTCTTAAATGGATTGGCATAGATCATGATGGTGAAGAATATATTCAATCAAAAAAAATAGACGACCATATAAAAGTTGCTAACGAATTATTAAAAAATGGTTTTGCCTATAAATGCTATTGTTCAAATGAAGAAATCGATGAACAAAAAAAAAGAGCAAAACAAAAAAAAATACCATATGTTTATGATAGGAAATGGAGAAATAAAGATGAAAAAGAAGCTCCAAAAGATATTCATCCAGTAATAAGGTTTAAAAGCAAAATAGAAGGGACTTCAATATTGAAGGATTTAGTTCAAGGCAATGTTGAAATAGAAAATAAAACTATTGAAGATTTTGTTATTTTAAGAAATGACGGTACACCTACATATAATTTATCTGCTTCTGTAGATGATCATCAAATGAACATGACACATATTATTAGAGGTGATGATCATAAAATAAATACTTTTAAACAAATACAAATATATGAAGCTATGAAATGGGAACTACCCTCTTTTGCCCATATCCCTTTGATACATACTATTGATGGCAAAAAATTATCAAAAAGAGATAAGGCATCAACTTTAGATGATTATTCTAAGATTGGTATAATGCCAGATGCATTAAGAAACTATCTTTTGAGATTGGGCTGGTCTTTTAAAGATAAAGAAATATTTTCACTAGATGAAAGTATAAAATTTTTTAATATAGAAGGAATAGGTAAATCTCCATCAAAATTAGATATGAGCCGAATACTATCTATGAATGAACATTACATTAAAAATATAAATGAAAAAGATTTATTTGATCAGTTTATAAATTATTGTCATTTATTTAAAGATGAAATCAAAAAAGATAAAAAAGATAAAATTCAAAAATCTTTAACTATTCTTAAAAACAAAGCTAAAACCTTAGAAGATATATTTAATAATTGTCAATATATTGTTGAAGATGAAGTAAAATTTAATAAAGAAGATTTGGCATTAATTGATGATAAAGCAAAAAAAATAATTTCAGAATTTTATGTAAAGTTTAAAGAAATAAACGAGCTTAATAGAGAGAGTCTAGAACCAATAGTTCAAGAATTAATTAAAACAAATGAGACAAATTTTAAAGGTGTAGGACAACCATTAAGAATAGCTTTAACAGGATCAAAATTTGGGCCTGGTATTTATGATATAATCATATCACTTGGTAAAGATGTTGTAGAGAAAAGGTTAACTAATAAGACTATTTCTTAAAATTAAAGCAACCTCATTTGAAGAAGATGATTTTGATCTAATACCCTCTAAAGTTTTATTGCACTCATCTAATTGTTTTTTTCCAATATCTGGATTTTTAAGCATATAAATAACAGAATTATAAATTTCTTTTGCATTACACTCGCCTTGTAATAACTCAGGAATTACTTCTTTATTATTTATGATATTTATAATATTTGCATATTTAACATTTACTAATAATTTAAAAATCATAAAATTTATAAAACTAAGCTTGTAAATAATTATTGAAGGAACATTTGAGCTGCAAACTTGTAAAGATACAGTTCCAGATTTACACACAGCAAAAATAGAATTTACCAATATTTCCTTTTTTAGGCTTTCATCTGAAATGACATCGGTATTTTTAAGATTCTTATCTTTAATATAATCAACTATATTTTCTTTATTTTCATCTGTTGCATGAAAAACAAAACTATAATTAGAATCTTTGCTAGCCATCATATTGATAAAATCAGTTAATATTGGTAAGAGGACAGTTGTTTCTGATTTACGGCTACCTGGCATAATAGATATAATTTTTTTATTTTGAGACATAAAATTATTGATATCAATTTTATTAGCATCTGTTTTATCAATTAATGGATGTCCAACAAAAGTATTTTTTACATTTTCCTCATCAAAATATTTTTTTTCAAAATCAAATAATAGAAGTATGTGATCAATAAATTTCTTTATCTTTTTTACTCTACCTTTTCGCCAAATCCATACTTGGGGAGCCACATAATGAATAGTTTTAATATTAGGGTTCTTTTTTTTTACTAATTCAGCTACTCTAAGAGTAAAATCTGGACTATCAACACTAAATAAAATATCTGGATCAAATTTTAAGATCTCATCAACTGTTTGATTAATTTTTTTTTTAATCTTAAAAATATTGAATAAAACACTTGTAAAACCTAAATATGTAATTTCATTTAATTCAAAGATAGATTTTATACCAATTTTTTTTAAGTTATAGCCACCAACAGACAAATATTCAATATCACTATAATTTTTTCTAAGTTTCGATATTGCTGTAGATGCTAATTTATCACCAGATGGTTCGCCAGTTAGTATAAATATTTTTTTCATCTTATTGATATGAAGATTTTATTTTCATTAGCAAACTTAATACATTTAATTTTGTTTAAGAAAATATTCTTTTTAGATTTTAAAACTATCCCTTTTAACCCATTTTTTTTACAATCTTTAAGAGTTTGAAGTCCTATTGTAGGTAAATCCATTCTTAAATCTTGTTTTTTTTTTGGATATTTTATTAAAATACCACCAAAATTATCTTTTGATTGAAAAAGCATTTTTTTCGTTCCCCAATTATCTTCTTTAGAAATAATCTTATTATCTTTTACCACCAAGGCCTGAACGTGATCTAAACTATTAGATTTATTTAAATATTTAATACCCCGATTAATAGATTTGTTATCATATAATGATGGTTTTAACTTTGTTAAATTCCCTTTTTTGACAGCCAATTCAGGATTGAAATAAATTGAGCTAATAACTCTAATCTTTTCATTATTTAGGATTTTGATTATTGTTTTAATTATAGCTGCATCACCTAATTTAGCAGCTTTAATAACACTCGGCATATAATAGATCCCTTTTAGATCTAATCTTAAAGATGAAAATTTTGGTTTAGCAATTTTTCCAGCGAAAAGTACTTTATTAGATTTTTTTCTCTTAATAAGATCAATAATTTCTCCAAATCTACCAATACTAATCCTGTGTGAGTTTTTATCTTTTTTAAATTTACCACTTTTAGAAAAATCAATTATGAAATATTCAATTTTTTTTCTTTTGATTTTATTGAGTACAATATTTGAAAAGTCTGTATCTCCTAAAAATAATCCTATCATCTTACTTTGAAAAAGGTGTGCATATAGGCCTTTTTTTGTCTTTTTCTAAAAATTCAACTACATCTTTAACTAAATCATTTTCTTTTAAGTTTGTGTCTAAATTTTTTAAATTTTCTGTTAAATTTTCGTTCTTAAATATTTCTTTGTATGCCTCACTCAAAGTTAGAATTTCTTTATTAGGTATGTTTCTTCTTCTTAAACCAATTAAGTTTAATCCTTGTAAAATACTTCTATTTCCATGTGCTATTCCATAAGGAATTACATCTCTCACAACACCACACATGCCACCAATCATTGCAAATTTTCCTATTCTGGTAAATTGTTGTACAGCTGAATTACCTCCAATTATAACATTTTGTTCAATATGTGCATGTCCTCCTAATGGAACATTGTTGGCTAAAATTACGTTATCTTCAACCAAACAATCATGAGCAACATGTGATGAAACCATAAATAAACAATTGTTACCAATTTTAGTTAATCCACCTCCTCCATCGGTGCCTTTGTTTATAGTTACATATTCTCTTATTTTATTATTATCTCCTATTTCTAATTTAGTTTGTTCTCCTTTAAATTTTAGATCCTGAGGGTCGTTACCAATTGAGGCAAACGGATATATATTATTATTTTCTCCAATTTTAGTGTAACCTAAAATACTAACATGCGATTGAATAATTGAATTTTTTCCTATCTCAACATTTGGGCCTATTACGCAGTATGGACCTATTTTGACATCAGAATTTATTTTTGCCTTAGGATCAATTATAGCAGTTTTATGTATCATTATTTGTTTTCTCTTAAAAATTCACGAATATTTTTTGCTGGATAACCCATTACTTTTGTATTATTAGGAATATCTTTTATAACTCCACTGCCTCCAGCTATATCAACATTATCTCCTATTTTAAGATGACCTGAAATACCTGCTTGTCCTCCTATTCTCACATTTTTACCAATCATTGAACTTCCAGCAATACCAACTTGACCTGCGATGATTGTATTTTCTCCAATCTTTACATTGTGGGCTATATGAACTTGGTTATCTAAAAAAGTATTTTTTCCAATTTCAGTATTAGACATAGACCCTCGATCGATTGTTGCACCGCATCCAATTTCACAATTTTCATTAATAATCACTATTCCAATATGTGGATATCGTAAATTTTTTGAATTTTTAGGAAAAAAGCCAAACCCTTTTTTTCCAATAACACAATTATCAAGAATAGAAACATTGTCTTTAATGAATGAATTTCTAATTACTGTATTTGAACCAATTTTACAATTATTGCCAATTTTTACATTTTTTTCTATTATTGTATTGTGTCCAATCAAGCAGTCAGATCCAATATCAACATTTTCACCAACTAAAACATTTTTTCCATATTTTACATTATTTTTTAAATTGACCTCTTCTATTTTTTTTTACTTCAACATCGAATGCATCTTCAATAGAATTTGGATAAATTTTCGAGGTAATAATTGAAGTAGCCATTAGAACATTCTCAACTATTATTGGTTTGCAAGTTTTCGGTAAAAAATCTTTTAACAAATTAGTTGTCAGACAATATGATGCTTTTGTTAATTTGGCTATTTCTTTATATCTATTAGAATGCAAAAAAGTTAGAGAATTTTGGTCTGCATTTGATAAATCTTTTATATCAGTAATTTCAAATTTTGATGAAATATCAGCTTTAATATTTAATAATTCTAATATTTCATCAACAGATATTGGTCCATGACAAACAAAAAATGGATGAGACATGATTGCTTGTACCAAAGCAATTAATCTTGAATAGTAAAAAAATATTGCTAATTATTTCCTATCGACAATAGTTGCTGACCACATTGCATCTGCCATCTTTTTTTCATCCACAAATGCCTCACCCTTGTATTTCCATACACGACCATGAGATCTAACAGCTTCTATTTTTAAAATGAGCTTACAGTCAGGGATAACAGGACTTCTAAAACGAGCTTTTTCAACACTCATTAAAAAAACTAATTTATTTTCATAAGTAGATTTATCCAAACCATGTGCTGTTAAAGCTGCAGCAGCTTGACCAAACGACTCTACTATAAGAACACCGGGCATTACTGGTTGTCCTGGAAAGTGACCGTTAACGAAAAAACTATCTTTTTTAACATTTAAAACTGCAGTAGCCGAAGTCAATTTTTTAATATCATAAAGCTCATCAATTAAAAGCATCGGGTCTCTATGAGGTAATAATTCCTCTATTTGTTTTCTATTTAATTTATCCATTTATTTAATCTTTTTATTTATCAAATCTAATATATCTTTTGTTATATCAATTTGCGATTTAGCCATAAATACATTTTTTTTATCTAAAACTATATCAATCGAATTTTTTTCCATGTATTCTTGTAATAAAGGATTAATTTTTTTTAAAAATTCATTTAATTGCTGCGTTTTTTTTTTATTAATCTCATTAATCGATTTTCTTTTTAAATCTTCAAAAGATTTCACTTCTTCTCTAAATGATGCCACTTTTTTTTTTAACTCATCTTCAGAGATCAAATTTTTTGTTTTTTTTATATCTTCATTTTTTTTATTGAGTTCTTTTTCAAGACTTTTTAATTTGTCTAGTTCTTTTTTTCTTATTTTTTCTATATTTTTAATTATTGAAATAGCTGGTTTTGATTTATTTAGAATAAAATCTATATCTAAAAAAACTGTTTTCTCATTAGATAAAACACTCGATGTGCTTAGTAGGAATAAAATTGATATAAATGAAAAAAATTTTTTCAAAATCAAAATGTTGTTCCTAGATTGAATTTAAATGACTCTGTTTTATCAGTATCAGCTTTACTTATTGGATGTGTTAATGAGATGGTTAGTGGTCCAATTAAAGTAAACCAATCTATACCAAAACCTACAGATGACCTTATTTTATTAGTATCATCTAAACTGGAGTCGTAATCTACACCCCAAACATTCCCTGCATCTAAAAACATTGATACATCCAAATTTTGAGCATTAGGTAAGATTTGAGGTAAGGTTGATGAAATATTTACTGATGTTGCGTAATTCCCTCCAATAAAATCATTTCCATCTTTTGGACCTACTTTACCAGACTGGAAACCTCTTAATCTACTTGCTGGTAAGTAAACTCTTTCAGATAATTTTACGTCATCATTAGTTATAGAATTAGCTGATTTTCCAAAAAAAGATATTTTTGTAATATTGTCTTCATAAAGCTCACTGAAATGTGAGAAAACATAGGTATTAATTAATGAATTATTATCACTTATAATTGGAATATCCACAAAATAAGAGCTTCTGAATCCGTCAGATGTTTTAAATTTTTGATTTCTTTTATCATAATCTAAACTTAATTTAACGAAAGTATCAAAATAATTTCCTTCTTGTTTTTTTTGTTTAGCCGATGCCGAGCTATTAGTTTCAATTTCCTCATAAAAAGAATCTTGCCCTAAGCCTATAATAACATCATCTTGATACTCAAAACTTGTACCAAAACCAAATCCAGTTTTATTAGTTTTATAACCAGACGTTGAAAGTCTATCGGTCTCTAAAGATTGAATGTTTGTATAAACGGATTTATCACTATTTTTAAAATTAGGATTTGAAACTGAAAATTGTCCTTTAATTGTTTCCTCTGAGACAGTAAGTTCACTATTCAAAGCGATACCTCTTCCTAAATAATTATTTTCTTTTATACCAACTTGAAAACTTGTCCCATCGGTTCCGACTCCTGCACCTGCCATAATTTCTCCAGTAGCCTTTTCTTCAATGGTAATATCAATATCTTTACTCCTGTCTTCATTATCAACAACTTTACTTTGGACAGATTTAAATATATTTAAAGATTTAATATTATTTATTGATTTAGCTGCTAAAATTGAATTGAATTCATCACCCTCATCAACAAGTAATTGGTTTCTAATTACATTTTCTTGTGTAATATTATTACCGTAAACATTAATTCTATTAATTTTAAATTTTTCTCCCTCAGAAACATTAAAACTTAGATTTATTTCATTCTTATCAATATCTTCTACAACTTCAGATTTTAAAGTTTTATATTCTTCATCAAGAATAATCTGATCAATCTTATCTAATATTTTTTCTATTGTGAATAACGAATACGTTTTTCCTTTTAGATCAGCAAATAAATTTTTTAAATCATTGAAATTTTCAGGATCAAAATCAGTTGGAAGATTTAGGGTTAAATTATTGAAAGAATATTTCTCATTTGGAATTATATTATAAATAAGCTCGAATTCAGATTCGCTTACAAGTTTAGCAAATGATGAATTTATTTTTACATTGTAGTAACCTTTGTTTAAATAAAAGTTTTTTAATAATCTTTCATCTAAAGATATTAGATTTTTGTTTAGAAATTTTTTTCCAGAGATAAATTTCCAAAATTTATATTCTTCACTCACAATAACACTTCTTAGTTTTCTGTCCTTATAAATTTTATCTCCAATAAAAGATATTTTTTTAATTTTTGCTTTCTCCCCCATTTCAATTTGATAAATTAAGTTAACTTTATTATCTTTTAAATCTTCAATTACAACATCGACATTAGAGAAAAAATAACCTATTTCTTTTAAGTCATTAATTATTTTTTTTTTATCTGATTTAAAAAAAGACTCATTATAAGAACTTCTAGCTTTAATCTTTAAATTTTTTTTTAATAATTCTCTAATCTTTTTTGCTTTCGGTCCTTTAATTTCAACATTTTCAACTAAAGGATTTTCAATTACTCTAATATTTAAAATATTATTATTAATTGAAACTTTAACATCTTTAAAAAAAGATGATTCATAAACAGCTTTTAATATATTATTCAAATCATTTTCACTTACATCATCTCCAATGGAAGTTTTGGAGAACATCTTAATAGTTTCACTAGAAATTCTCTCATTTCCCTGTATTTCAATTTTTTTTACAATTTCAGCGAATGAAATTGATGAAGTAAATAAAAATTTTAAAATCAACAAAACGGTAATCTTTTTAAAAAAATCTGACATATTGTTATTTAATTTTTAATTTAAAATTAATCTTATTCTCAACTTTTTTGTTGAGAAAAATTATATCTTCAATTTTTTTTACTTTAATCATTTTAAATTTTTTAAACTCTCTTAAGTCGAGGATACTATTCATTTTTTTAGAAATATCAGTAAATTTAATCTTATTATTTAAAAATAAATCTACTAAATTATCATTAATTGACACTAAAATTGTTTCGAATAATGAGGATCGTTCTGGTAATTTATCTTTGATATTAATTATAGGATATCTTTTTAAATCTACTTTTTGAAACTCAAGATTATTCAATTTTCCTATATCTAGATTCTTTGTTTTGATTGATTTCTCACTTGAGTATAATGTGTTAAATATTGGTATCTTCATGTTGGTATCGTGTACAATTATTTTACTAATTCCATTTTTATATTTTATGATCGCATGAACATAAGATTTTGGATGAATTAATATTGATAATTTTTTGTAGGGAATATCAAATATTTTTTTTGCCTCAATTATTTCAAAAATTTTATTCATCATTGTAGCTGAATCAATTGAAATTTTTTTTCCCATTTTCCAATTAGGATGATTGGTTGCTTGATTTATTTTTGCTTTCTTAACTTTATTTAAAGGAACTTTTAAAAAGGGTCCACCTGATGCAGTAAGATAAATTTTTTCAATTAAATTTTTTTTAATTCCTTTTAACGCATACCAAATAGAAAAATGTTCTGAGTCAACGGGAATAAAATTTGTTTTATTTCTAACCAATTGTTTTTTTATTAAATCCCACCCGCATATAATTGCCTCCTTATTTGCAATAGCAATATTTTCTGAATATTTAATCATTTCAATTGTAGGTTTTAATCCCTGTATTCCAGAAATAGCACTCATTGTATAATTTATTTTTTTTTTAAAAATTTTATCTAAATTATTAAAATCATTGTAAATTTTTGTATTATTTGAAATTTTGTTATTAATAATTTTTTTATAACTATTCTTATTATTAATAATTAAATTTCTAACTTTAAAAATTTTTGCTTGTTTTAATAGTTCTTTATAATTTCCATCAGCAGATAGTAGAACTATTTCAAAATTTTTTTTATCTTGTTTTATAATGTTAATTAGAGTTTTTCCTATTGATCCTGTCGACCCTAAAATTGCAATTTTTTTTCTCATTTAAATTAATCTCAATAGAATATAAGAAAATGGTAATGCAAAAATAATACCATCAACTCTATCAAGTATACCTCCATGGCCAGGTAGAATTTTTCCTGTATCTTTAATTTTAGCTTTTCTTTTAAGGAAAGAAATAAATAAATCACCTAATTGACAAATCAAAGAAATAGACAAACACAAAAATAAATTATCAAAATTAAAATTTAGTTTTAGATTATCAACATTAGAAAAAATTATTAATGAGAAAATACTAAAAATAAATGAACCTATTGATCCAGAAATAGTTTTATTTGGGCTAATCTTAGTCAATTTTTTACCGCCAATGATTTTTCCAAAAACATAACCACCGATATCACTTAAAAAACATATTGAAATAATGAAAAGCAAAAATGTTGGGCCCTGTAATTTATAGATTTCAAAAGTACTAAAACCAAATATAAAAAACATATAAATAAATGGTGGCCACATAAGAATGAAAAATTTAATATTAAATTTTGCAGAAGATAAATATAAATCTCCTACTAGTTTTCTAGAAATATTATTGAATTCAATACAAACAATAAATCCCAGTATTAACAAGGAAAGACCAAATATAAATTGATGACTATAAATTACAATAAACAAAATAATCAATAAAAATATTGATGTTATTAGTCGTCTAGTAAAATTTTTTGTCATCAAATATTTCCAAAATTTCTTTTTATCTTTTTGTAATTTTTGATTATATCATTATAGTCTTTTTCATTAAAATCAGGCCATAATTTCTTTTCAAAGAAAATTTCAGAATAAGCTAGTTGCCACAACAAAAAATTACTTAATCTTTTAGTATTTCCTGTTCTAATTAATAAATCAGGATCAGGTATATCTTTGGTTTGTAAGTTCTTGACTAAATTTTTTTCATTTATTCTTTTATTATTTTTATGGACTTTTTTAAATGCATTTATTAATTCAGATTTTGAACCATAATTTAATGCAAGATTAATTTGTAACTTGGTGTTTTTAGATGTTTTTTTTTCAGATTTATTTAAAAGCTTATTTAATTTAAGTGAAAACTTTTTGTATCCTAATATCTTAAGTTTGATATTTTGTTTGTGCAAATCTTCAATTTTATTAAGTAAAAAACTTTCTAATAAATTAAATAAAAAATTAATTTCCTTTTTAGGTCTTTTCCAATTTTCTGTTGAAAAAGCATATAGAGTAAGAAATTTTATTTTATTTTTGACAGAAGCTTTGATTATTTTTTCTACAGTTCTCACACCTTCTTTATGTCCAGCGTTACGTGAATTTTTATGCTTAAGTCCCCATCTCCCGTTACCATCCATAATGATGGCGACATGTTTAATTGGGTTCATATTGTCATTATTTCTTTTTCTTTTGAGGAAACTTTTTCGTCTACAATTTGTATATGCTTATCTGTAATATTTTGAACATTTTTTTCAAAAGATTTTTCTTCATCTTCACCAATTTCTTTTGATTTCAATAATTTTTTTAATTCTTCATTAGCATCTCTACGAATATTTCTTATGGAAATTTTACATTTTTCACCCATTGATTTTATTATTTTTTTCATTTCAGATCTTCTCTCCTCATTTAATTCAGGTATTGGTAATCTTATAAGTTGACCATCTATTTGGGGATTTAATCCTAGATCGGATTTCTTAATCGCAGCATCTATCAGAGGAACATTATTTTGATCCCATACTTGTATATTTATCATACGTGGTTCAGGCGTAGTTATACTGCCAATTTGGTTTATTGGCATTTGTTGTCCATAAACATCTACTTTAATTATATCAAGCATTGCAGAATTAGCTCTGCCTGTTCTGAGGGAGGATAATTCTTTCGTAAAAACTTCGATAGCTTTATCCATTTTAAGGCTATGTGATTTTTCATCAAACATTTATTCGCCTATTTTAATTCTACTGAACTCCTTAATTTTCAAATCATTAATAGAAAGTTCTTTTAAAACATCTTGTACTTTTTTTTTAGGTTCCATTACCCAAGCTTGAGTTAAAAGAGCATTCTCTTCTTTGAATTTATTCATTTTACCTAAACTAATTTTTTTAGCAATATCTTCTGGTTTGCCAGAATTTTTAAGTTCCTCAGTGACTAATTCCTGCTCTTTATCAATTATAGATTTATCAATTAAACTTGACTCTAATGCCAAAGGATTAGAGGCTGCTATATGCATAGATAATTGCTTGCCAAAAGTTTTCACTTCGTCAGTATCATTCTTAGTTTCTAATGAAACAACTACAGCTAACTTAGCCAGATTATCTTTAACAACAGTATGCAAATATTGATAATTAGTTGAAGATGTATGAGAGATAGTTTTTGCTTTACCAATAGTAATTTTTTCACCAATTTTAGCGATTAATGCTACAAGAGTATCATCAACTGTATTTCCATTTTTCATTTTTGTTTTTTTTAATTCATCTATATTTGAATTTTTTTCATTATTTAAATCGCTAAGTTCTTTAACAAAATCTACAAAATTATCATTCTTTGCCACAAAATCAGTTTCACAATTTACCTCTATTATAGAAGTTTTTTTATTATCACCACTAATTGCTACAACACCCTCTTTTGCATCCCTTGACATTTTTTTTGAGGCTTTAGAGATACCTTTGACTCTTAATATTTCAACAGCTTTATCTAAATCACCATTTGACTCCTTTATTGCAAGGTTGCAATCTTTAAAACCAGCACCAGTCGCTTCTCTCAATTTTTTTACCTTTTCTATATCGCTCATATTAATTTGGTTTCACCTCTTTTTTTTTTGAAAATTTTTTATCAAGTTTCTCTCTATCGATTTCTTGAATTGTTTTTCCATTTTTTTCATTATCAGATTTTTCTATAGATTTTTTAGACTCAATAATCGGACTATTTTTTTTTGCACTATTGATCGTTTCTTTAATTAAAGAACAATAGAGATCTATAGATCTCCTAGCATCATCATTTCCAGGTATAGGAAAATCAATTCCATCTGGATTAGAATTACTATCTAAAATAGCTATAATTGGAATTCCTAATTTTGAAGACTCCTGAATTGCTAAAGACTCATAGTTTGTATCAATTATAAATACAAGATCTGGAATTTTCTTCATTTCAGCAATACCACCTAATGATCTTTGTAATTTATCTTTTTTAACACTCATCTTTAAAAGTTCTTTTTTGGTAAAACCTCTATTTTCAGCTGTTAAATCAATTTCGAGTTTTTTTAATTTCTTTATTGAATTTGAAATAGTTCCCCAATTAGTAAGCATCCCACCTAGCCATCTGTAATTAACAAAATATTGGTCAGTTTCTTTAGCAACTTCAGCAATAGCTTCGGATGCTTGTTTTTTTGTTGAAACAAAAAGGATTTTTCCATTATTGGAAATTGTTTCGTAAACTTTCTCAAGGGCAATTTTAGTAAGTTGTAAAGTTTGAGTTAAATCAATTATGTGTATTGAGTCTCTTTTTCCAAAAATATATTTCTTCATTTTTGGATTCCATCTTAAAGTTTTGTGACCTAGATGTACGCCTGCTTCTAATAATTGTTGTATTGTAACGTTTGGTATCTTCATATTTATTCCCGGTTAAGCCACCACAGTAATTTCCAATTAAGGACCGGAGGTATAAAACCAACAACTGTGTGCGTGTTAATTTAATTTTGTGATTATGTACAAAGATTTTGAGAATTTAACAAGCTTTATTTAGCTTATAATTGCTGAAATTTCTTTATTTCTAATAAGATTTAGGGTTTTTCTGTCTAATTTTCTTCCGTTTTCTAATTTAAATTTCAAATCCATTTCATTATCTTTAATCTTAATATTAATTTGAGTATTACCCGGATCTGTTAAAAACTTAGATATCTCATCAAGCTCCTTTAGAGATTTCAAATCGAAAGTGGCTTCATTTATAGGATTATTAAATAGATTTTTTAAAGATGCAATTTTTTGTACATTTGTTCTCCTAAATCTATTTTCTTCATCAGATGTAGATTTAACGAGTGTCAAAATTAAAGAATTTCCCTCTTTTAAAATTTCACGGTTTATTTCTAGTACATCAGAAAAAATAAATAATTCAAATACACTTGACAAATCTGTCAGTTTCAAAACCGCATAAGGAGTACCTTTTGCAGTTTTTCGTTCTTGTATTTTTAATAATGTAGCTGCAATATTTGCATTTTTATTTTCACCATTATCAAAATCTTGATAACTCATTATTTTATAATCATTAAATATTTCTTTGAATTGATTTAATGGATGATCAGAGATAAAAAAACCTACAGATTCAAATTCTTTTGATAATCTTTCTTCAAATTTCCAATCCTCTATTGAAGAAATAAGACTTTCTTCTTCATTTATTTCATCAGAAAATAAATCAATTTGATTAGCAGATTTATTTTCAAATATATTTTTTGATTTAGTGATTAAATTAGGTATTGAGTTAAATAAGGATTGACGATTTTTGATTAGATTGTCAAAAGCTCCTGCTTTAACAAGACCTTCTAACTGAAGTTTATTTATATCTTTAGGATTAACTCTTTTTATAAAATCATTGATTGATTTATATTTACCATTCTTATTTCTTTCTTGAACAATATTAGATATAGCTTCGTATCCTACGGCTTTTATACCACCTAAGGCATAATAAAATTTTGTATCATCATTTCTAAAATCAGCAAAACATTCGTTTATATCTGGTCTAATAATCTCAACATTCAATCTTTTTAATTCCTCATAAAATTCACTTAATTTATTTTGATTTGAAATATCCATTGTCATTGATGCAGCAATAAATTCTTTAGGGTAATAAGTTTTCAAAAAGGCTGTTTGATAGGAAATAATTGCGTAGGCTGCAGCATGACTTTTATTAAAACCATATTCTGCAAATGGTTCTATCTTAAGAAATATTCCTGCTGCTACTTCTTTGCTAATTCCATTATTGACTGCACCATTTATAAAATTTTGTTTTTGTTTTTCTAATTCTGCTCTTTTTTTCTTACCCATAGCTCTTCTTAGAATGTCTGCTTGGCCGGCAGTGAATCCTGATAATTTTTGGGCTATTTGCATTACTTGCTCTTGATAGATTATTACACCATAAGTTGGTTTTAAAATTTCCTCCAATAGTGGATGTAAATAGTCTGGTTTTTGTTTTCCGTTTTTACAATCATTGTATACTGGTATATTGCTCATAGGGCCGGGTCTATAAAGAGCAACTAAAGCAATTATATCTTCGATGTGATTTGGCTTCATCTGAATTAATGCTTCCCTCATTCCAGCACTCTCAATTTGAAATAAGCCTACTGTTTTACCTGAGGATAATAAATCGAAAACTTTTTGATCATTATAATCTATATTTTCTATATTAAATTCCATATTTTTTTTCTTAATTAAGTTCTGGGTATTATTTATTACTGTTAATGTTTTTAAACCTAAAAAATCAAATTTGATTAAGCCAGCATTTTCAGCAGAGTACATGTCAAATTGAGTAGAGGGTAGCAATAGGTTTGCTGTATTATCTTTATAAAGAGGAACCATTTCAGTAAGTTTTTTGTCAGCAATAACTACACCAGCAGCATGAGTTGCAACATTTCGATTCAACCCTTCCAATTTTAGAGAGAGATTAATTAATTTTTTTACTCTAGGATCTTCATTGATCAATTTTTGAAGCCTGGGTTCCCCAGCAATGCATTCAGTTAAAGATTGGGGTCTTGACGGATCAAATGGTATCATTTTAGATATACTATCAACAAATCCATAAGATAATCCTAATACTCTTCCAACATCTCTTATTACCATTCTCGCTTTTAATTTTCCAAATGTGATGATGTGAGCAACACTTTCTTTATATTTTTTTGTTAGATATTCAAAGACTAGATCTCTTTTTTCTTCGCAAAAATCTATATCAAAATCAGGCATAGATATTCGATCTGGATTTAAAAATCTTTCAAAAATAAGATTAAATTTTATTGGATCAACATCAGTAATAGATAAACACCAAGCAACTAAAGATCCAGCACCTGAACCTCTACCTGGTCCAACAGGTATATTATTTTTTTTTGCCCACCTTATATAATCAGAAACAATCAAAAAATAACTTGAATAATTCATCTCAATAATAATGTTCAATTCATGATTTAATCGGTCTAGGTATTTTAAATAATCTTTATTTTCAGCCAAATCATTTGATTTTATATTGAAAATTTTTAAAAATTTATTTTCTAATCCATCGATTGAATCTTTTTTCAAAATATCATCTGCATTGCCGCCTTTATCTGAACTTATGTTTGGTAAAATAGGTTTAGACGATAAAGGTTTAAAACTACATCTATAAGGAAAATTATAATTATTTTGTAGAGCCTCAGGAACATCAGAAAATAGCTCTGACATCTCTATGTCACTTTTGAAATAATGATGATCACTTAAACTTAATCTTTTTTTTTCATTAACGTAAGTTTTATTCTTGATACATATCAATGCATCATGGGCTTCATGAGTATCTTTATTAAGATAAAATGTTTCGTTAGTCGCAATTAATGGAATTTCAAATTCAGATGACTTTTTTAAATTAAATTTTTCAAAACTAATTTCATTTTGATCATTATGGCGTTGAATTTCTAAATAAAATCTATCTTTATAAATAGACTTTAATTTAGCATAAACTTCATCTATTTCTGAGAATTTAGCCTTATCAAATAATTTTCCAAATAAACCAAAGATTGTTCCAGAAAATAATGCTACTCCTTCGTTTTTTTTATATAATTCATCAAACAGCACATGTGGATCTAATAATTCATTATTTTTCAAAAATGATAATGATGAAAGTTCTATTATTCTTTTATAGCCAATTTCATTCATGGCAAATAAAGGTAACAAACCTATTGTATCATTTAATTTAAAATTTATTTGAGTTCCTATTATTGGCTGTGTACCTACTTTTGAAATTTTTTCAGCAAATTCTAAAGCACCACACAAATTAGAAGTATCACATATTCCTAATGATCTAATTTTATTCTCTTTTGAAAATTCTTTTAATTCATCAATTTTTATTGCTCCTTCACATATGGAATATTGTGTATGAATTTTTAAATGATTAAATTTATTAATTTTTGACTCAAGCATTAATGGCTTTTATATTACCATTAACCATTTCCAATAAGCAATCTGCCTTATTTGCAAAAAATCTATTATGAGTTGCAAATATTATTAATCTATTTGGATTTATTTGATTTTCTAATAATTTAAAAATTTCTTTAGCAGTTTCATGATCAAGACTTCCAGTAGGTTCATCTGCTAAAATTATTTGTGGATTATTTACAACAGCTCTAGCAATTGAAACTCTTTGTTTTTCACCACCAGATAATTGCGAGGGATAATGGTCAGATCTATTTGATAATCTAACTTTTCTTAAAAGATTTTTTGCTTTTGAGATAGATGTTTCTTTACTATTACCCGCAGCTAAACTAGCTAAGTAAATATTTTCCAGTGCAGTAAAGTCAGGAAGTAAATTATCTTGCTGATAAATAATACCTATCTTATTAGCTCTTAGAGCATCATTTTTATTATTTTGATTAAAATTAATTAGTTTATTTTCAAAAAATATTGACCCTGAATTAGGTCTATCAATTAAAGAAAGTAAATTTAACAAAGTTGATTTCCCAGAACCTGAGGGACCCATTAAAGAGTAAATCTTACCTTTTTCAAAATTATATGAAATTTTTTTTAAAACTTTAATTTTTTTTATTCCTTCAAAAGTTTTATTAAGATTTGAGACTTTAATTAAATTATTCATATTTCAAAGATTTAACTGGATCTAGTTTAGCAGCCTTTAAAGCTGGAAAAATTGATACTAGTATTGTAATTAAAATGGAACAAAAAGAAATTATAAGTATCGATATCGGATTAATTTCAGAAGGCATCGAACTAAGAAAATAAATTTCCTCTGGAAATAAACTTACATTGAAAACATTGCTGAAGAATTGTCTTAAATTTTCAACATACATTGAGAATGTAACTCCTAAAATTATACCAAAAATAGTTGCTGAAGTACCTATTACAACTCCAATTAAAAAGAAGATCTTAATAATTGATTTATTGAGAATTCCAATAGATTTAAGAATAGCAATTTCTCTTGTTTTATTTTTAACCAATATAGTAAGTCCTGAAATTATATTGAAAGCTGCTACAATAATTATTAGCGTTAAGATTATGAACATTACATTTCTTTCAACTTTTAAGGCTGAAAATAGAGACTTATTCATATCTGACCAGCTATAGATAAATTCATCATTAAATATTTTTTGTACAATCAATTTCTGATCTTCAATATCTTGTGGATTTTTTAAATAAATTTCTAAATTACGATCTTCTTGATCAAAGTTAAAAAATTCCTCTAATGAGGATAAATTCATAAATGCTACATTGTTATCAAAATCATTTAGACCACTTTCAAAAAGTGAAATGATTGTAAAAGTTTTTTGTTTAGGAAGGTTTCCAATAATTGTTTCAACACCTGAAGGTGACATAACAGTGATATCATCACCAATTTTTACGTCAAGTATAAAACTAAGCTCCTTACTTATTGAAATA
>CACMXS010000014.1 GCA_902617715.1 uncultured Pelagibacteraceae bacterium | reverse complement strand
ATATTAATAAAAAAGATTTTTATGTTATCGATGCAAGAAGTAAAGATAGATTTCAAGGCAAAGTTCCTGAACCAAGAAAAGGTCTTAGAAGTGGTTCAATAAAAAATTCATTTTGTTTACCATATTCGGAGTTAATTAATGAAGACCATACATTTATAAGTAAAGATGAGATCTTAAATAAATTTATGTCACTTCAATTTAACCTTGGACAAAATCTAGTGTTTTCATGTGGCTCAGGGGTTACTGCAAGTGTATTGGCACTAGCATATTCTTTAATAAATGATAAATATCATCCATGTATTTACGATGGCTCTTGGGCTGAATACGGGATGATTTAATTAAATGAAGAGATCTACAAAAACTATTTCTATAATATTTATATTTTTTTTGATAATTGCAGTTGTAATTACTGGAAGAACAATGATTGGAAATCATTTCAAAAAAAAGTTCAGTAAAATACCTCCACCAGGGATTATAGTTACGAAAGTTATTCAAAAAGAATTCTCAGAAAAAGTTGATACTTTTGGTACAGCAATTTCAAATAGATCAGAAACATTTAAGATTAAAAAAGATGATCTTTATGAGGATTTAAAATTAAAAAATTTTATTAAAAAAGGAGAGATTTTAATTAAATTAAAAAGTGGTGATATTATAGCACCATTTAGCGGGGTTCTTGGATATACAGGACTTACAGAAGACATATTAGTATCAAATAATATTTTTATTATAACTTTAGATGACAACTCAACTATTTATTCAGATATAAAAATTCCTGAAAATTATTCTGCATTTATAAAAAAAAATCTTCCAGTTGAAGTAAGATTATCCAGTTTTAAGGACAAGATTTTTTTAGGAAAGATAGATTTTGTTTCAAGTAGAATAAATGCAGATACTAGAAGCCTACTATCACGTATTAAGATAGAAAATAAAGAATTAGAATTAATTTCAGGTTCTTTATTAGAAGTAAGTGTTAAATTTAATTTAAGGAATGCGTTAAGTGTACCAGACACTAGTGTAATGGTAGAGGGCGATAAATCATATGTCTATAAAGTAAGTAAGGAAAATATTGCTAATAAAACGGAGGTAAAAACAGGTCTTCGAAATAATAAAAATATTGAAATAATTTCTGGTCTCAACGAAGGAGATACAGTTGTGGCAGAAGGTTTGAAAAAAGTCCGACCTCGAGGAAAAATTAAACCAATTAATAAATAAATGTTTATCACAGAATTAAGCATAAAAAGACCAGCTGTCTCTTGGGTAATGTCTCTTATCTTGATAATTTTTGGTTTATTTGTTTTTTGGAAATTACCAGTAAGAGAGCTTCCAAATGGCATTCAGCCACCTGTTGTTCAAGTTCAGGTAAATTATAAGTCAGCTTCTGCATCTATAGTTGATCAGGAAGTTACTCAGGTTGTTGAAGATGTAATCGGTGGTGCAGAAGGTATAAAAAATATCGACTCAAAATCTGAAAATGGAAGAAGTACAATAAATGTTGAGTTTGAAACTAGTATTGACCTAGATAATGCCGCGAATGATATTAGAGAAAGAGTTGCAAGAGTTGTCGATAATTTGCCATCAGAATCTGATCCTCCACAAATACTAAAAAGAGCTGCTGGCTTTACAACTACAATGTGGCTATCTTTGTCTTCATCTACTTGGAGTGATCTTGAGTTAGGAGATTACGCGGAGAGATACCTGGTCGATCAATTTTCAAGTATTAAGAATGTTGGTAGAATTTTAGTAGGTGGATTAAGAGAATTAAGTATCAGAGTCTGGATTGATCCAATTAAACTTGCCGCAAATGATCTTACTATTAAAGAAGTAGAATTGGCTATTCGTGGTGAAAACATAAGTCTTCCAGCTGGTACACTTGAAGCAGATAATATAGATTTAACGCTTAATTTAGATAAATCATATAACGATATAAATTCAATTAAACAACTACCAATAAAAAAAACACGTAATAAGGTAATCTTACTATCTGATGTTGCAAATATAGAATTTGGGCCAGTTTCGGAAAAAACTCTTTTTAAAGCTCAGACTAAAGATCAAATAAATTTAAAAACTGTAGGGATTGGTATTTATGCTAGGAGTGGAGCATCCACTGTTGAACTGTCAAATGATATCAAAAAAAGATTGATTGAAGTAAAGAAATCTCTACCAGAAGAGTTAGATTTAAGAGTTTCATTTAATAGGGCAAACTATGTAGAAGCAGCTATTGAGGAAGTTTATAAGACTCTTTTGATAGCTTTTATTTTGGTTGTATTAATAATTTATCTATTTTTAGGAAACTTGAAAGCTGTCATAGTCCCAGCAATTGCTCTACCAGTAAGTTTAATAGCATCCTTTTTAGGTCTTTATATTTTTGGTTTGTCGATAAATATTTTCGTGCTCTTAAGTTTTATTCTGGCAATTGGAATTATTACAGACGACTCAGTAATTATGACTGATGCAATTTATCGAAGAATAGAAAACGGTGAAACACCTCTTGTGGCTGCTTATAAAGGATCTAAACAAATCTCATTTGCAATCATAGCAACTACACTTATATTAGTAGCAGTTTTTCTTCCGCTTATTTTTATTGAGGGAATTTCTGGAACCCTTTTTAAAGAAACAGCAATTGCATTATCATTTTCTATAGTCGTATCATCCTTTGTTGCGTTAACTTTATCACCAATGTTGGCAAGTAAATTTTTAAACAAAAGAAGGTCTAAAACATTTTTAATACAAAAATTTGAAAAAATTTTTTTAAATTTTTCCAATTTTTATAAAGAAACTCTTGAGGTTGTTGTTTATAAAATAAAAACAATAAGCAGTTTTATAATTCTTATTGTAATTGCATCTATATTATTATTTAGCTTTTCAAAGAAAGAGTTGCTTCCACAAGAAGACCGCGGTGCGTATTTGATAATTGGTTCAACAGATGAAGGTAGCTCATTTGAGTATACCCAAGAACAAGCCCAAAAAGTTGAGGCAAGATTAATACCTCTCCTTCAAGCAGAGGATAGTCCGTATTCTAGATTTATTATGCGAGTTCCAGGTTTCGGGGACTCAGCGAATTCATTTAATAGTTTTATTATTATTGCTCTTTTAGATGATTGGAAAAATAGAAAAAAAGGGCAGCAATTAATTTTAAGAGAAGCAATAGGAAAAATTGTTACTCTTCCTCAAGCTTTAGCTTTCCCTATTTCTCCACAATCTATTAGGGTCTCGAATTACAATAAACCTGTTCAAATGGTGATTTATGGAAGCTCATATGAAGAACTAGAAGAAATTCAAAAAAAAGTGATTGGAAAACTCAGATCAAACAAAAGTCTTTCAAGAATTGAATCTGATTACAACCGAAATAAACCAGAGGTAAAAATATTAATTAATAAGAATAAAGCAAAAGATTTAGGCGTATCGACTAAGTCAATAGGTGAAACTCTGGAAACGCTTTATGGAGGGAAAAATATAACTACTTTTAATAAATTGGGTAAAGAATATCCTATTATTGTTCAGCAATATTTGACTGATAGAAGAAATAAAGATGGTATATCAAAAATATACGTTCGATCTGAAACGAATGGAAAGCTAATTTCATTAGCTAACTTAGTAAGTTTTAAAGAGGAAGGTGCTGCAAAGGAGCTTGCCAGATATAACCGTCAGAGAGCAGTTACTATTTCAGCAAATATAAGTGAGAATTATACATTAACTGAAGCAATTAAATTTTTTGAAGATGTTATGAAAAATTTAGCTCCTACAAATCAAATTACTTGGAAAGGTAAGTCTGAAGAAATAAAAGAAACAAGTAATGAATTATTTATAATTTTTGCTTTAGCCCTCCTTACAGCATATTTAGTAATGGTAGCAACTTTTAATTCTTTTATTCACCCTTTTATAATTGTTCTCACTGTGCCATTAGCAATTTTTGGTGGGCTGGTATTTATTTTATTCCTCAATAGTTCAGTAAATATTTTTTCTCAAATTGCTTTAATAATTTTAATTGGTATTTCTACAAAAAATAGTATCTTAATTGTAGATTACGCCAATCAAATTAGAACTGCAGGTAAGAATATTGACTTGGCTGTTAAAGAAGCTTGTTCAGTAAGATTTAGACCTATAATTATGACATCACTTAGTACAATGATTGCAATGTTACCTTTGGTTATTGGAAATATAGGTCCTGGAGCTGGTGAAGGCTCTAGACTTGCAGTTGGTTCAACTATTTTAGGAGGTATGATTATCTCAACATTTTTTACACTTTATGTTACACCATCAATGTATTTGGCTTTAGCAAAAAATACAAAACGTATAGATGCAGTTGATTTAGAATTAAAAAAAGAACTTCTTAAAAAATAATATATTTATTTTTATTCAACGAATTTCTACATTCAGATAATTGTTGTTTGTAAATTTTTGACTGTTTTTCAACTTTTTTAGCAATCTTGATAACTTTTTTATTTTTTTTATAATTTTTGAAATTGCCCCAACCTTCATGATATGCCAAGTATTGTTTAAAAGCATCTTCTTTTGGAATTTTTAATATAGTTTCTGTTTTATTGGTATACCAACCAATAAAGTCAACACTATCCTTAAATCTAACCCTTGTTGCTAATTTATTTCCTGTTTCTTTCTTATATTGCTCCCATGTTCCTTTTACTGCTTGAGAGTAACCAAATGAACTTGAGGGGCGTTTATATGGGATTACTTTAAAAATTTTTTTTCTTGCAGGTTTTGCTAACCAATCAAAATCTGACTCCATCTTAATAATTGCTAATTGAATATAAATTGGTGTCCCCCATTTTTCTTCTACCTTTTTAGTATGTTTATACCATAAATATCTTTCATCAAATATAGAGCAACTATTTGAAGTATTTTTAGGAATTGAAGAACATGCAGAAAATAAAAGAAAAAATAAAAGAATAATTTTATTATTTAAAGATTTCATTTTTATTTATAATAAAGTTTATTAAAATTATAATCAACACGCCTAATATATTTCCAAATAAATCAGTAAATTCAAAACTTCTTTCAGGAATCACTATGTGTAAAACTTCAAGAACAATCGCTATGAAAATTAAATAATAAATGACTAAAGTTAATTTTTTTGATTTAAAATAAGTTAAATACCCGAAAGCTGTAATAAAACTAAAAGCATAAAAATGATTAGTGGATATAATAAAATCTGATGTAATTTGTAGTTGAACTTTACAATTATCGAGAAAAATACATCCCAATAAACTTCCTGGAAATAGATATAAAATAATCAATGTTAAATTGATTAAATAAAAAAATATTTTATATTTTGAAAAAAAATTTATCATTTAATTGATAGTTTTATTTATAAATTTAATTTAGAAATAACAACATGAGTTTTTTAATTTTAGTGAGACATGGACAAAGTATTTGGAATCTTGAAAAAAGATTTACTGGTTGGGTAGATGTTGATTTAACTGAAAATGGTAAACTTGAAGCTGAGAAGGCTGGTGAATTGATAAAAAAAATGAATATCAAAATTGACACTTATTACTCTTCCCTGCAATTAAGGGCAAAAAATACACTAAAAATAATCCAAAAAATCTTGAATGATGAAAACAAATCTTTCTCAAAAAATTGGCAATTAAATGAAAGACATTATGGAGCTCTTACGGGCTTAAACAAAATTGAAACTGTGAAAAAAATTGGTGAAAAAAAAGTACATGAATTTAGAAGATCTTGGGATATAAGACCTGATCCACTTGAAAAAGAAAGTCCTTATCATCCAAATAATATTGATACTTATAAAGATTTGCCAAAAGAAATTATACCTAATACAGAGTCTTTAAAAGATACTTATGAAAGAGTTACAAAATTTTATGAGGATATTTTGAAAATTGAACTTAAAGATAAAAATATTTTAATTTCTGCTCATGGAAATTCGATAAGAGCTTTATGTAAATTTTTGTTTAAATTAAGTAATGAACAAATCTCTAAGCTAGAAATACCCACTGGTAACCCCTTAGTATTGGAAATTGATAAACAGTATAATATTCAAAATTGTAAATATCTTGATCAAGAAAGAGCTAAAGATCTTGTAGTTTTTTAAATATTTTTAAATCTGTTAAATGATAAAATTTATTTAAACTTTCAAAACCATTTAATTTATCATTTTTTAATAATTCATTCCATATTTCTGCTATTGAAAAATTTTGAACTATAAAATTTTTAAATAAACTTTTATTTAAAATTTGGCAACCAATAAAGATAAATTCTTTATTCTCTTTTTTGATTAAATCATTCTTAAGACTAAAATCCCCAATCAAACTTTTGTCAAAACTTAAATCTTTTTTAGCAAGTAAAAGAATATTATTTAGATTTTTAGAAAAATAAGTGTTCTGCATTTTTAAAATTTCATCAACATATCTTTCATCCCAAACAGTATCAGGATTAAAAATTATATTATCATTTTCAGACGAGGAATTAATCATGTTTAATATTCCACCACCAGTATTTAAGATTTGATCTCCGTCTTTAACTATTTGAATTTCAATAGGAAATTTTTTTTTACTTATAAATTCAAAAATTTTTTCTTCTAAATAAAAAGTATTTAAAATTATTTTATCTACTCCTAATTTAATTATTAACTTAATACAATTTTCTAACATTGTAATATTTTTCAATTTTAATAGAGGTTTTGGATTTTCTAATGTTAAGGGATTTAATCTCTTGCCTAAACCCGCACACAATATTAATGCTGTTTTTATTCTCATCTTATTTTTTTCTAAAAAATTGTTTTAATAAAATCGAAAGATCATCAAAAATTCTATTTTGGTAAATTCTTAATTCAATTAACTTCCATGCATAAGGAATTAATTTTAAATAATCTCTTTTATTATCTCTAATTGCCAATCTAGTAAATATTCCTATTATCTTTAAATTTCTTAAAACTGATAATATCTCAAAATCATTTTTAAATTTTTTTCGATTAATCTTTTTATTTGTATTTAAATAATAATTATAAATTTTTTTTTTTAGAGAGATTGATGTTTGGAATCTTACATCATCTACTAATGATGATAAATCATATGCTTTATTTCCAATTAAAGCATCTTGACTATCTATAACTCCTATTCCTTTTTTTATTAACATTAAATTTGAAACATGAAAATCTCTATGCACAAATACATTATTTTTTAATTGGAGACTCAAACTTAATTTTTTTATAATTTTTTTGAATCGTTTAATAAAAGAAATTTTATTTTTTTTTAATTTTTTTTTAATATACCAATTGCAGAACAAATTTGCTTCTTCAATCAAAATTTTTCTATCGTATTGGGGTATAGTATAATTTTTATTTTTAAAATTTTTAATTTTTCTATCTTTAATAGATTGTATTTTATTTAAAATCTCAATTATTCTTTTAAAATATAAAAGTTTATTTGTCTTTTTTTTTAATAATTTATAAAAAGTTTCATCTCCAAAATCTTCAATTTCTATAAAATTATTTGTATATTTTTCATTATAAAGTCTTGGCGCAAAAACTTTATTCTTATTCAAAATTTTATTAATTGAGTCATATATCAAAAGATTTTTTTCTTTTTCCCTGTATGCTTTAACAATAATGGAAGTAAATTTATTTTCTTTTTTTCTATAAAACTTACGAAAAGAAGCATCACCCTTTATTTTTCTTAAGTAAGGCTTCTGAGTATTTTTCATTAATTTAATTTAAGATTAAACCTTTTGTTTGAACATATCTTTTTTTATAATCATCACCATATTCAAAAGTTAATTCAATCAACCGTTGAGGTTTTTTACTTACAATTTGAGGCCATTCAACTAGTGTAATAATATTTGAATTATCTCTAAACAAGTTAAGCTCATTTAATTCACCTGGGTGCTTTACCCTAAAGAGATCATAATGATTAATTTGAATTTTATTAATACTATATTCGTTCAATAAATTATACGTTGGACTTGTGACTTCCGACAATTTGACATTATTTTTCATCTGATAAAAATTTATTAAATATTTTACAAAAGTTGTTTTACCAACTCCAATCTCCCCATATAAAAAAACTATATCTCCTAATTTAAGTTTTTCCTGAATTCTTTCAGCTAATTCTTCTGTCTGCTTTTCTGAAGATATTTCTATTTTATCACTGCTAGTAGCGGTATGCATTAGGTTTAAAAGGACCTTCTACTTTTACACTTATATAGTCTGCTTGCTCTTTAGATAATTTAGTTAATTTTGCACCAACTTTCTTAAGATGAAGAGTTGCAACTTTTTCATCTAAATGTTTTGGTAATACATAAACTTTATTTTCATAATTTTTATGATTATTCCAGAGCTCAATTTGTGCTATTACTTGATTTGTAAATGAAGCACTCATAACAAAACTTGGATGGCCAGTAGCACATCCTAAGTTAACTAATCTTCCCTCAGCTAATAAAATTATTCTTTTACCACTTGGAAGCTCTATTTCATGAACTTGTGGTTTGACCTCTGTCCATTTGTAATTTTTTAATGCCTCAACTTGTATCTCATTGTCAAAGTGACCAATATTACAGAGAATTGCTCTATCTTTCATATTTCTCATATGATCAGCGGTAACGATATCTTTATTACCTGTAGCAGTTACGACAATATCTGCTTTACTTATTGCGTCATCCATCAAAACTACCTCATAACCTTCCATTGCTGCCTGCAATGCACAAATTGGATCAGCTTCGGTTACTAAAACTCTTGCACCACTTTGCCTTAAAGATGCAGCACTTCCTTTTCCAACATCTCCAAATCCTGCAACAATAGCAACTTTTCCTGACATCATTACATCCGTGGCTCTTCTAATTCCGTCTACCAAACTTTCTCGGCAACCATATAAATTATCAAATTTTGATTTGGTCACAGAGTCGTTAACATTAATAGCAGGAACTAAAAGTGTTTTATTTTTTTCCATCTTATTTAGAGCTTTTATTCCGGTTGTGGTCTCTTCTGAGACACCTCTTACATCATTTAACAAATCTTTATGTTCATTATGCATTAGGGCTGTTAAGTCTCCTCCATCATCTAAAAGCATATTTGGTTTCCAATCTTTTTTTCCAACAATCGTCTGTTTGATACACCAAATATATTCTTCTTCTGTTTCACCTTTCCATGCATAAACAGGAATACCCGCCTTCGCAATAGCTGCTGCCGCGTGATCTTGTGTTGAAAAAATATTACATGAAGACCATCTCACATCTGCTCCTAAATCAACTAGTGTCTCTATAAGAACTGCAGTTTGAATAGTCATATGCAAACAACCAATTATTTTTGCACCTTTTAAAGGTAATTTGCCTTTATATTCCTCTCTTAATGCCATCAAACCCGGCATTTCACTTTCAGCAATCAAAATTTCTTTACGGCCAAATTCAGCTTGGGATATATCTTTTACTTTAAAATCTTTCATATTGTGGATCTTCTAGCAACAATGAATTAATTAATCAATACAACTTTATACCATAGGAAAAATGACTTCCATTCTTGCACCTTTTTTATCAGATCGATTGGATGCTTTAATAGAACCATTGTGTAAGTCTACTAAATTTTTGACGATATTTAAACCTAATCCAGAATGTTGTCCAAATTTGTCAGGTCGATTACTATAAAATCGTTTGAAGATTTTATTAGTATCTTTTTCTTTAAAGCCTTGACCCTCATCTAAAATATTAATATTTATTTTTTTTTCATCAAGTTTGGAAACTTTAACAATTATATCTTTGTCATCTTCGCTAAATGAAATTGCGTTATCCAAAAGATTTGCAATTATTTGTTCTATTCTATTTTCTATTCCATTAATAAAATAATTATTTTTACCGTCATTTTTATATGAAATATTTATTCCTCTTTTTACTTTATAAATATTATTAAAATCATCCACTACAGATTTAATAATTGGTTCAATATCTATTTTTTTTGTTTTCTCTTTACTTAATGCAACTTCATCTTTTAACATTTGTGAATAGTCGGTAATTAATCTCTCAATTCTTTGAACATCATGACTTAAAATATTAATTAATTTTATTCTTTGGTTAATATCATTTGTATCGTTTAAAATTTCCGAAGCACTTTTTAGTGAAGCTAATGGATTGCGTATTTCATGAACAAGATCTGTTGAAAAATTCTCAGCTTGAGATATTCTTTTTTGTAATTCTAACGTCATATCATCTAAAGAATTTGATAATAATCCTAATTCATCATTTCTAATTTTTAATCCTTCAATATTTGTAATTTTTGTATTTTTTTCCTTTATCGCTTTTGTATATGTAACTAGATTTTTAATTGGTTTTAGAAAATATCTATTTAAAACAAATGAAAAAATTAATATTACAATACCTACTGCAAAAGCGGTCCTAATAATGAAGGTTTTTCTTTCATCGATTGCAGCTTTAATATCATTTGCATTTTCACTTATTGCCAAATAACCAATATTCTTGTCATCTTTCATGACATTTTTAATTGTAGTTAGTTTGAATTTATTAAATTCTTCCTCAGTAAACGTAAAAGGTATTCCATAATTTTTTGATCCTACATAATTAAATAAAATATCCTTTAATGATACAACATTATCTTTTCCAACATTTATATTTTTAGTTTCAATTATTTCTTTTGTTTTCTCATCATTTAAGACTTCTAATTCCACTATATCTAATCTTGTCGAAAATGATCTTGGATCAAGATCTAAAGTATCTGTATCACCAACTAAATTTAATTCATTATCAAAGAATATAACTCTATCTAAATTTTGGAAAAGAAATCTCGTAGAAAATAAAAATTTTCTAATATCCTCTTCAATAAATTCTACATCTAGTCTAACTAAATTATCAATTGTGTTATTAATTATTTCAATATGATTAGAAGATTTTTTTTTGATTAGATTTGGTTGAATATTTTTTAAGTATACAAAGGTAAACAACCCGATAATTGTAAAAAATATCAAATTAATGAATAAAAATTTTTTTAATATGGATAAGTTTTTGAGAAGATTGCTGAACATTAACTAACATTCCATCTATATCCACTTCCATACCTGGTTTCTATAGCTGAGAAATCTGGATCAACTTTTTTAAATTTTTTTCTAATTCTTTTTACGTGACTATCAATTGTACGATCTTCTATATCTGTGTCTTCTCTATACGCAATATCCATTAATTGTGCCCTCTCTTTAATAATTCCCGGCCTTTTGGCTAATTCTTTAACTAATAAAAATTCTGTAGTTGTTAATTTATCAGGTAACTGTTTTCCATTCCATTCACACTCTAATTGTGAGGGATCTAATTTTAATTTTCCATGTGAAATTATACTTTTGTTTTCTTCGATTGTTTCTTTTGTCTCTTTTTTTCTTAATTGAACTCTAATTCTCTCAATCAATACTTTTATTGAAAAACCTCCTGATTTTTTCACAAAATCATCAGCACCCAATTTTAAACCAAGCAACTCATCAATTTCATCATCTTTCGAAGTTAAGAATATAACTGGCATTGAAGTTTTTTTTCTTAATTTTTTCAATAATTCTTCACCATCCATTTTTGGCATTTTTATATCAATAATTGCTAAATCGGGAGGTGTCCTTGTAAGTCCAATTAGAGCACTCTCTCCATCTATATAAGTTTGAACTTTAAAACCCTCTTTCTCTAATGCAATACTTAAACTAGTTAGAATATTTCTATCATCATCAATTAGAGCAACAGTTTGTTTATGCATACTTAAATATAAAAATACTAAATTGTTCTAATTTGGGCAATATTATTAAATCAATGCAAGGCCCCCCAATTTTCACCTATATTTACATCTACTGTCAAAGGTATTGAAAAAGAATGACTATCACTATCAGCAACGCTAGACATTTCATTAATAATAACTCTACTGATTCTTTTTGACTCCACTTTTGGTGTTTCAAAAATAAGCTCATCATGAATTTGTAATAGCATTTTAGTTTGTTGAAATTTTTCATCATTCAATCTTTTTGATAATCTTATCATTGCTAACCTCATAATTTCTGATGCAGAGCCTTGGATTGGAGCATTGATAGCTGCACGCTCCTGGAAATTTCTTACATTATAGTTCTTATCATTTATATTGATGAAATGAGATCTTCTTCCAAATATATTATTTACATAACCATTTTTTCTACAAAATTTTATTGTCTGATCCATATAAACTTTTATTTCAGGAAATTTTGCAAAATATGCATTCAGAAATTCCTCAGCCTCATGATTTGTAACATTTATTTGCTTTGCTAAACCATATTGTGATATTCCATATATGATTCCAAAATTTATTGCTTTTGCTTTTCTTCTTTGATCAGCATTAACTTTTTTTATATCAACATTAAATATTTGACTAGCTGTTAATGAATGAATGTCTTCTTTGTTTTTAAATGCTTTTTTTAGTTCTTTCACGTCTGCTAGATCTGCTAAAATTCTCATTTCAATTTGATTGTAATCAGCAGAGATTAAAACTGAGTCTTTGTCAGTAATAAAAGCTTTTCTAATGTCTTTTCCATCCTCAGATTTAATTGGAATATTTTGTAAATTTGGATCACTTGATGCCAACCTGCCAGTATTAGTGGCTGCTAATAAAAAAGACGTATGAACTCGTTTTGTGTTAGGATTTATATGTTCAGGTAATGTATCTGAATATGTATTTTTTAGTTTAGATAATTGTCTCCAATCTAAAACTAGTTGAGGAAATTTATGGCCTTTGAATGCCAGGTCCTCCAAAACAGATGCACTGGTTGCAAAACTTCCTTTTTTAGTCTTTTTTAGATTTGCTATCTTCAAGTCATTATAGATTATTTCACCTAATTGCTTTGGTGAAGCAATATTAAATTCTTTGTTTGAAATTTTAAAAACTTCATTTTGAATTTTCTTTATTTTTTTTTCAAATTTTGATGATAAAATTTTTAAAAATTTACTATCAATCATAATTCCTTCTATCTCCATTAATGCTAAGATCTTAATCATTGGCTTTTCGAATGTTTCGTATAAATTTGTCATTTTTTCTGTTTTCAGGCTTTTTTTAAATTTTTGATACAGTCTTAATGTAATATCAGCATCTTCTGCTGCATAATCTTTTGCTTTTTCTATATCAACTTCACTAAAATTAATTTCTTTTTTTCCAGTGCCTACTAAATCTTTAAATGCAATAGTTTTATGGTCCAAATGAATTTCAGCGAGAGTATCCATATTATGTCTATTTTTTCCTGCATCTAATACATAGGACATTAACATCGTATCCTCCATTGATGTGAGCTCAATTCCTTGTTTAAAAAATACAATAAAATCAAATTTAATATTTTGCCCTATCTTTTTAATGCTGGGGTCCTCTAATAAAGGTTTTAATTTTTCCAAAACTAAATTTTTAGTAATATTTTTTTTTGATTTATGTCCTATTGGTATGTAACAAGCTTTACCAATCTTTGTGCTCAAAGAAATCCCAATTAAATCAGCTTGATGTGGATCAAGGGAACTGGTTTCTGTATCAACTGCTACCTCACCAATCTCTTCAGCTTCTTTAACCCAATCATCAATTTCATTAACATCGCCAATTAAGTAATAATTTTTTTTGTCAATTGAATTTTCTTTGTTTTTAACAATCATATTATCTTTAGTGGTAAAAAAATCTGGCTCCCCATATGTTGAAATAGCTGAACTTAATAATCTATTAAATTCCATCTCCCTTAAGAATTTATAAAGTTTATCTTTATCAATCTCTTTAAGATGAAGTTGATCTAATTTTATATTTGTTGGAGCGTCGTGTTTTAAAGTAACTAATTTTTTACTAATTAAAGCTTTATCCTTATTTTCAATAAGAGTTTCTCTTCTTTTATTTTGTTTGATTTCATGAGCTGACTTCAAAAGTTTTTCTAGTGTTCCATATTTATTTATTAATTCAGCTGCTGTTTTTACTCCAATTCCTGGAACCCCTGGAACATTATCGCTACTATCCCCTGCGAGAGCTTGAACATCAATAACTTTGCTTGAATCTACTCCAAATTTTTTTTGAACATCTTCATTCGTTATGAATTTATTTTTCATTGGGTCGTATATTCGAACATCTTTTCTAAATAATTGCATTAAATCTTTATCCGAGGATACGATCGTTACTTTTGCACCTTTTTTTAATATTTCTTTAACATAGGTTGCTATTAAGTCATCAGCCTCATAATTAGGTAGTTCAACAGAAGGTAAATTAAATGCTTGAACAGATTTTCTAATATACTCAAACTGTGGTGCCAAATCGTCGGGGGCTTCAGCTCGATTAGCTTTATATTCGCTGTAAATTTCATTTCTAAATGTTTTTCTTGCTGAGTCAAAAATTACTGCAAAATGAGTTGGTTTCTCAAGATTTTTATCTGATTTCGAGTCCTCTAGAAGTTTAAACAACATGCTACAAAAACCACTTACTGCACCAGTTGGTAATCCATCGCTTTTTCTAGTCAAGGGAGGTAGTGCATAATAAGCTCTAAAAATATAACCAGATCCATCAATTAGATAAAAATGATCTGTTTTTTTAATTATGCTCATTACAAATTAATATAGATTATCAATTAAAATAAGAGTATTATTTTTTATGGAACTTATAAAGCAAAATTCTCAAACACGAATATTTAAATCGTTGATTGTAATTTTTTTAGGCTCAATACTTCTTACTATTTCAGCGAAAGTAAAAATACCTTTTTACCCAGTGCCAATGACAATGCAAACCTTTGTTGTATTATTTTTAGGTTTAAGTTTCGGATATAAAATAGGTTTAGCCACAGTTAGTTTATATTTAATTGAAGGAATTATCGGACTACCAGTTTTTTCTAATTCACCAGAAAGAGGTGTGGGTTTAGCTTATTTCACTGGACCTACAATGGGATATTTAATTGGGTTTTTATTTGCTTGTTTTTTTGCATCATTTGTAAAGTCACAAGATAATTATTTAATGATTTTGATTAAACTTATTTTGTCAGTATCAATAATATATATACTTGGAATTTTTTGGTTAGGAATAATTATTGGATGGGAAAAACCAATATTTAAGTTGGGTATAGCTCCATTTTTATTGGCTGAAACTTTTAAGATTTTTTTATTAACTTTTTTATCAAAAAAAATATTAAAATTTAGAAAATTTATTTAGGTGATCTTTTAGATAAAATTCTTTGCAGTGTTCTTCTATGCATTTTAAGCCGTCTCGCAGTTTCTGATACATTTCTATTGCATAATTCAAACACTCTATGTATATGTTCCCATTTTACCCTATCAGCTGACATTGGATTTTCGGGTGGTGCAGCTTTTTTTGCAGGATCTGCTAACAATGCCTTTTCCACATCATCAGCATCAGCAGGTTTAGCTAGATAGTCTATAGCACCTTCTTTTATAGCAGCAACAGCAGTAGGAATATTACCATATCCAGTTAACATTATAATTCTACTTTCAGCATTGTTTGATTGAATTTCTCTGACAACTTCAAGACCATTGCCGTCACCTAATCGTAAGTCTACAACCGCAAAACCTGGTTTTTTTGATTTTACTGATTCTATACCCTTTTGTACACTCTCAGCTTGAATAACCTGGAAACCCTTTTTTTCCATAGCTCTTGCCAATCTTTCTCTAAAAGGATTGTCATCATCAACTATTAATAGTGATTTGTTCTCAAATTCACTTAAATTTTGCAGTATAGCTTCATTTTTCATGGAGATTATATGGTCATTTTTTTCCACAATTCAATAGGTTATTATTTTCTTTACATTAGATAACTATTGAATTAATTGCTCGAAATATTAAAGTTTTTTTTATTTAAAAGACTTTTTTTTGTTAAATTTTTTTTGGGGGGCACGTTAGATGCAAAAATTTAAGTCGGTTGAGGATTTAGTAAATCAACTGAGACCTGATAAACCGGTTTATTGTATAAGAAAGAAATCAATTCTTTCTGCTTCAAAATTTTTTCAAAAAAAATTTCCCGGAAAAATTCTTTATGCTGTAAAAACTAATCCTAATCAAGAAGTAATAAAAACACTTATTAAAAGTGGAATTAATCAATTTGATGTTGCATCACTAGAAGAAATAAAATCTGTAAGAAAATTCAGTCAATTAGCAAAATGTTCATATATGCACACTGTAAAAAGCCGTGAAAGTATAAGAGATGCTTATTTTAAATATGGCATAAAAACATTTGCACTAGATACGAAAGACGAATTAATAAAAATAATAGAAAGTACAAGAAGTGCTAAAGATCTAGAACTTTTTGTAAGAGTTGCAGTTTCAAATGAGCATGCAGAAATTGATTTGTCAAAAAAATTTGGGGCGCTAAATACAGAAGCTGCAGGATTATTAAGACTAGTTAAGCAATACTCAAATAAAATTGGATTAAGCTTTCATGTAGGTTCTCAATGTATGCACCCAATTTCATATGCTAAAGGAATTACAGAAATAGGAAATGTAATTAAAAAAACTAAAATTATTCCAAATTATATTAATGTTGGTGGAGGTTTCCCAACAATTTATCCAGATTTAATTCCTCAGTCATTAGATAACTATTTTGATGAAATAACTAAAGGCCTAGAAAATTTGAAATTAAATAATCTACCTGAAATTATATGTGAGCCTGGAAGAGCATTAGTTGCAGAAAGTGGATCAACCATCGTGAGAGTAAATCTAAGAAAAAAACAAAAACTTTATATTAATGATGGTACTTATGGTACACTTTTTGATGCGGGTACTCCTAATATTGTTTATCCATCTAAAATGATTAAAGACAGTTCAAATAAAATTATTTCAAAAAAACTAACTGCTTTTGATTTTTACGGTCCAACTTGTGATAGTATGGATTATATGAAAGGTCCATTTCTTTTGCCTAATAATATTCGAGAAAATGATTACGTTGAACTTGGACAGTTAGGTGCATATGGACTTACATTTAGAACACAATTTAATGGTTTCTTTTCTGATGAAATTTATGAGGTTGAAGATAATCCAATAATGAGCCTATATGATAAAGACATCAATAAAGCTACTTTAGTTGCTTAATGTCTGAAAAAAAAGTAGGACACAATATTAAAAAAGATTTCCTCAAAGATCCTGTTGAACATATAGATATAACATCATTTGACTCAAGAAAAATAATTTCTTCAATGAAAAAAATGTCTTTTGTTTCAAGAGAAACTGCAAATGCAGCAAATATTTTTAATGAAATGCTTAGGGATAAAAATTGTACAATATTTTTAACATTAGCTGGATCAACTTCTGCTGCTGGATGTATGAATATTTATAAAGATTTAGTTAAATACAATATGGTTGATGCTATAGTAGCAACTGGTGCCTCAATAATTGACATGGATTTTTTTGAAGCTTTAGGATTTAAACATTATCAAGGTTCTCAATTTCAAGATGATACAGAATTAAGAAAGAATTACATAGATAGAATTTATGATACCTATATCGATGAAGATGAACTCCAGATATGTGATAAAAAAATATGTGAAATTGCAGACAATTTGGAACCAAGAAGTTATACTTCTAGAGAATTTATCAATGAAATGGGGAAATATTTAAAAAAAAATTCAGTAAAAAAGGACTCATTAATTGAGACAGCATATGACAACGATGTTCCAATATTTTGTCCAGCTTTTACTGACTCAAGTGCTGGCTTTGGTTTAGTTATTCATCAAGAAAAAAATCCTAAAAAACACATGACTATAGACTCAATAAGAGAATTTCGTGAATTAACTGAAATTAAAATTCAATCAAAAGGATCTGGTCTTTTTATGATTGGAGGTGGAGTGCCAAAAAATTTTATTCAAGATACCGTAATTTGTGCTGAATTATTAGGAAAAGACGTTGAAATGCATAAATATGCTGTGCAAATAACAGTTGCTGATTCAAGAGATGGTGCTTGTAGTAGTTCAACTTTAAAAGAGGCAAGTTCATGGGGCAAAGTAGATGTAACAAAAGAACAAATGGTTTTTGCTGAAGCAACCAGTGTTCTACCATTGATTGCTAGCGATGCTTACCATAGGGGTGAATGGAAAAATAGAAAAAGAAGAAATTTTTCTAAAATTTTTGGATAAATAAATTGAAATATCTATCAAATAAAAATGGATTTCTTGGAATTGATAATAAATTTAATTCTAAGGAAAAAGTTGTTATTGTTCCTTTTGGTTTAGAAAAAACTGTTAGTTATGGAGGTGGGACCAAAAATGGTCCTAAAGAGATAATTAAAGCCTCTCACCAAGTAGAACTTTATGATGAGGAGTTGAATTGTGAACCTTACAAGAAAATAGGGATCAAAACTTTAAAGCCTTTTAAAATTGATAAAAATATAAATAAGGCTCTTAAAAAAATAGCAAAGGTTAATAAAGAAATTTTAGAAAAAAAACTTTTTCCAATGACATTTGGTGGTGAACATTCAATAACTCCTGGGTGCATTGAGCCTTTTGTTAAAAAATTTAAAAAAATTTGTTTATTACACTTTGATGCTCATGCAGATTTGAGAAATAGCTACAATGGAGAAAAATTTTCACATGCATCTGCAATCAGAAGATGTTTAGATCATAGAAATGTTTCAATAATTTCTTTTGGAATAAGGAATATTTCAAAAAGTGAAATACCCTTTTTGAAAAGAAATAAATCAAGAATTAATATTTTTTGGGCAAAAGATAAGGCTAAATGGAACATGAAAAATTTTAGGAAACTGATAAAAAATAAAACTGTTTACTTAACGTTTGATGTAGATGGATTAGACTCGAGTATTATGCCAGCAACAGGCACTCCTGAACCTGGTGGATTACTTTGGGATGAAACTTTAGAAATAATTAAAATAGCTGCAAAAAATTCAAATATCGTAGGAGCAGACATTAATGAATTATCTCCAATAAAGGGTTTTAATTCTTATAATTTTTTAGTCGCAAAATTAGCTTATAAAATTCTAACTTACAAATATCTATATTAAATCTAAATAGGTTTAAATGTTTTTAACAGCAACCTAAATGGGATTAACATCATCAATGCTACTAATATCTTAACTCCAAGATCACCTAACGCCAATGTAAACCAAGGAATACTTGTTCCATAAAAAGAAATTGCAAAAAATAAAAAAGTATCTACAGTTGACCCAATCATTGAGGAAGTTAATGGAGCTACAAACCATTTCTTTTTTCTCAGGTTATCAAATATTTGGACATCTATAAGTTGAGCTGTCAAAAAAGCTATCCCAGATCCAATCGCAATTCTAATAGATATATAATCTGCAAAATCTGTAGAAAATAAAACAGTAAATCCTATCCCTAATAAAAATCCAAAATAAACAATTCTTTTTGCAACAAACTTTCCGTAAGACCTATTTGCCAAATCTGTAATTAAAAATGCTACTGGATAACTAAACGCTCCATATGTGAGTATTTCATTCAAACCATAATAATTCACAGGGAATTGAACAAGATAATTTGAAGATAAAACAATTATTCCCATCAAACAAGATAGAAGAATAAAAGATTTATTCATTAAGCTATTTTAGATTGGACTATTTTTTTTTGATATGGAGATTTTATTAATAAACTTTTTTTTAGCTTTTTAAGCCTTGGTGATAAGTTTTTATTTTTAACACTTTTTAAGAAATCATCAAAGCTACCTTTTTTATCTACAGATCTTACACCTGCATTACTTACAGTAAGCTTTAAGCTTCTTTTTAATAGTTCACTAGTAAATTTTACTTTTTTTAAATTAGGTAAAAATCTCCTTTTGGTCTTATTATTAGCATGACTAACATTATGACCTTTCATCGGTATTTTACCAGTTAATTCACATTTTTTTGACATAGGACAGGATCTATATAAGGCGAGATATTGATGACGTCAAGTTTAATACATTTAAGAATTTGTTTTTTTTCCAACAATTTCACTAAAATTTTTAACTCCATCTTTAATTAATAATTCTCTTAGCTCTTTTTTTATCATACTAACAATATTAGGACCTCTGTAAACCATACCGGTATACAACTGAATGTAATTTGCCCCAGCTAAAAATTTTTCATAAGCACTTTCACCAGAATCTACTCCTCCTACTCCAATAATTTTAATTTTACCTTTAAGTAATTTATAAAATTTATTTATTAAAATAGTAGATTTTATTTTTATTGGTTTTCCTGATAATCCACCTTTTTGATGTTTTTGGATATTATTTAAACTTTCTCTTGTTGAGTCTGATGTATTTGAAACAACTACTCCTTTTACGTTATTACTTAAAAGCACCTGCGATATTTCATCTATTTCACTATCAGCAATATCTGGTGAGATTTTTACTACAATAGGAATTTTTGAGTTAAGATTTTGTTTTTCTTTATCAATACTTTTTAATAAATTGTCTAACTGTTCTTGATTATGAAATTTTCTTAAATTTTTGGTGTTAGGAGATGAAATATTAATTGTGATATAATCTGATACCTGATGAAATATCTTTAAACACTTCAAATAATCTTCTGTTTTATTTTCTGTATCTTTATTAGGTCCAATATTAATACCAAGTGTTCCTGTTTTTTTATTCGAATTAATCTTGTTTATAATATTTTCAGCTCCAAGATTATTAAAACCGAGTCTATTTATTAGCGCCTCATCCTCAACTAATCTAAAAACTCTAGGTTTCGGGTTTCCATATTGTTTTAGAGGAGTAATAGTTCCGACTTCAACAAAACCAAAGCCTAATTTAAACAAAGAATTGTATACTTCTGCATTTTTATCAAATCCAGCTGCCATTCCAATGGGGTTTTCAATAATGTTTCCAAATAATTCAGTTTTAAATAAAGGATCATTTTTGTTATCATCTAGTATATTTGGAACAAAATTAAACTTCAAAGACTTGATTGCTAAATTGTGCGCTGTCTCAGGATCTAATTTAAATATTAATGATCTTATATTTG
>CACMXS010000013.1 GCA_902617715.1 uncultured Pelagibacteraceae bacterium | reverse complement strand
AGAAAAGTGCTGCTGCAACAAGTCCATGACTTATCATTTGGATAATACTTCCTTCAATACCTTGTTGCTGAAGTGTAAAAATTCCTAATGTAACAAATCCCATGTGTGCTACAGATGAATAAGCAATTAATTTTTTCATATCTTCCTGCATTAGAGCAATAAAAGAGGTAAAAATTATTGCGATAACACTTAGCGCATAAATTAAAGGTGTAAAAACTTCTGAAGCAACAGGGAATAAGCCTAAAGAAAATCTTATAAAACCATAGCCTGCCATTTTTAATAAAATTGCTGCAAGTAAAACTGACCCTGCAGTAGGCGCTTCTACATGGGCATCAGGTAACCATGTATGAACTGGCCACATCGGTGTTTTTACTGCAAAAGAGCTAAAAAAAGCTAACCATAAAAAATTTTGATATTTAATATCTATTCCTATTTTATAAAGCTCAACTACATCAGTTGTTCCTGTTATCCAGTATATTGAAATTATTGCAACTAGCATTAACACAGATCCTAGTAAGGTATATAAAAAGAATTTAAATGCAGAGTATACTCTTCTTGCACCACCCCAAATCCCTATAATTAAAAACATTGGAATTAAACCAGCTTCAAAAAATAAATAAAATACAACAAGATCTAAAGAGCAAAAAACACCAATCATAAAAGATTCCATAATTAGTACAGCTATCAGAAATTCACTTAATCTATTCTTGATGGAATTGTTAATTGATAAAATACAAAGAGGTGTAATAAATGTTGTTAATAAAATAAATAGAATTGAAATTCCATCAACACCTACTTTATAATTAATAAAATTTTTAATCCAAACTCTATCTTCAACAAACTGAAATTCTGAAGTTGTTTGATCAAATAATGCCCATAAATATATTGATAGAAAGAAATTTACGGAGGAAGTGAATAAAGCAACGTACTTTACTGTATTATTATTTTTTTCACTACTTCTAGTAAAAAATAAAAAAAAAGCACCGATAGTTGGAAGTAAAATTAAAGATGAAATAATAGGGAAATTCATTATTTGACAATTAAAAAGGTTAATAAAGCAGAAAATCCAACAAGCATTATAAATGCATATTGATAAATAAATCCACTTTGAAATTTATTGGCTTTAATTGAGAATTTCTTAATCATAGCTGAAATACCATCAGGACCAAATCCATCAATTATTTTTAAATCAAAAAACTTCCACAAAAATAATCCTAACTTTTTTGATGATCTGACAAACAAAACATCATAAAGTTCATCAAAATACCATTTATTCAATAAAAAATTATATAAGGGTTTATTAATAGTAACTATTTGCTCAGGTAATTTTTTATTCTTTATAAATAAATAATAAGCGATTGGAATTGATAAAATTACTAATGTTGGAGTTAAAATTAAAAACCAAAATGGTGGATGATCCTTGCTCAAAGGTTCCAAAAAGAAGATTGAGTCTTTCCAAAAATTATTAGCCGCCTCATATCCAATAAATAACTCTTTAAAAGCATAACCAGCAAATACTGCACCAATTGAAAGTAAGATTAAAGGCGCTATCATCACAAAAGGAGATTCATGTGTTTCTTCTATTTTAATATTTTTGTTATTGTACTCGCCATGAAAAGTTTTAAACATAAGTCTCCAAGAATATATTGAAGTAAGAAAAGCTGTAAAAATACCAATGCCGGCAGCATAAAACCCTGTTGTATTTCCTCTTAAATATGCAAACTCTATGATTGCATCTTTAGAATAAAAACCTGACAATAAAGGGAATCCAGTTAAAGCTAAAGTTCCTATAATCATTAATGCGTAAGTATAAGGAAGTTTTTTCCATACACCTCCCATATTATTAATATTTTGTTCATCTTTGAAAGCATGAATAACCGATCCAGATCCTAAGAATAATAAAGCTTTAAAAAAAGCATGAGTAAATAAATGAAACATTGCAACATTGTAAGCGCCTACTCCAGCTGCAAAAAACATGTAACCTAATTGACTACAAGTTGAATAGGCAATTATTTTCTTTATATCATTTTGTACTAAAGCTACAGAAGCAGCAAAAAAAGCTGTGCTCATTCCAACAACAGTTATGATATTTAATGCTAATTCTGAATACTCATAAATTGGTGAACACCTTACAACTAAAAAAACACCCGCAGTCACCATAGTTGCTGCATGAATCAAGGCTGAGACTGGTGTTGGACCCTCCATAGCGTCTGGCAACCAAGTGTGTAGTAAAATTTGTGCAGATTTTCCCATTGCACCAATAAATAAAAGTATACAAATTAAATTAATTGCATTTACTTCAATGCCTAAAAAAACTAATTCTTTATCTATAATTGAGGGTATTTGTTCAAAGACTTCAGAATAATTTACAGTTCCAAATAAATAAAAAATTAAAAATATTCCTAAAGCAAAACCAAAATCCCCTACTCTGTTTACTACAAATGCTTTTATTGCTGCAGCATTTGCTGTTTCTTTTTTAAACCAAAAACCAATTAAAAAATAGGAACAGAGACCAACCCCTTCCCAACCGAAAAATAATTGAATAAAGTTGTCAGAAGTTACCAACATTAACATTGCAAAAGTAAACAATGATAAATAAGCCATAAATCTAGGTTTGTGTGGATCATGAGACATATATCCAATTGAATAAATATGGACTAAAGCAGAAACTGAAGTAACAACGACCAACATCACCGATGACAAAGCATCAATTTTCATAGACCAATTTACATCTAATGACCCAGAATTAATCCATGTGGCAATAATTATATTTTCTTCATATTGATTGACCGTTACCTCGTAAAAAACTAACACAGAAAATATTGCAGATATTGTAACCAACAAACTTGTAACAATTTCAGAATTTCTATCTCCAATAAATTTTCCAAAAAAACCTGAGATAATTGAAGCTATCAAAGGCAATGCAATAATTGAAATTTCCATTTTATCCCTTCAACTTATCTATTTCTTCAACACGTATTGTTCCAGAGTTTCTAAAGTAAACTACTATAATTGCTAATCCTATTGCTGCTTCTGCTGCAGCAACTGTTAAAATAAATAATGTAAATACCTGACCAGATAAATCACCTAAATAGATAGAAAATGATACTAAGTTAATATTAACTGCTAACAATATAAGTTCTATGCTCATTAAAATTACAATAATATTTTTTCGATTTAAAAAAATTCCTATTATTCCAATACTAAAAATAACAGCACCTAGAGTTAAATAGTGTCCTAAACCTATCTCAATCATCTATTTTTACTCCTTTGTTAGAAGCAACTTCTAATACTTCTACTCCTTCAGATCTTTCTCTTGAAATTTGTTTCAAATAACTTTGTTTTTTAACACCTTCTCTTTGTCTAAATGTCAGTACAATTGCTCCTATCATAGCAATGAGCAAAATCATTCCACTAATTTGAAAAATATGGATATAGTCAGTATATAAAACTTGTCCTAAAGAATGTGTATTACTCATTTCATTTGTAATTAAGTTAGAAGTTTCAAATAAATCAGGTTTATATTTCCATCCACCAATAACAATGATTAATTCAAAAAAAATAATTGTACTAATTAATAATCCCACAGGTATATGTCCTGAACTATTTTTTGCTATAAACCACTGATTTTTTTGTTGAGCAACATTCAGCATCATTACAACAAATAAAAACAATACAGCTACAGCACCAACATAAACAATCAACATAATCATCCCCAAAAATTCAGCACCAATCATAATGAAAAGGCAGGATATACTTATAAAATCAAGAATTAAAAAAAAAACAGAGTGAACTGTATTTTTTGAAGCAGTTACCATTATGGCAGAAACAACTGCAATAACAGAAAAGGTGTAAAAAAATATTGCATGTGCTATCATAAGCTATCTATATGGATTATCGGATTTAATATTTGCTGCTAAAATATTTTCCCATCTGTCTCCATTATCAAGAAGTTTTTCTTTAGTATAATAAAGTTCTTCACGAGTCTCTGTAGAAAATTCAAAATTAGGTCCTTGCACTATTGCGTCTACAGGGCAAGACTCTTCGCATAAACCACAATAAATACATTTCATCATATCTATATCGTAACGAGTAGTTTTTCGACTTCCATCAGATCTTTCGGCTGACTCAATTGTGATTGCTTGCGCAGGACAAACTGCTTCACATAATTTACATGCTATACATCTTTCTTCTCCATTAGGATATCTTCTTAACGCATGTTCTCCTCTATATCTTGGACTGATTTTTCCTTTCTCAAATGGATAATTTATAGTCTTTTTAGATTTGAAAAGTTCTTTCACAGCAATAAGTAATCCACCAATAAAATCGGTCATTAATATTGTTTTAAAAAATCTAGTTATTTTCATTTAAGTCGTAGGTAAAAGGTTAAAATAAAATAGATAACTTGCTGTTAAAACAACATAAATTAGAGATAGTGGTAAAAATATTTTCCAACCTAATCTCATTAGCTGGTCATATCTATATCTTGGAACAATTGCTTTAACTAACGCAAAAAGAATAAATAATAATAAAATTTTTAAAATTAACCAAATGGCACCAGGTATTAAATTAAAGGGATAAAGATCAATTGGTGATAACCACCCACCTAAAAAAAGTATTGAACCAAGGGCGCACATTAACAAAATATTTGCATATTCTCCTAGCCAAAACATTGCATACATCATACCTGAATATTCTGTTTGATATCCAGCTACGAGTTCAGCCTCTGCCTCGGGTAAATCAAAAGGCGGTCTATTTGTTTCTGCTAATGCCGATATAAAAAAAATTACAAACATTGGAAATAATGGTATTACAAACCACATATTTTTTTGAGCAATCACGATATCATTCAAATTTAATGATCCTACGCATAACAAAACATTAATTATAATAATACCAATTGAAACTTCATAAGATACCATTTGAGCAGCAGATCTAATTGCTCCTAGAAATGGATATTTTGAATTTGATGCCCATCCACCCATGATTATTCCATAAACACCTAATGATGAAACTGCAAAAATATATAATATTCCAACATTTATATCTGCTAACACTTGATCAACACCAAAAGGTATCACTGCCCAAGCAATTAAGGCTAAGGTCATAGTTATAATTGGTGCCAATATAAAAATTATTTTATTTGAGCTTGCAGGAATAATTATTTCTTTAAAAATGTATTTAAGTGCATCAGCTAAAGATTGTAATAATCCAAAAGGACCGACAACATTTGGTCCTTGTCTTTTTTGAACAAATGCCCATACTCTACGATCCAACCAAACAATCATTGCAACAGAAACTAAAACGGGAACAAGTAAAAATAAAATTTTATACGTTTCTTGAAAAATAATATTTACATATTCCATTTATTAACCTTCTGTCCCAGTTTTTTTCAAATCTATTTTTGAGTTGTTGCATTCAACCATTGTTTTTGATGAACGAGCAATAACATTAGAAAAATAATAATCTTTAAATTTTACATTTAGGTTTTCATTTTCAAAATCACTCTGCCCTATTTTATTTGGTAAATCTGATTTTTTTTGTTCTTTTTTTAATTTCAAATAATTAAACATACTACTTTCAAGTTCTTCTTTATCATTAAAAAGTTTTCTATTATTCATCACTTCGGCAAGATCATTTATTATTTGCCAATCCTCTTTTGCATCACCAGGCGGATACGATGCTTTATAAGCTTTTTGAATTTTACCCTCTAAATTAGTGTAATGACCAGATTGTTCTGTAAAAGCTGCTCCTGGTAAAATTATATCTGCGATTTCGGCTCCTTTATCTCCATGGCTACCTTGATAAATCACAAATTCATTTTTCTTTTTAAAATCTAAATTGTCCTGTCCAAGCAAATAAACAATATCATATTTATTTTCATTTAAACCATCTAATAACTTATTGTTTTTATCAATTAGATCTAAATCTAAACTTCCAACTGTTGCTGCATCTACAGATAATACATTTATTGGGTTCCAAAGATCTGTTAATTTATTATTGTTGGACAAAAATTCTTTAAAAGCAGAAAATAAATATTTTGCTGATTTAATTTTAAAAAAAGACTCACCAAAAATAATTATTGGTTTTTTTGAATTGATAATTAATTTTGAAATATCATTTTTATTTTCGGCTATATCCTTAATAATTTGGGTTTTTCCATCTAGACTTTGATATGGATAAGTAAGATCACCAACATCATTTAATGAAATTATTTTTGGATTTTTGTTTAAATATGCTTTTCTTATTCTAGCATTGACCATTGTTGCTTCAAATCTTGGATTTGTTCCTATCAATAAAATTAAATCAGAGTCCTCGATGCCATTTATTGTTGAATTAAATAAATAATTTTCTCTTACACTTGTATCAATAAAATTGATTACTGCTCTAGAATCATAATTGTTCGTATCAATCGTTCTCTCGAAAAATTCTTTAAAAATAAAACTTGTCTCCATGTTGGTGAGATCTCCAACAAAACCACATATTTTCTCTTTATTGGTATTTTCAATTTTAGATTTAATAATTTTATATGCTTCATCCCATGAAGCCTTCTCAAATTTATTATTATACTTTATGTATGGTGTATCTAATCTTTGATTTAATAATCCATCACAAGCATACCTTGTTTTGTCAGAAATCCATTCTTCATTAATATCTTCATTAATTATTGGTAAAATTCTTTTTACTTCCCAATCATAAGTGTCTACTCTAATATTAGAACCAACGGCATCCATTACATCAATAGTTTCTGTTTTTTTTAACTCCCAAGGTCTTGCTTCAAACACATAAGGTTTAGAAGTTAATGCTCCAACAGGACATAAATCAATTACATTTCCAGATAACTCTGATTGTACAGACTGTTCTAAATATGTTGTTATTTGCATATCTTCGCCCCTTCCAATTGCACCGAGTTCTGGAACCCCTGCAATTTCTGTTGCAAATCTTACACACCTTGTGCAATGAATACATCTTGTCATTTGAGTTTTTATAAGTGGACCCATATTTTTATCTGGCACAGCTCTCTTATTTTCTTTGAATCTAGATTTGTCTATTCCATAATACATTGACTGATCTTGTAAATCACATTCACCACCCTGATCACAAACAGGACAATCAAGAGGGTGATTAGCTAATAAAAATTCCATTACACCTTTTCTAGACTTTTCTATTTTAGGTGTATTTGTTTTTATTACCATACCCTCAGCCGCAGGCATTGCACATGATGCTATCGGTTTAGGAGATTTTTCCATTTCAACTAAACACATTCTACAGTTTCCAGCTATTGATAATTTTTCATGATAACAAAACCTTGGTATTTCAGCTCCTGCTTTTTCACATGCCTGAAGTACAGTAAGTCCTTCTTCTACTTCAACTTCTATATCATTAACTTTTAATTTAAGCATTTTTATCCAATAAGTGTTGATCAACTAAATAAGGGATGTTTTTATTTTCTTTTACAATCGGATCAAATTTATTTCTTTTTTTAATTTCGTTTTTAAAATGTCTTAGTAAACCTTGTACGGGCCAGGCAGCACCTTCACCAAAAGCACATATAGTATGACCTTCTATTTGTTTTGTTACGTCTTCCAACATCTCTACTTCATCTTTTGACGCTTCTCCTTTTGCCATTCTTTCCAACATTCTCCACATCCAGCCTGAACCTTCTCTACATGGTGTGCACTGACCACAACTTTCGTGTTTGTAAAACCTTGCTATTCTAGCCATACATTTAATAATATCCTGGTCTTTATTAATAACAACTACTCCAGCTGTTCCTAAACCACTTTTTTCTGCTGTAAGTGTATCAAAGTCCATTGTTAAAGTTTCACATTTATCCTTTGGAATTAATGGCATTGATGAACCACCAGGAATAACTGCTTGTAAATTATCCCAACCTCCTATAACTCCACCAGCATGAACCTCTATTAATTCTTTTAATGGAATATTCATTTCTTCCTCAACGTTACATGGATTATTAACGTTTCCTGAAATACAAAATATTTTAGTGCCAGTATTTTTTTCTCTTCCAATAGAAGCAAACCATTTTCCACCTCTTCTAAGAATTGTTGGCACAACCGCAATAGTTTCAACATTATTTAATATTGTAGGACAACCATAAAGTCCTATTAAAGCAGGAAATGGAGGTTTTAATCTAGGTTGACCTTTTTTGCCTTCCAAACTCTCTAGTAAAGCTGTCTCCTCTCCACAAATATAAGCACCTGCACCATAATGAATATAAATATCTAAATCCCAACCAGTTCCAGAAGCATTTTTTCCAATCAGTTTTTTTTCATAAGCTTCGTTAATAGCGTTTTGGAGCTTTTGACCATCTACAAAATACTCACCTCTAATATATATGTAACAAACATGTGCTTGCACTGCATAAGCTGAAATTAAACAACCTTCTATCAATTTATGTGGTTCAAATCTTAAAATATCTCTATCTTTACAAGTGCCAGGTTCTGACTCATCTCCATTAACTACTAAATAATGAGGTCTAGATCCAACTTTTTTTGGTGCGAAAGACCATTTAAGACCTGTTGGAAATCCAGCTCCACCCCTTCCTCGAAGTTGTGAAGTTTTAATTTCCTCAATTATCCACTCTCTTCCTTTGTCTATTAAATCTTTTGTATTGACCCAATCGCCTCTTTTTTGGGAAGATGTTATGTCTGAACCTAAATCATTATATAAATTTTGGAAAATTCTATCTTTATCTTTAAGCATTTTTAAAATCCATAAGTGTTTTTCTATTATTTTCTGGCTCATTATTTATTCTACCCCTGTAGGATCCAGGTTTTGGTGTTTGGCCTTTCAAAATTTTATCTAAGATTTCCAGTGTTTTTTCTTTATCCAAATCTTCATAGTACTCATCATTAATTTGCATCATAGGCGCGTTAACACATGCCCCTAAACACTCAACTTCCATCCATGAACAGCTCTTATCTTGTGATAATTCATTTTCATTTTCTGAAATTTTTTCCCTACAAGCCTCAACTAATTTATTTGCGCCCCTAATCATACAAGGGGTTGTAGTGCAAACTTGAATAAAATATTTACCTACGGGAGATAAATTATACATTGAATAAAAAGTAGCTACTTCGTAGACTTTAATGTAAGGCATATCTAGAAATTTTGCGATATACTTCATTGCAGCTAAAGGTATCCAATTATTGTTTTGTCTTTGAGCAATATAAAGCAATGGCATAACTGCACTCTGTTGTTTTCCCTCAGGATATTGAGCAATTATATTTTTTGCAGCTTCCAAAGAAGCTGAATTAAACTCAAAATTTTCTGGTTGATCTTTTGCTGGTCTTCTTAAGCTCATCTATCTACCTCTCCAAAAACTATATCTAACGAACCAAGTACTGCAGGAACATCAGCTAACATATGTCCTTTAATTAAATAGTCCATCGACTGTAAGTGTGAAAATCCTGGTGCCCTTATTTTACATTTATAGGGCTTACTTGTTCCATCTGAAATCAGATATACTCCAAATTCACCCTTGGGAGCTTCTACTGCAGTGTAAATTTCATCCTTCGGAACTCGATACCCTTCAGTGAATAATTTAAAATGATGAATTAAAGCTTCCATTGATTGTTTAATCTCTTTTTTGGATGGAGGGGATATTTTTCCATCATAACTTTTAATAGGACCTTTTTCCATTTTAGTTAGGCATTGTTTTATTATTGATACACTTTCTTTCATTTCTTCAATTCTACACAAATAACGATCATAACAATCACCATTTTTACCTACAGGAATTTTAAATTCTAGCTGTTCATAACAATCATAAGGTTGAGATTTTCTAAGATCCCATGGAACACCTGACCCTCTTAACATTACACCGGTAAAGGAATAGTTAAGGGCATCTTCTTTAGAAACAATACCTATATCAACATTTCTTTGTTTAAAAATTCTATTATCAGTCAACAAGTTTTCTAGATCATTAATAATTTTAGGAAATGTTTCACAGAATTTTAGAATATCATTTTCTAAACCAGCTGGTAAATCTTGATGAACTCCTCCAGCTCTAAAATAATTTGCGTGTAATCTTGAGCCTGAAGCACGCTCATAAAAAGTCATTAAAGTTTCTCGTTCTTCAAAACCCCAAAGCGAAGGTGTTAATGCTCCTACATCCAATGCTTGAGTTGTAACATTTAATATGTGGCTTAAAATTCTTCCAATTTCGCAAAATATAACTCTAATAAATTGTGCCCTTATAGGAACCTCAATATTTAAAATCTTTTCTATTGCTAATGCAAAAGCATGTTCCTGGTTCATTGGAGCGACATAATCCAATCGATCAAAATATGGTACAGCTTGCATATATGTTTTATTTTCAATCAATTTTTCTGTTCCACGATGTAACAAGCCTATATGAGGATCGGCTTTTTCAACAACTTCACCGTCTAACTCTAAAATTAATCGCAAAACTCCATGAGCTGCCGGATGTTGTGGTCCAAAATTTAGATTTAAATTTTTAATTTTTTTTGTCATTATTTTCTGTATGCTCTTTGATATACTTTGTTCCTTCCCAAGGACTTTCATAATCAAAATTTCTATAATTTTGTTCCAATTTTATCGGCTCACTGATTACTTTTTTTTTATCCTCACTATACCTAACTTCTGTATGACCCGTTAATGGGAAATCTTTTCTTAGTGGATGTCCTTCAAAACCATAATCCGTTAGTATTCTTCTTAAATCAGGATGATCTTTGAAATTTACTCCGTACATATCAAAAACCTCTCTTTCCATCCAATTAGCAGATGGAAATATAGATGTTAATGAGTCAACAACTTCATTCTCACTAATAAAAAAGCTTATAATAATTCTTTGGTTAAACTCATGACTTAAAAACAAATACACAATTTTGAATCTTTGAGTTTCCTCAGGATAGTCAACAGCTGTAATATCTATCAATTGCCTAAATTTAGTATCCTTATCGCTCTTTATAAATAAAGTGACATCAATCATATTTTCTTTTTCAATTTCTATATAAAGTTGATTATGTTTAATCTCAGTTTTTTTAATCTTTGTTGGTAACTCAGAATTAATTTTTTTTTCTAAATCTAGTAAATTTTTCATCTTATCTATTTAAAGATCCTTTATTTCTAATTTTTTTTTGAAGTTGCATTATTCCGTAAAGTAATGCCTCTGCCGAAGGTGGACACCCAGGAACATAAATATCAACTGGAACTATTCGATCACAACCTCTAACCACTGAATATGAATAGTGATAATAACCTCCACCATTTGCACAACTACCCATAGATATGACATATCTTGGTTCTGGCATTTGGTCATAAACTTTCCTTAGTGCTGGTGCCATTTTATTTGTTAAAGTTCCAGCAACAATCATTACATCGGATTGTCTTGGAGATCCTCTGGGTGCAGCACCAAATCTTTCAAGATCATATCTTGGCATAGCCGTTTGCATCATTTCGACAGCACAACACGCTAAACCAAATGTCATCCAATGCAAAGAGCCAGATCTTGACCAATTAACTAAGTTGTCTAGTGAAGTTGTTATGAAACCGTTTTCACTAAAATCTTTAGCTAATTGTTTAAACTCATCAGGAACTTGATCTAATTTATTATTCATTTAAAAAATTTTTATTCCCAGTCTAATGCACCTTTTTTCCATTCATAAATAAATCCAATAGTAAGTATGAATAAGAAAATCATCATCGAGGTAAAACCTAAAATTCCAATATTTCCTAAAGAAATTGCCCATGGAAATAAAAATGCTATCTCTAGATCAAAAATTATAAAAAGTATTGCTACCAAATAAAACCGAACATCAAATTCCATTCTTGAGTCTTGAAATGGTTCAAATCCACATTCATAAGCTGATAATTTTTCAGGATCTGGATTTTTTGGAGATAAGATAAAATTAATTAAAATAAATGCGCAGCTTAATCCTAATGCAATAATTAGGAATAATATTATGGGCAAATAATCCTTTAAAAATTCCGCAGTCATGGTGGAATATATATCATTTTTTAAAGTTAGATGAAGTGGTGTTAGGTCACATTATTCGAAATATACAGCATATTTGATAACGATTATCATTAGTAAACTTGTAAAGTGGCGGGAGTGAAGGGACTCGAACCCTCGACCTATCGCGTGACAGGCGATCGCTCTAACCAACTGAGCTACACCCCCACTTGTGATTCTTTTGGTGGGCAGTAAAGGACTCGAACCTTTGACCCCCTCGGTGTAAACGAGATGCTCTACCAACTGAGCTAACCGCCCTAAACCAAAGTAGTGATTTATATCCTTTAGTCTAATAACGTCAAGATTTATTAGTTGTTAAAAATGGTGAAAAAATATTAAAAACCACCTCTCCAATTATTTTTGGAGTTAAAGTTTTCTTCTTCTTTTTTAGATGTTGGTCTAAATAAGTAATAAATTACAAATACAACAATTGATATTGTTAGAAAAAATTCCATAAAGATTTATTTTATTGAATGCTAGCTTGAGATTTGTCATCTTTTTTAGTCATATCAACCTCAACCCATTCTGTCTTTTTAAGTTCCTTAGTTAATGCTATCTTTAAAACTTCATCAGCATATTCTACTGGTGTAATTTTAATTTCATCAACTATTTTTTTAGGCATATCGACTAAATCTTTTTCATTTTCTTTAGGAATTAAAACTTCTTTAATTCCAGCTCTATGTGCTGCTATTAATTTTTCTTTTAATCCTCCAATAGGCAATACTTGGCCTGTCAATGTAACTTCTCCTGTCATTGCAACATCTCTTTTAACAGGAATATTTGTTATAGATGAAACTATTGAGGTAACCATACCAATTCCAGCTGAAGGACCATCTTTTGGTGTTGCTCCCTCTGGAACATGGATGTGAAAATCTTTTTTTTCAAATAGTGGTGGTATAATTCCATATTCTAAACACTTTGATCTTACAAAAGATTTTGCAGCTTTAACTGACTCTTGCATTACATCTCCAAGTTTACCAGTTATTTGCATTCTACCTTTGCCAGGCATTGTCGCTGTTTCGATTTTTAAAATTTCACCTCCATACTCTGTCCAAGCTAAACCTGTAACAATACCAACTCTATTTTCAGTCTCAAGTTCACCGGATTTATATTTTGGGACACCTAAAAAATCAGATAAATTATCTTTATTTATTTTAACTTCTTTTTGTTCACCAGAAACTACTTTTTTAACTACTTTCCTAGCAACCTTTGAAATTTCTCTTTCTAAATTTCTTACACCCGACTCTTTAGTATAACATCTGATAATTTCTTTTATTATATCATTATCTAAACTCATTTCTTTATCTTTAACACCATTATCTTTTATTTGTTTAGGTAATAAATATTTATTTGCTATATTAATTTTTTCGTCTTCTGTGTAACCTGCTAGTCTAATTACTTCCATTCTATCTAATAATGGCGGTAAAATATTTAATGTATTAGCCGTTGTTACAAACATTACATCTGATAAATCATAATCAACTTCAAGATAATGATCGTTAAAAGTTGTATTTTGTTCTGGGTCAAGTGCCTCTAATAAAGCTGATGATGGATCTCCTCTATAGTCATTCCCAATTTTATCAATTTCATCTAGCAATATTAAAGGATTTTTAGTTCCAGCCTTTTTCATCATTTGAATTATCTTTCCTGGTAACGATCCAATATAAGTTCTTCTATGACCTCTTATTTCAGCTTCATCCCTCATTCCACCAACAGACATCCTCACAAACTCTCTATTAGTAGCTTTAGCAATAGATTTTCCTAAAGATGTTTTTCCTACTCCTGGAGGACCAACTAAGCATAAAATTGGGCCTTTAATTTTTTCCATTCTTTTTTGAACAGCTAAAAATTCTATTATTCTTTCTTTAACTTTTTCAAGTCCAAAGTGATCTTTATCTAAAACTTCTAAAGCTTTTTTCAAATCTATATCAACTGCACTTTTTTTATGCCAAGGTAATTCAACCATCCAATCTAAATAATTTCTAACAACTGTCGCTTCAGCAGACATAGGACTCATATTTTTTAATTTTTTAAGTTCTTGTAAACATTTTTTTTCTACATCTTTTGGCATCTTGGCCTTTATGATTGCTTTATTTAAACTTGTGCTTTCATCTTTACCATCTTCAATTTCACCTAGTTCTTTTTGAATAGCTTTGAGTTGTTCATTCAAATAGTATTCCCTTTGAGTTTTCTCCATTTGAGTTTTAACCCGGCCTCTAATTCTTTTTTCAACACCAATAATACTTGTCTCATTTTCCATAATTTTAATTATGGCATTTAATCTTTTTTTAACATCAACAGTTTCGAATATCTGTTGTTTTTCAGATATTGTTGCTGTTATATGAGATGCAATATTATCTGCTATATGTGATGGGTCCTTTAATTGTTTAATGCTGCTTATTGTTTCACTTGAAATTTTTTTATTTATTGAAGTTAACTTTTCTAATCGTCTTACAGCAGTAGCAGCTAAAGGATACAAATCCTCATTTTCATTTATAATATCATTATAAACAGTGTAATCACAAAGAATAAATTTTTCATTATCTTTAAAATCTAATATTTTTACTCTCTTAATCCCTTCTACTAATACTTTGACAGTTCCATCTGGTAATTTTAAAAGTTGAAGTATATTCCCTTGACAGCCATACATAAAAATATCTGTTTTTTTTGGGTCATCAATTTCAGAATTTTTTTGAGTAACTAATATTATTTTTTTATCCTTTTTCATTACCTCATTTAGTGCTGAAATAGATTTGTCTCTTCCCACAAATAATGGAATAACCATACTTGGAAAGACAACAATGTCTCTTAACGGAAGTAGAGGTGATGTAATTTTGACGTCCATAGACTAAATATGGATATTATAAATTATATTGCAATACTTTTTTATCACTTATTAAGGATATTAAGCCGCTGTTGTCTTAGCAGTTTTTGATTTGTTCTCTGTTTTTGAATGAACAATCATTGGCTGAGACTGACCTTTAACCACTGAAGAGTCGATTATCACCTCCTCAATATCATCTTGGCTCGGTAAATCATACATTGTTTTTAAAAGTATATTTTCTAATATCGATCTCAAACCTCTCGCTCCTGTTTTTTTACTGATTGCTTTTAACGCAATTTCTCTAAGTGCAGTTTCTTTAAAAGTTAATTTAGCACCATCAAGTTTAAATAATTCCTGATATTGTTTGATTAAAGAATTTTTTGGTTCTTGTAATATCTTTATTAAAGATTTTTCATCTAAATCTTCTAAAGTAGCAATCATTGGTAGCCTACCAATAAATTCTGGGATCAAACCATATTTTAATAAATCCTCAGGTTCGAGACCTTTCATCCATTCTCCAGTTTTTTTATCTTGTGCATTTTTCACATCTGCGCCAAAGCCAATTGATGTACCTTTATCTCTTTGTGAAATAATTTTATCAAGACCAGCAAAAGCTCCTCCACAAATAAATAAAATATTGGTCGTATCTACTTGTAAAAACTCTTGCTGAGGATGTTTTCTACCACCTTGGGGCGGAACACTTGCAACAGTCCCTTCCATAATTTTTAATAATGCTTGTTGAACACCTTCTCCTGAAACATCTCTTGTAATAGAAGGATTTTCTGATTTCCTGCTAATCTTGTCTACTTCATCTATATAAACTATTCCTCTTTGAGCTTTTTCCACATTGTAATCAGCTGCTTGAAGTAGCTTTAAAATAATATTTTCCACATCTTCACCAACATATCCTGCCTCAGTTAATGTTGTTGCGTCAGCCATTGTAAATGGAACATCAAGAATTCTTGCTAGCGTTTGTGCTAATAAAGTTTTTCCACATCCAGTTGGACCCACAAGAAGTATATTTGATTTTGCAAGTTCAACATTTTTACTAGTTTTATTTTCATAATTTAATCTTTTATAATGATTGTGAACTGCAACTGATAAAACTTTTTTGGCATGAGCCTGTCCAATTACATAATCATCTAAAACTGAACATATTTCTTTAGGAGACGGAAGTCCATCTTGGTGTTTAACAAAAGTATCTTTGCTTTCTTCTTTAATGATATCCATACAAAGCTCAACACATTCATCACAAATAAACACTGTTGGACCAGCAATTAATTTTCTCACTTCATGTTGGCTTTTCCCACAGAAAGAACAGTACAAAATATTTTTGTTATTATTACTCATAAAATTTCAAACGAATCAATAAAATTACTTTATTATAAATGACTCACACTAATCAAGTTTGTAATAAAGATAAATCTATATATTGTGTTTTAAGATCTTTTTTCCACTACTTCATCTATAAGACCAAAAGACTTTGCCGCATCAGCTGTCATAAAATTGTCTCTCTCTAGAGCTGTTTTTATTTCATCAACAGATTTTCCAGTATGTTTGGAATAAATTTCATTTAACCTTTTTTTCAATGACAAAACTTCATTAGCATGAATTTCTATATCTGTCGCCTGGCCCTGAAATCCAGCTGAAGGTTGATGAACCATTATTCTCGAATTAGGTAATGAAAATCTTTTACCTTTTGTTCCTGCAGCTAATAAAAATGAACCCATAGACGCTGCTTGACCGATACATAAAGTTGAAACGTCAGGCTTTATGTACTTTATTGTATCGTATATCCCCAAACCTGAAGTAACTAATCCGCCAGGACTATTAATATATAAATAAATTTCTTTTTTAGGATCTTCAGCTTCTAAAAATAATAATTGAGCAGTTACTAAAGATGCAACACCATCATTAATTTGACCTGTTAAAAAAATTATTCTCTCTTTTAACAGTCTTGAATAAATATCATAAGCTCTCTCACCTCGGCTAGATTGCTCAACAACCATTGGCACAAGATTGTTCATATGTTCAGACAATTTATAAGTCATAAAAGTTGATTCGTTCTACTTATACAACTTGAGATTACTTTTTGCTAACTTTTTTTACTTTTTTCTTAACTGTCTTAGCTTTTTTAGATTTTGTAGCTGTTGTTTTGGGACTTGTTTTTTTTGTTTCTTTATTTTTTTGGTTGTCTTTGATTTGTTCTTTTTTTGTATCTAATTCTTGATTTTGTGACTCTTTAAGAATTTTTTCAGCTTCATCTTTTGAAATTTCTTTTTTTGACGATTTCCCTTTTTGCTTAATAGCATTTAAAATTTTTTCCTCATATACGGTTCCTCTCAAGCTAGCTAATGCATTAGGATTCTTTTTATAGAAATCCATGACCATTTTTTCTTGACCTGGCATCATTTGTATTTGTTTTTGTACTTCAGCCTGTAACTCCTGTTCTGTAACTTTGATCTGATTTTGTTCACCAAATTCATTTAAAATCAAACCAACTTTAATTCTTTTTTTTGCTATTTCTTCAAAATTATTTTTACTTTTTTTGGCATCCTCTTCCGACATGCCTTGAGAAAGAATTTTTACCTCCTCAGCTAATAAATTTTCTGGTATTTCATTTACCTTAAATTTTTCAATTTCTTTCAATATTTGATTTTTAGTTAATCGATCTAGAGAATTTTTATATTCATCATTAATTTGTTTCGATATTAATGATTTAAGATCATTTAAATCTTTAGCTCCAAGATTTTTTGCAAATTGATCATCAATTTTAACTTCTTCTGGATTTTTAATGGATGTAATTGAACATTTAAATTTTGCTTTTTTATTAATTAATTCTTTTTCTGGGAAGTTTTCAGGTAAAACAGCTTCTACATTTTTTTCATCACCTTTCTTTACTCCAATTAACTGCTTATCAAATCCTTTTAAAAATAAATCTTTGCCTAGTGTTAATTGTGTATTCTTCCCTTCTCCACCTTTAAATGATTTTTCATCAACAGTTGCATTATAATCAAAAACGACTAGATCACCCTCTTTTGCTGTAACATTGTCTGCAGCCTCTTTAAAATTAGGTTGATTTTTTGCAATTTCTTTTATTCTTTTTTCAGTTTCTTTAGGATCTATCTTAACTGTATATTCATCAAACTTAATATTTTCTATTGATTTTAATTCTACTTTAGGAAGTTCAGTTACAGATAATACGTATTCTAAATCTTTATCTTCGCCATAAGTTTTTAAATCTAATTTAGGTTGTCCGGCTGGTTTAATTTTATTTTCCTTTAACGCTTTATTTGAGGTTTCTTTTAAAACTTTATCTAAAACTTCTCCAAAAATTGCTTTACCAAACTGTCTTTTTAAAACCTCTCTTGGTACTTTTCCTGGTCTAAAGCCCTTGAGATTAACAGTGCCTTTAATCTCTTCATACTTTTCATCCATGTAATTGTTCATTGTCTTCTTATCGACAAAAACCTTTACATCCTTGTTTAACCCTTTTTTATTTTCTACAGTAACTTTCATAATTTAATTAAAATGGTAGGGCGAAAAGGACTCGAACCTTCACAGATTGCTCTATCGGTTCCTAAGACCGACGCGTCTACCAATTCCGCCATCGCCCCACAAATTCAAAAGGTTTATATATTATTGAAACTATTTGTCCAACGACATTTGTTGTAAATTCTATTATTTTTCCTTTATAATATTGATATGATTATTTCGCCATGTATAAGTATTTGCAAAACTGATCCAAGCACTGGGTATTGTTATGGCTGTGGGCGAAATAATGAAGAAAAAAAAATCTGGAAACTTGATGATACAACTGACGATTGGAAAAAAGAGAATATAGAAATAATAAAAAAAAGATTAACAGGTTGGCAATTAGAAAGTTTTGAAGAGTCGTATACATATAAAATTGAAAATGGTATTTCTTTATTTAAAAAAAGTTTAAAAAATGAGTAAAACTTCAATAGTTATCATTATTTATGTTATAGGACTTATATTTGGTGCCGTAGTTCTTAAAATTTGGAGTGCAGATACAAGTGTTTTAAAAGGTCTTTTAGGGTTAGGTTGGACAGCACTACTTTTAATAGGAATATTTTTTGCTGAAAAAAATGAGAAAAATTAGATATTTAATCTTTTTTTTTTTAATAATTTCACCTTTTCAAAGTTTAAAATCAGAAATAATTATTATGAGTGCTTGTGATGACAAACAAGATGAATATTTAAAAAATGAATACATTCTTAATCTAAATGAGTTAATAATGACAAGAAATTACGTTTACAAAGAAAAAACGTACCAAAAATATAGGTTAACAGACTTGAGCGTTAAAAAATCTAACACTTATGTTAGAAATATATACGAGGAAAATGGAAAAATTTTGACACATAAACATGGCTATCCTCAATTTTATACTCAAATTTTATTTGAAAAAGGAAAACAGGAAATTTATATAAAAACTGTTTTAAATGACGAGGAAGGTATCTCAAAAATTTCTACATGTAAAAAAATAGAAAAATTTGAACAAGAAAGTTAATTTTTTTTCTTATTTTTTATAAAATTTTTCTTTTTCATTCCAAACCTACTTTTAGTAATATTGCTCCTGTGTTTTGCGAAGGCTTGTTTTTGTGCTTGTTTCAATGCTTTTTTTGAAGACATAATATATTAATAATTTATTTCTATGCTTCCTATCATATTAAAATTTTTATCTGAAACAACTATTTCACCTGAAGATGGAGCATAATTTAAAACTTCAGATATCAAGACATAATGAGTAACTAAAATTAGATTTTTATCACTTTTAAATTTTTTTATATAATTATTTAACATTTTAATTTGTTTGTCTTTATTCTTTGCATATTTAGAGCTATAAAAAGAATTTAAGAAACTATTCGTAGAAAAATTTTTAAAAGCAATCCTTGCCGTTTCTTTGCATCTGCACCATTCGCTTGATAAAACTTTATCTATTTTAATTTCATTTTTTTTAAAAAATTCCCCAATATATTGAGCTTGTTTTCTTCCCTCATTGTTTAAATTTCTCTGAGTGGAACAATCGTTTAAATTGAAATTTTGTGGATCTCCACCTCCAGGTGCATATGCATGTCTGATAAATATTAATTTTCCACCATCATCTAATTGATTTAATAAATTTTTATTTAAATCTGCTTTGATAGATGTAGTTAAAGATATAAATATTATTATTAAGAATTTAAAAATTTTCATCTAAGGATATTAAATTGAATAATTTAAACAAAACAATAGTTAACTGTAAAAAATGTCCTAGGCTTGTGAAATTTATTAAAAAAATCAGTACTGAAAAAAGAAAACAAAATATTAATGAAATTTACTGGGGCAAACCCGTTCCTGGATTTGGAAATTTAGATTCGAAATTAGCTATTATTGGTCTCGCCCCTGCTGCACATGGAGGTACAAGAACAGGAAGAGCTTTTACTGGAGACAAATCGGGAGATTTTTTGTTCAAATGCTTACATGAAGTCGGGATTTCAAATTCTCCAATTTCAAAAAATATAAATGATAATTTGAAATTAAAATCCACTTATATCACTAATATCCTAAAATGTGTGCCTCCAGAAGATAAGCCACTAAGTAATGAAATTTTAAATTGTTCAAACTTTTTTGATGAAGAAATATTAAGTTTAAAAAAACTTAAAGTAATAGTTACATTGGGTAAAGTTGCTTTTGATAATTGTATTAAATTATATAAAAAAAAATTTAATATTAATAAAAAATTCATTTTTAAACATGGCAAAACACAATTATTACCAAATGGTTTGATTATATTATCTAGTTACCACCCAAGTCCTAGAAATGTGAATACGAAAGTTATTACAATTAAAATGATGGTAAATTTATTTAAAAAAGCAAAAAAACTAGCTAAGTTTTGATAGTATCACAAAAATAAGGTTTAAATTTTAAGTATATTTCATCTGGAATTTTTACAGGCTTATTTTCATTATTAATAAAAACTAAATGAACTTGAGCTTCAACAATCGTATCTTCTCCTTTCGTAATTATTTGATTCATAAAAAAAGATGTTTTAGTTATTGATTTTACGAAAGATCTTATTTTTAATTCATCTTCTAAATGAGCTGATTTTTTGTACTCAATATTACATGACTTTACAATTATCAAAGAATTAAATTGATCTTGTATCTTTTTATTACTAAAGCCAATCGAAAATAAAGCCTCCGTTCTAGCTCTTTCTAAATACTTTAAATAATTAGCATAATAAACAACCCCGCCTGAGTCTGTATCTTCATAATAAACTTTTATCTTGTGAAAAAAATTTTCATGCATAAAAGAATTATATCAAATAATAATTTAATTTGTAGATTGTAAGGTATAAATTTTGAAATGAATGTTTTTGTAATTTGGTTGGTATTAGTAATTGCTTGGAACTTTGGTTATCCCGGAGCTAGTCCACTTGAAGACGTCTTAGTTGCAGTTATTTTAGCTTTATTTAACTTTTTTTTGAAAAAATACTTGAAATTATAATTAATTCTCTGAAAAATATATATTCTGATAATAAGCTATTGCTTTCATTTTTGAATTATCTGTATCAGACATTATAGCTAATCCGTCTAATTCACTTACATCTAGACCATGAAACTTTTTAAAATCTTCTTTTACGTTAGCTTTAACTGTAACCCATTCGTTAATATTTTTCTTAGTACTAGCTAAAACATTATCTATTGATTTTTTTGTGTAAGGACTTGGAGAATTAAAGCCAATTTCATTATTACTTGAAAATACATAATTAATTGCCCTGTTTGAAAGTGGTGTTGCACCTGTTTTTTTGACAGCAAATACTCTGGCAGCAAAATCATGTCCTTTTTTTGTATTTTCCTTGATTCCAGGTAAATCTCTCTCTATTTTCCATGTAATATTGATGTAAGGAGTCTTGTTTAAATCAATTTTTATTTCCTTACCCAATCCAGAGGCAGCATTATCAGCTACAGCTTTTAAAAAATTACCGTTTTTGTTTGATCCTACCGAATAAATAGTATTATTGTCTGCTCCTCTCACTTTTCTAACATCTAGCTGAGAAAGCTCTTTTTCAGTAAAATTAAAAACTTTGATCTCATTTGCATTGCTAGAGCCAACAATGATTAGGGTACCTACTAGAATCTTTAAAATAGTTTTCATTTTATAAATTTTTTAAAAAAAAATTGTTAATACATTATTTTGACAAAATTTAAACATCCAAAAATCAATTTTTGTATCTAAATAATAATTATGAAGACAATTTCTATTTTTATCTTATTAATTTACTGGTCAATCATGATTTTTGCACCTGTTATGTCTAAAGACGTGAAATTAGGGAGAGCAAAAATAAATCAAACAAAGATATTAGAGCAAAAAACCCAAGGTTAATAGGTAGAACGACCACCGCTTATATCAAAAACTGCCGCAGTAGAAAAAGTATTTTCTTCAGATGAAAGCCAACAAACTAATGATGTAAATTCTTCTACTTCAAGAAACCTACCTCTTGGGACTTTTGACAGCATTCTTTGCACATGTTCTTTGGTCATTTGATCTAAAATTCGTGTTTTAGCACCTGCAGGAGTGACAGCGTTTACAGCTATATTTTTATCGGCTAGCTCCTTACCTAGTGATTTTGTAAGTCCTATAGCTCCCGCTTTTCCAACGCTATATGCACTAGCGTTCGCGTTTCCATCTTTTCCAGCCACTGAAGCTACATTTACTATTCTTCCATAGTTATTTTTGATCATATTAGGAACTATTGCCCTACAGCAATTAAAAGTTCCCATTAAATTTATATCCACAACTTTTTTCCACATCTCAATATCATATTCCCAAAGAGTAGCTGTAGGACCAGTTATACCAGCATTATTAATCAAAATATCAATATTGGAGCTTTGTGTAATTTCATTTACAGTGCTTTCAACCTCTTGATAATTAGACACATCTACTATGTTTGAGCTAAGATTTGAATTATTCAAATCCTTCAAAGATTTCTCAATCATCTTTGGATCAATATCCCAAATTATTACTTTAGCTCCAGAATGCAAAAACCTTTTAGCAATATCAAGACCAAAACCTTGAGCACCACCTGTGATTACGGCAGTCCTATTTTTAAAATTGAATGAAATTTTATCCATTTAATTATTCCTTTGCTAATAGATAATAGGTAATTGAAGAGACAAATGCACCAATTATCCAAGCATATGATTGAAGAAACATTAAATCTGAATTCCATATTGTAGAGGCAGAAAAAACAAACCCTAAAAATAAAGAATAAATTCCCTTGATGTGCCATCCAGATGAAAAATAGTAAGATCCACTTTTCTCAAGTGAATATATGTCTTTATTTATTAAATTTCCCTTTTTAATCAAATAATAATCTGAGATCATTATTCCAAATAACGGTCCAAAAAAAGCTGCCGCAGTATCAACAAAAGCTAAAATTCCAATTTGACTTAAAAAAGTTAACCAAAAAACACCAATTAAAAAACCAACAATAGCAATTATAAAGCTCGAACTTTTAAAGGATAAAGAACTAGGACTCAAATTAATTAGTGAGTATTGCGAAGGTATAAAGTTAGCAATCAGATTAGTTGATATTGAAGCTATTAATATAAAAATTAGGACTAACACTGTTACAAGTAAATTGTTCAATTTTCCAATAATATCGGTAGGGTTTGTGAATATTTTTTCTGAGTTTTCTTTTAAAAAAACATCTGCACCAATAACAATAAACAAAGCAAAAAATGAAAATAAAATTAAATTTAAGATTAAACTAAAATTTCCCTTTTTTAATTCCTTTTCATCCTTAACGTATCTTGAAAAATCTCCAAAACTTAAAATTACAATTGAAAAATAAGCAAAAATTGTACCGGTTACTGTGATTAAAGGAATAAAGTTATTTTTATCAATAAAATTTGATAAATTTAAAGCATTTAGAAAAGCATTAGTTGAAAGTTTAACATCGCTAAGTAAAACTACGAAAAAAAAAATAATCATTCCCAAATAAACACTTATTGCAGAAAATTTTATTAGTTTTTTATTAAAATTCATTCCAATACTAAATAAAAATATTTGTAAAATCATCGCAATTGATATTGACGCCCAATCAATAATATCTAATCCAAATAAGAAAATCAGAAATATTTCTTGTCCTAAAAAATTATTATCATATGAAAAAAATGCAATTCTAAAAAGAAAACCTAAAGCTTTTGACAAAAAATATGTTTGAATACCAAACATAAACATTCCAACGATTGATCTTAAAAATCCAAAGTATTGGGCTCCCCTAAAACCCAATGAAGATCTCAATAAAACTACAAAAGGAAGACCAAACTTTTGAGATGGCTTGCCAATTAAATTTGAAAAAAAATAAACCAAAATTGAAGCTAGGATCGAACCAAACAACACTACAAATGTATTTAAACCATAAATTACATAAAGAGATGTAATTAAAGAGAAACCAATAACACTCTGAATATTGACCCCCCAGAAATAAAATAAATCTGTCCAATTCCAAACTTTATTACTCGGATTAACAGTTACCAAATCCCAATTTACTAATGTTTTTTTTGATTTTTGTTGACTCACTTCAGCAATAATAAACTAAAATATTCTACTGTCCATATAAGAGAGTTGGCAACCAAAGAGCGATTTTTGGAAAAATTATTATTAGAATTAATCCAAATACCTGAAGAACCATGAACTGCATCATTCCATAATAGATATCTTTAAGATCCCATTCTGGAACAACACCCTTTAAAAAATATGCTGAAAGTGCAACAGGGGGTGAGAGCCAGGCGGTTTGTAAATTGACAGCAACTAATATTGCAAACCAAGTCAAGTTAAAGCCTAGTGCCTCTACTAATGGTAAAATTATTGGTACAATAATCATTACTATAGGAACCCACTCTAAAGGCCAACCTAATAAAAATATCATTACCATTATCATAGCTAAAATTAGATATTTATTCATTTCTAGACTTAATAAAAATTCGGTTAATAAAGTTGGAGTTCCTAATCTAGCAAAAACAGCACCAAAAAAATTTGAGGCCGCAACTAAAACCATTATCAAAGCTGTTATTTCTAGTGTTTTAACCAGGGCCTCTTGTAATTTTGAAAAAGTTAATTTTTTATATGCCAATGAAAGAAGCAAAGCACCCATTGCTCCACAGCCTGCAGCTTCTGTAGGAGTAGCAAAGCCAAATAAGATACTTCCTAATGCCGCAAACACTAAAGCTGCTGGAGGAACCAAACCTAAGAAAAATTCTATCCAAACATCTTTCATGCTGGCTGCCCTCATATCTTCAGGAATCACTGGTCCTAGTTTAGGATTTATCATACATCTAATTGTAGTGTAGCCTGCGTATAAACTTGCAAGAAGAATTCCAGGCAAAATAGCTGCAGCAAATAAGTCAATTACGGGGATTTCCATTATAGGTCCCATCACAACCAACATAATACTAGGTGGAATTAATATTCCTAAAGTTCCACCAGCAGTAATAGTTCCTGCTGCAAGCCTTACATCATAACCAGATCTATTCATAGATTTTGCAGCCATGATTCCAAGAATTGTAACGGAAGCTCCAACAATTCCTGTTGCAGCTGCAAATATTACAGAAACAAATAAAACTGCATAATAAAGTGAACCTTTTACTTTTGCTAACATCATTTGGAAAGCAGAAAATAATCTTTCCATAAGTCCAGCTTGTTCCATCATAATTCCCATAAAGACAAAGAGTGGTACGGCGGCAAGTGTCTGTTCCGTCATAACCATAGAAAATTGGAGTGTCATTAAATAGAAAACTAATTTTCCAAATCCTAAATAACCAAATACGAAACCTAGAAATATTAATGTGAATGATATTGGGAAACCTACGAAGATCGCAAAAAGCATTACACCGACAAGAATAAAACCTAAAATTGCTGGATCTATAAACTCAGCTATCATTTAGTTTCTCCAGGCCACTCACCCTTTTTAGCTGCCCAATAACTTTTGAATAATTCAGAGATACCTTGAATAAGTAAAAATATTATACCAATAAGTAAGCAAGTTTTAATCGGCCACATATAAGGCATCCATGTGGTATCCATGCCTCTCTCTCCTCTTTGAATTGACTCTCCAACAAATCCTATTGTCATATAAAGAAAAACAATAAGACCTGGAAAATAAAATAATAAATATAACCAAAAATCTATCAAACCTTGGTTCTTAGTTTTAAAATTTCTATATAAAAAATCTGCTCTTATATGAACTCCTCTTGAGAGAGCATAAGCAGCACCTAACATAAAAAGTGCTCCATATAAAAAACGACTTATGTCATAAGCCCAAATTGTTGGAGCTAAAAATAATTTTCTTGCAAGAACTTCATATGTCATTGCAAAGATTAGTGGCATCAATATCCAACAAACAATATTACCAATCCACTTGCTAAATTTATCAATTCCAGTAATAGATTTTGCCATCCATAATGGCATATCATCAGGCATTTTCCCCGAACCACCTCGCCTTTCGGCAATCATTTCATCTGATATATCAAGTTTACTTGGTTCGTCTGCCATAAAATTTTAGTTAAAAAAATTAGAGCGGACTTTAAAGTCCGCTCTAAATAAATCAAAATTAATTACTGATTACTTTAATGTTGCTGCGTGAGCCATTCCTAGCTTCGCATTAGACATTTGAGCACCACTCCAGAATGGAACAGCTATATCAGCAAATTCTTTCATCGAATTATAAACTTCGTTAAAGAATTTATTTTCTTTAGCATTCTTATTTAAAGAAGCTTTTGCTGCAGCCATATATTCTGTGAAATAATCTGAAGGTGTATCCTCTAAAATTACTCCATGTTTAGTAGTAAGCTCTTGTAAAGCTTTTCCGTTCTCATAGATTCTGTAACTTAAAGATTTAGCTAATGAAGCATTAGCAGCAACCTCAAGAGACTTTTTCTCATGATCACTCATAGCATTATAAGTTTTTCCAGTAATATAAAAGTCAGCATTTACCACTACTTGGTGTAAACCTTGTAGATAATAGTGCTTTAATACTTTTTGGAAACCAAATGTTAAATCTGGTTTTGGACAACACCATTCAGCAGCATCAATAGTTCCTGCTTCAAGAGCTGGTAGAATATCTCCACCACCCATTGCAACAGATGCTATACCGATGTCTTTATAAGTTTGTCCAGGAATTCCTGGAGGTGTTCTGAATTTATATTTTCTAAAGTCAGCCATATCTTTAATTGGTTTTGGAAACCATCCTAAAGCCTCTGGTCCAACTGGTTGAATCATAAATCCTTTAATATCTCTTCCCATTTCTTTCCAAAGTTGGTCGTATAATTCTTTACCACCACCGTATTGAAACCATGATAAGAAAGCAATATTATCAATACCTACACCACCACCAGCTACTGGCGAACCAAATAACATAGCTGCAGGGTGATCTCCTGACCAATAGTGAGTCCATGCGAAACCACAATCAATCAGACCTTTGTCAACAGCGTCTAAAGTTTCTTTAACACCAACAACAGCTCCAGCTGGTAGAATTTCAAATTTAAGAGATCCACCTGTTAAAGTTGTTACTGTGTCAGTAAAATCTTTTAACATTTTAACTTCATCAGCTTTAGTGTTAAGAACTGTCTGACATTTAAGTGTTTTTGCTGCATTAGCACTAGATGTAAATCCAAGTACCATTACAAACGCAAACAACATTGAAATGATTTTTTTCATTATTAATCCTCTCTGTGTTAATTATAACGTTATCATACAATCAGAAAAACAAAGCTGGCACAAGTGACAATTGTTGAATATGAGTGTAAAAGCTTAGATTAATATTAATTAAAAAAATACAACTACTAATGGAAAATTTTGATTACATTATAATTGGAGCAGGATCAGCTGGTTGCGTTCTTGCAAATAGACTTTCTGCAAATCCATCAAATAAAGTTTTGTTAATTGAAGCTGGTGGTAAGGATAATTATCCATGGATACATATTCCAGTCGGATATTTTAAAACTATGCATAATCCAAAAGTTGATTGGTGCTTTAAAACTGAACCTGATGAAACAATGAATAATAGATCGATTAGATACCCGCGAGGAAAAACTTTAGGTGGAAGCTCTTCAATTAATGGACTTTTATGGATTAGAGGACAAAAAGAAGATTATGATGTATGGAGACAACTGGGTAATACAGGTTGGGATTGGGAAAATGTTTTGCCCTATTTTCTTAAATCAGAGAATAATGAATTAGGAAAAAATGAATTTCATAATGATAATGGCCCAATTACTGTAGCAAATAAAAAGATTAACTTAAAATTACTTGATGAATTTCAAAATGCAGCTGAAGAATATGGGATACCTAAAACAAATGACTTTAATACTGGAGATAACTTTGGCGTAGGTTTTTTTCAATTCACCACTAGCTTTAATAAAGCAGGATTGAAACTTAGATGTAGTGCTGCTAAAGGATATTTAAATCCTGTAAAAAAAAGATCTAATTTAAAAATTGTAACTAAAGCTCATGTTCAAAAAATAAATTTCGAAGGTAAGAAAGTTACAGGGGTTAATTATTTTATTGGAGAAAAAATTAATACTGTTAATGCCAATAAAGAAGTAATTTTATCTGCAGGATCAATTGGATCTCCTCATATTTTACAGGTATCTGGAATTGGGGAAGCTAACAAACTTAAAAACTTAGGTATAGAAATTATCCATGAGTCAAATGGTGTTGGTAAAAATTTACAGGATCATTTAATGTTTAGACCAGTTTATAAAGTCAAAAATTTAAAATCACTCAATAGAAAAGTTGAAAGTTTATTTGGAAGATTTTTAATGGGACTTGAATATTTGGTTAATCAAAGTGGGCCCGTAACTATGGGAGCTAGTCAAGTTTGTGCGTTTGTTAAAAGCGATCCGTCGAGAGCTACTCCTAATTTACAATTCCATGTATCGCCTGTTAGTACGGACATTTTAGGCGTAACTCCGATGCATGACTTTGAAGGAATTACTCCAACTGTTGCAAATATTAGACCTACAAGCAGAGGTGAAATCAATATAGTTAGTAACGATAGTAGAATTTATCCCAAAATTAAAATGAACTATTTATCTACTGATGATGACAGAAAAGTTGCAGCTCAGGGATTAAAAATTGTTAGAAAAATAATGTTAGAAACTGAAACATTCAAACAATATGAGCCAGAAGAATATAGGCCAGGAGTTCATATTACTGATGATGAAGAATTAGTTAAAGCAGGTTCAGATTACACTCAAACAATTTTTCATCCTGTTGGTACTTGTAAAATGGGACAGGATGATATGGCAGTTGTTGATGAAAAACTTAAAGTTAAAGGTATTCAAAACCTAAGAGTGATTGATGCTTCAATCATGCCAAACATTACTTCAGGAAATACAAATGCACCAACAATAATGATTGCAGAAAAAGGTGCTGATATGATACTAGGAAATTAATGTTTGCTGAATTATTTACTCCAGAGCAATTAACAATCTTAACACAAATTATTTTAATAGATTTAGTTTTAGCTGGAGATAATGCGATTATAATTGGGATGGTTGCATCAAAATTTCCATTAGAACAAAGAAAAAAGATTATTTTTTTTGGTATTGGTGGTGCAGTCATTTTAAGAATAATTTTAACTTTACTAACTGCATATTTGTTGCAAATAACTGGATTAAGATTACTGGGTGGACTGCTTCTGCTTTATATTGTCTACAAACTTTATACAGATGTCATAAAAGGATCTGATCATGAAGAAAATGTAAAAGTTGATAACTCAAGTTTTCTTAAAGCTATTTGGACCATTTTATTAGCTGACTTTACTATGAGCCTAGATAACGTGTTAGGCGTAGCAGGCGCTGCTGGTGATCATTATGGATTATTAGTTTTTGGTTTAGTTTTATCGATTGCACTAATGGCTTTTGCTGCAACATTAATTTCAAATTGGATCAAAAAATATAAGTGGATTGCTTGGGCAGGTTTATTAGCAATTTTAATAGTTGCTATTGAATTGATTTACACAGATATTCAAATATTATTTTTATAATGTATTTAAAAAATTATAACCTTAAAAATAAAACTGCAGTAGTAACAGGTGCTGGAAAAGGACTTGGAAGAGCTTGTGCAATAGCTCTAGCTGAGGCTGGTGCTAATTTAATAATTGTCAGTAGAACTCAAGAAGATTTGAATGAAGTTTCAAAGAAAATTAAAAAACTTAAAGTGAAATGTAAATCTTATGTTTGTGATATTACGAATTATAATGAAATAAAAGAGATTATAAATAAACAAACTAAAATAGATATATTAGTTAATAATGCTGGAAATAATATCCCAGAACATTTTACAAAAGTTAAAACCAAAAATATGGAGTACTTGGTTAAAATAAATACTATGGCTACATTCAATCTTGCACAATTATGTGCTCTTAAAATGATAAAAACAAAAAATCGAAAAAAAGTTGGTGGTGCTATAATATGACTAAATTTGGTTTAGAAGGTCTTACAAAAGGTATGTCTTTAGATTTAGCCAAATATAATATTAGAGTAAATACAGTTTGTCCTACATTTGTAGTAACCCCAATGACAAAAAAATTTTTAAAAAGTAAAAAGTTTAAAAGAGAAGTTCTAGGAAACATTCCTCTAGGGAAATTTGCAGAACTTTCTGATGTGGCAAGTGCAGCTGTATTTCTTGCCTCTGATGCAGCATCTATGATTACAGGAACTTCATTATTGGTTGATGGTGGATGGACTGCAAAATAATATCTAGATTATTTTTTCTAATAATCCTTTTTACCTCAACTCAAGTAAATGCCATTGAATTCATAGGCAAATTTTTACAAGGTCATTATATTATTGGGGTCACAGACTCATCTGCTAAAATCATAGTAGATAAAAGAGAAGTTAAGGTTTCGAAGGATGGTTATTTTGTATTTGGAATTGATAGAGATAGAAAATTTGATCTTACTATAACAAAAATAATTGAGGGAAAAAAAGAAATCATCACCAAGCAAGTTCTAAAAAGAAAATATAAAATTCAGAGAATTGATGGTTTAGATGAAAAAAAGGTTACGCCACCTGAGTCTGTTTATAAAAGAATAAAAGAAGAAAATAATAAAATTGGAAAAGCAAGAGCAATTAATTCTGATTTACCTTTTTTCAAAAATCAATTTATAATGCCTGTGGAAGGTATCATTAGTGGAGTTTATGGAAGTCAAAGAATTTTAAACGGAAAACCAAGATGGCCACACTACGGAATTGATATTGCAGCTAAGCAGGGAACTATGATCAAGTCATCTGGGTCGGGAGTTGTTACTATGGCTGAAGATGATCTTTATTATACAGGTGGAACAATTATTATGGATCATGGTCACGGTATCTCAACTATTTATTCACATCTTGAAAATGTAATGGTGTCTGTTGGAGATGAAATTAATCAAGGAGACATCATTGGAACTGTCGGCTCTACTGGAAGATCAACTGGTCCACATTTAGATTTTAGAGTAAATTGGTTTCAAACTAGACTAGATCCTATGTCTGTAATAAATTAAATTATGCAAACATTAATTCTTTTAGTTTTAGTGATCGTTATTGGTTGGGTATTATTCAGGCCCTTTAATAAAAAAGAACTTGATAGATATAACGACAAAGATTGGCCTGATATGAATTTGTAGAAAGGGACCTGGCAACAGAACTTCCAGTTTAAATTTCAGATCTAGCTCTTAACCTTTCATACATAAGTCTGACTTTTACACCGAAATTCAAAAAAGGCTGTGGTGGTAACCAAGTTGGTTTATTTCTTGACTCGATAGTTTCAATTTCATTTGTGTATTCATTACTAGCCTTAATAGCAATTTGTTCACCAAATAAAACACCAACTCCAATACCTGATCCATTATAACAACCTGCAACAAATATATTTTCATCAATTTTCTCAAAAATTTGTGAACTATTTCTAGTTCTAGAGACAATTCCAGACCAAGATGATTCAATAATATTATCAGGTAATTGAGGAAATCTTTTTTTTACTCCAATCTCTTGTTTTAATTTTCTTTTGTCTAAATCTGATTGTAACATTTGATAAGGGTTATAAACCTCAGCAGTGTTTCTAATTAAAATTCTCCTATTTTTTGTCATTCTTATAGTTGCACCCATGGGTCTAACTGGTAAAACTCCCCACTCTTTTGGTTCCCCTATAGATTTGAACTCTTGATCTGTTAAAGGTCTAGTCATACTAGCTGTTAACGTAATAGGAAAATTGTAATTAGATTTAATTCCTAAAGATTTTAGAAATCCATTTGTAGCAAAAATAATTTTTTTAGTTTTTATAGATCCTTTTCTAAATTTACAAATAACAGTATCATTAACCTTTCTCCAATCTATTAATAAAGAATTTTCATAAAGAGAAACATTTTCTGGTAATGTTTCGACCATAGCTCTAACCAATTTACCTGGATGTAATAAAATTCCTCCTTTAGTATTAAGGGCAATGTTATAAAAATTAGTTCCTAATCTTTTTTTTAGGTCTTTATTAAATAACAAATTATGCTCGAAACCTAATTTAGATAAATTATGAGAGAAATTTTCTAGGATTTTTTTATCTTCTTCTTTCGATGAAGCAAAATACTTTCCACATTCGTTCCAATCACAATCTACCTGATGTTCTTTGATAAATCTTTTAACAGCTTCTATTCCCAATTTATAGATGTCTGCTTTTTTTTTATAATTATCCAATTCTTTATTAGAGGTAAAACCATCATTAAGCGTTGTATCAACTAGATAACCTGAATTTCTTGAGCTAGCACCTTCACCAGCTAACTGAGCATCTACTAATAATATTTTTTGATTTGGAAACAATTTACCTAATTTTCTTGCAGCAGATAATCCTGTATAACCAGCACCTATAATTAACCACTCACAATCTAAATCAGATGAAATTGTTTGGATATTGTTTCTCGGAGTTAGATCATTAATCCAACTACAAGTATTATCATTTACAACTTCCATAAGAAAGAATACGATAATTGATTGCTATTTTAAAGGTCTTAAGAAACTAAACCAAAGAAGGTTGTTTTTTCATATCCGCTTTGTTGATCCCAGCAACTTTTACTGGTTTCTTCATCGCATCTCTTCTAAAAGGTTCACCAAGTTCCTGGTTAAGAATTACTTCAATGAAAGTTGTAATGCCTTTCTTTTGATCTTCACAAGATTGTTTAATTGCTAGAGTTGTTTCTTCCATTGTTTTAACAGTAACACCTTTTAAACCACAAGCATCAGCAACTTTAGCATAACTTAATTCTGGATCTAATTCTGTTCCAACGAAATTATTATCAAACCAAAGTGTTGTATTTCTTTTTTCAGCTCCCCATTGATAATTCCTAAATATCACCATTGTAATTGCAGGCCACTCTTTTCTTGCACAAGAACTCATTTCATTCATACTTATTCCAAAGGCTCCATCACCAGCAAAACCGATTACTGGGGTATCAGGACAACCAATTTTTGCACCTAAGATTGATGGAAAACCATAACCACAAGGACCAAATAAACCTGGGGCTAAATATTTTCTTGGTTTTTCAAAAGTTGGGTATGCGTTTCCAATAGCACAATTATTACCAATATCACTTGATATAATCACATCTTCTGGCATCCCTGCTTGAATTGCCCTCCAAGCTTGTCTTGGAGACATTCTGTCTTTATCTCTTTCTCTTGCTTCCTTATTCCAAACCGTTCCCTCATCATCATCTTCATGATCTAAACTTGATAATTTTTGTAACCATGCAGATTTAGTTTGATGAATTAAGTCTTTTCTTTTTTGTCTGTCATTATCACCAGCATTCGACTGTAATTTTTCAAAAATTTGTTGTGCAACCAGTTTTGCATCGCCACTAATTCCAATTGTTACTTTTTTTGTTAAACCAATTCTGTCAGGATTAATATCTACTTGGATGATACTTGCTTTTTTTGGCCAATAATCAATTCCATAACCAGGTAAAGTTGAAAAGGGATTTAGTCTTGTTCCTAAAGCCAAAACTACATCAGCTTTTGAAATTAATTCCATAGCAGCTTTTGAACCATTGTAACCAAGAGGTCCTACTGCAAGTGGATGACTTCCTGGGAAACTATCATTGTGTTGGTACCCAGAACAAACAGGTGAGTCTAATTTTTCAGCAAGTTTTTTTGTTTCTTCAATTGCTCCACCAATCACTACACCTGCACCAGATAAAATTACTGGAAATTTTGCTTTTGATAAAAGATCAGCTGCTTTAGAAATTGCATCTACGCCTCCACCTTGTCTTTCAAGTCTAACTATTGGAGGAAGATCAATATCAATTACTTGTGTCCAATAGTCTCTTGGAACATTTATCTGAGCTGGTGCTGAACCTCTAATTGCTTTTTCAATTACTCTATTCAAAACTTCTGCCATTCTCGAAGGATCTCTTACCTCTTCTTGATAACAAACCATATCTTTAAATAAATTCATTTGTTCTACTTCTTGAAAACCACCTTGACCCATAGTTTTATTTGCTGCTTGTGGTGTTACTAATAATAGAGGTGTGTGATTCCAATAAGCAGTTTTAATTGGTGTCACTAATCCAGTTATTCCAGGACCATTTTGTGCAATAACCATTGACATTTTTCCTGTAGCTCTTGTGTAGCCATCAGCAATTAAACCACCATTTGTTTCATGAGCGACATCCCAAAAAGTAATTCCAGCATCTGGAAAAATATCTGAAATCGGCATAAAAGCTGAACCGATAATTCCAAAAGCGTGTTCGATACCATGCATTTGTAAAACTTTTACAAAAGCTTCTTCTGTCGTCATCTTTGTCATTAATAGAACCTTTCTAAATTAGAAACGAATTTTTTTAAAATTTAATTGTTAATTTTTGCGATTAATATATAAGTTTTTACGAAATTCAAATAAACATTTCGACACTATATATGGCCACTGACATTATTATTCACGACCAAAAAGACAATGTTGGCGTAGTTGTTATTGAGAAAATCACCCCAAAACAAGATTGTTCTTGTTGGATTATGGAAAACGACAGTACAGTAAATATTCAATCAATGGATGAAATTCCTTTAGGCCATAAAATTGCAATGATAGATTTAAAAGAGGGTGATACGATCTTAAAATATGGTCATGATATTGGTAAAGTTGTAAAATCAATCAAAAAAGGTGAACATGTTCATGTTCACAATGTCAAAACAAAGAAGTGGTAATAATATGGAAATTCCAAAAAGTTTTTTAGGTTATAAAAGAGAAAATGGCCGAGCAGGAACAAGAAACCATGTTATAATTCTTCCTGTAGATGATATTTCTAATGCTTGTGCTGAAGCAGTATCTAATAATATTAAAGGAACTATTGCTCTCCCACATTCATATGGGAGACTTCAGTTTGGAGCAGATTTAGAATTACACTTTAGAACGATGATTGGTACAGGAAGTAATCCAAATGTTGCTGCTGTTATTGTGATTGGAATAGAACCAAAGTGGACCAAAAAAATTGTCGATGGTATTGCAAAAACTGGGAAGCCCGTTGAAGGTTTTCATATTGAACGTACCGGTGATATTGGAACAGTAATGAAAGCATCCAAAAAAGCACAAGAATTTGTGATGTGGGCATCTGAGAAACAAAGAGAAGAATGTCCAATTAGTGATTTATGGATCTCAGTAAAATGTGGTGAGTCTGATACTACTTCTGGCTTAGCTGCTAATCCCACAGTAGGAAATTTAATGGACAAACTTGAACCATTGGGAGTTCATCTTTGTTTTGGTGAAACATCAGAACTTACTGGAGCTGAAAAAGTTTGTGCTACAAGAGGAGCAACAAAAGAGGCATCTGAAAAATTTATGAAAACATGGAGTTCATATAATGATTTTATTTTAAAAGAAGCAACTGATGATCTTTCTGAAAGTCAGCCAACAGCAGGAAATATTGCTGGTGGCTTGACGACAATCGAAGAAAAAGCTTTTGGTAATTTTCAAAAAATTGGAAATTGTAAATTTGTAGATGTTTTAGAACCTGCTGAAGAACCTAAAAAAGGTAAAGGCTTATATTTTATGGATACGTCATCAGCAGCGGCTGAATGTGTTACCTTACAAGCTGCAGCTGGATTTAATATACATTTATTTCCAACTGGACAAGGAAATATAGTTGGAAATCCAATTGAGCCGGTTGTTAAATTAACCGCTAACCCTTTAACTGTTAAAGGAATGGGTGAACATATTGATTGTGATGTATCAAAAATACTTTCAAGAGAAATGAATATGTCTCAAGCTGGAGATAAGCTTATTGAGACAACTCTTAAAGTTGCAAATGGAAGATTAACTTGTGCAGAAGCTTTAGGTCATAGAGAATTTGTAATGACTAAACTTTACAGAAGTGCTTAAAATTATTTTGCTGGTTTAGCAAAATATTTTTTTCTCATCTTAGATAAAAATCTTCTTATAAAAGCAGCAGCTATTCCTAAAATAACTGCAAACATAATTGAGAACAATCCGTAAAAAAATGGCATGTCTTTAGAAAATTCTTTAATAAATTTTGAAAAAAAATTTAATTCAGTAATTGGATTTTTTGTTAGTTCATTTGAAATCTCTTCTGCAAAAAAAGTATCATAAGCTATTGCAATACCAACAATCAGCAACAAGATTGCTAACAATGCTTTTAACCCTGAGCTATCAATCTGTTCTCCCAATTTTTGCCCTACTTGGACACCAAAAATAGATCCAACTACTAATAATAGAACTAACATCAAATCAATTGAGCCATAATTGAATGAGTGTAAAAAAGTTACAATTACACTTACAAAAATAGTTACAAATAAAGAAGTTCCAGGAACTAATCTTGTTGGCATTTTTATTAGATAAATCATTGCTGGAACCAAAATAAAAGCACCACCTATTCCCATAATGGCAGCTATAAATCCAACAACTAAGCCAATAATAATTGGAGTAAAAATACTTTCGTATAATTTAGATTTAGGAAATCTCATCCTAAATGGAAGACCATGAATCCAATAATGAACGTGTATTTTTTTTCTTTCTACAACATTTTTTTTGGCTTTATCAATTTCGCCTAAGCTCTCAACTAACATTAATGTTCCAATAATCACAAGTATGTACATGTAAGCTAAAGAAATAACTGTATCTATTTTTCCAATTCCCTTAAAATAACTAAAAGTATAAATACCTAAAGCAGTTCCTATGGAACCACCAATTACAATCATAAAACCCATTTTATAATCCAAAGTATTTTTTAACCAGTGGGTAGTAGATCCAGAAACTGATGTAGCTAAAATATTATTAGCCTCATTTGCAACTGCATAAGCTGGTGGTACACCTAAAAAAATTAAAAATGGTGTCATTAAAAAACCTCCACCAACACCGAACAAACCTGAAAGAACCCCGACTAGTGCACTTAATAAAAGAATTTCAATTGGACTAACAAAAACTTCAGCTATAGGTAAAAAAACTTCCATCTAAAATAAAACTTCTTGTGAAA
>CACMXS010000012.1 GCA_902617715.1 uncultured Pelagibacteraceae bacterium | reverse complement strand
TTTTGGAGTGAGATTATTAAATAAATTAATAGAAGAATATTATGAATAGTATCGAACAAACATTATCAATTATCAAACCAGATGCTGTAGAAAGAAATTTAGATAACGAGATTAAAGAAATTTTTAAAAAAAATGGATTTAAAATTTTAAAGGAAAAAAAAATTAAAATAGAAAAATCTGAAGCTGAACAATTTTATAAAGTGCATGAAACAAAACCATTTTACAATGATTTATGCTCATATTTATCATCAGGACCTATTGTAGTAATGGTGCTTGAAAAAGATAATAGTGTTTTAGCTAATAGAGAACTTATGGGCGCCACAAATCCTAAAGATGCGGCAGAGGGAACCATTAGAAAAAAATATGGAATTTCAATAGATAAAAACTCCGTTCATGGCTCTGATAGTGTAGAAAATGCTAAAATTGAAATAGATTTTTTTTTTAAAGAGTAGAAATTAATTTTTTAATAGCTTTTGGATACAAAACATATTCATTTTTTTGGATTTTCTTTTTTAATGTTTTAGCAGTATCTTTTTTATTGATCTTTACTTTTTGTTGTAAAATAATTTTTCCAGAATCTAATTTAGAATTTACAAGATGAACTGTGCATCCTGAATATTGTTCATTGTTTTCAATTGCCCTTTCATGAGTGTTTAAACCTCTATATTTAGGTAATAATGATGGATGAATATTAAGAATTTTACCTTGAAAATTTCTAATAAAATTTTTTGAAAGTATTTTCATAAAACCAGCAAGGCAAATTAATTTAATTTCTCTCTTTTTTAAATGTTTTAAAATTTGATTTTCAGTAATTTGTTTATTTGAATATGTAAAAATTCTACTTTCAATTTTGTATTTTTTCGAAAAATTTAACCCTTTTGCTTTTTTATTATTTGATACAACAAATCTAATCTTTATTGGTGAATTTTTTTTTAATGAAAATTTAATAAGATTTTTTAAATTACTTCCTTTTCCGGAAATAAAAACTGCTGTATTTAATCTTTTACCACCAATTAATTTTATCATTGAATTTGATTTTATTAGATCCGTTTAAAATTTTTCCAATAATATAAGGTTTATATTTTTTTGAAAAAAAACTTTTCACCTTATCTAAATTTTTAGGATCGATTATTAAACAAAACCCAACTCCACAATTAAAAGTTTTCAACATTTCTTTATCAGAGATATCATTTTTCTTTAACCATTTGAAAATTTTCAAAGTCTTGATTTTTTTCAAATCTATTGAGGCACAAAAATTATCAGGTATTACTCTTTTAATATTTTCAGAAATTCCACCTCCAGTAATATTTGCACATCCATTTAATAAATTATTATTAACTAAATCTAATATTTCATTTACATAAATTTTAGTTGGCTTGATCAATTCTTTTTTCAAATATTTATTACTTTTTATCTTTATTCTTTTTTTTTTAATTATATTACGTACCAAAGAAAATCCATTTGAATGTAAACCGCTAGAGGGTATAGCTAAGATAAGATTATTTCTTTTTATTTTATTTTTTTTTAAAATATTTTTTTCGTCAACAATCCCAACAGCAAATCCTGCAATATCAAACTTTCCCTTTTCATAGGTGCCTGGCATTTCTGCAGTTTCACCACCAACTAGTTCACAATTTGAAATTTTACATCCTTTAAATATTCCTCTCATAATCGATTTTAATTTATTAAGATCAATTTTATTTATTGATATGTAGTCTAAAAAAAATAAAGGTTTTGCTCCTTGAACAATTAAATCATTAACACTCATTGCTACTAAATCTATTCCTATCGTATCAAATTTATTCAGCTCATTTGCTATTTCAATTTTTGTACCAACCCCATCAGTACATGCTACCAATTTTGGATTTTTTAGGTTTTTTGGAATACTTGTAATTGATCCAAAACCACCAATATTTTTAAACTTTTTTTTGCCTTTTTTATTTGTAGAACTATTTGATATGAATTTTACAAACTTATCTGCAGCATTAATATCAACACCACTTTTTTTATAGGTAAATAGATTTTTATTCATTACTATATAGCAAGATGTTTAATAAAAAAAAAAATAACTTAAAATTCTTATATATTTTTTTTATAATCCTATCTCTAAATATATTTTTTTTTTCCACAGAAAAAATAGATGCAAAATCTTTTGTTATTGAAAATATTGATATATCGAGACCATTTGAAATAAATTTTAATAAAACTGAGGTAATGGATGAAGGTTTTGAAAAAGCTTTTTTTGAGTTAATTTCAGTAATCGTTAATTCATCTGATAAAAAAAAGATTAATAAAATAAAATTGAATGAAATTAAAGGTATGATTGAGTCATTTACAATTAAAGAAGAAAAATTCATTAATAAAATTTATTATGTAAATTTGGGTGTCTCATTTAACAAAAAAAGGGTATTTCACTTTCTTGAAAAAAAAAATATTTTTCCATCTGTCCCAATTAAAAAAAGATTTTTATTTATTCCAATTATTATTGATGAAAGAAAAAAGGATTTATTGATTTTCGATAATAATCATGTCTTCAATAAATGGAATGATAACTTGAAAAAAACGCATTTGATTGAATATATTTTGCCTACCGAAGATCTAGAGGATTTAAATCAAATAAAAAAAAATTATGAAAATATAGAGGAATATGATTTCAACGAAATAATATCAAAATATAATTTGAATCATTCAATTATAACTTTGATTTTTATGAATGATAAAGGATTGAGAGTATTATCAAAAATTTCAAATGGAAATAATGTAATATTAAACAATCAATTGTATTTTTATAATGATATTACGAATGATGAACAAGTATATAGTCTGATTAATGATCTAAAGTTAGTATATGAAGATTATTGGAAAAGGATAAATCAAATAAATACATCTATAAAATTTCCATTAAGCATCAAGATCTCAAATAATAACAAAAGGATCGAAACTTTTGAAAAAAATTTAGGCGATATAGACTTAATTTATGATTTTTATATTAGCAGATTCAATAAAGATTTCACTTATTATCAAATAATTTTTAATGATTCACCAAATATCTTTTTAGAAATAATGAAAGAAAAAAACTATAATTTTGATACACAAAATAAGATTTGGTCATTGAATTAATATGAGAGATGAAAATCAACAAATTATAAAGTTCGATCATGAAAGTAATATGACAAATGAAGACTTTTATTTATCTAAAAGCAATAAACATATTATGGAATTATTAAATAATTGGCCCAAATGGGAGAAAAATTTTTTAAATATAAATGGAGAAAAGTTTTCAGGTAAATCACATTTAGTAAATATATTTTTAAAGAAATTCAGGGGAATTAGATTTGATGCTCATCAATTAGATGATAGCAAACTGAAAGAAATCAAGATTCATCAAAATATAGTTTTAGAAAATTTAGATAACACTATAGATGAAAAGCTTTTTTATACTTTATTTAATATGATTGATTTGGATAACAAGTATTTGATCGTTACGTCTTATAAATCTATTGTTGATATAGAATTTAAATTGAATGATTTGAATTCTCGTGCAAAAAACTTTCTTTTACAAAGTATAAAAAAACCCGATGATGATCTGATATTTGCACTATTGGTTAAAAATTTGTCAGATCGTCAAATTTCTATAGAAAAAAAGTTAATTAATTACGTAATAAAAAGAATTGATAGATCATATAGCAAAATATTTGAATTTATATATAAGATCGACGAAATGAGTTTAAAAAAGAAAAAATCAATAGATTTAAAAATTATTAAAGAAGTTTTAGGAGAATAATTGAATAAATATAGAAGTCATAACTGCAATGAATTAAGAAAGAGTGATGTTGGGAGTAAAGTTTATCTTTCAGGGTGGATTAATAAAAAAAGAGATCATGGTAATCTTTTATTCTTAGATTTAAGGGATAATTATGGGATCACACAATGTATTATTGAAAAAGAAAATTCAAAATTTGATATTTTAGAAAAGATGCAGCTAGAAACTGTTATCAAAATTGAAGGTAAAGTTGTTAATAGATCTATTGAAACAATTAATAAAGAAATTGAAACTGGTGAAGTCGAGGTCGCAATTGAAAAATTTGAAGTTCTAGGAACTTGTAAAGAGCTACCAATGCCAGTATTCAGCAATCAAGAGTATGCAGAAGAAATAAGACTAAAATATAGATTTTTAGATTTAAGAAGAAAAAAGATACACGAAAATATAATTTTACGCTCAAAAGTTATTTCTTTTATTAGAAGTGAAATGAATAAATTTGGGTTTTTAGAATATCAAACTCCAATTTTAACTTCCTCAAGTCCTGAAGGTGCAAGAGATTTTTTAGTGCCAAGTAGATTAAATCCTGGAAAATTTTATGCACTTCCACAAGCACCACAACAATTCAAACAACTTATTATGATTTCTGGATTTGATAAGTATTTTCAAATAGCTCCATGTTTCAGAGATGAAGATGCCAGAGCAGATAGAAGCCCTGGAGAATTTTATCAATTAGATCTGGAAATGTCATTTGTCGAACAAGAGGATGTGTTTGATGTTGTAGAAAAATTACTCGTGAATACTTTTAAAAAATTTTCAAAAAAAAAATTAATGTTTGATAAATTTCCTAAAATTTCATACGCAGATGCTCTACTGCAATATGGTTCAGACAAGCCCGATTTAAGAAATCCGTTAATTATTAAAGATATTACTGAAATTTTTTCTAGAACAGATGTTAAATTTGAAATTTTTAAGAACTTAGTCAAATCTGGATCGAGAGTGAGATGTATAATTACAAAAAATACAAAGGAAAAACCAAGAAGTTTTTTTGATGGAATAGATAAGTGGGCTAAAGAACAAGGTGCATCTGGGATGGCTTACTTTACTTTTGAAAAAAATAAGGAGATTTCTGCAAAAGGTCCTGTTGGAAAATTTTTTTCAGAAGCGGCATTATTAGAATTGATGAAACAAACAGGAGCTAATGTAGGTGATAGCATATTTTTTGCATGCAATACATTAAAAGAATTAGAGAGAATAACTTCATTAGCAAGAAATAAAATTGCTTATGAATTGGATTTAATAGATGATAATACTTTTGCTTTTTGTTGGGTAGTTGATTATCCAATGTTTGAAGAGGACGAACAAACAAAAAAGATTAAGTTTAGTCATAATCCATTTTCTATGCCTCAGGGTGACTCAGATGAAATTGATTTTAATAAACCCTTAGAAATTCTTGCATATCAGTACGATATTGTTTGTAATGGAATAGAACTTTCATCTGGTGCAATAAGAAATCACAAGCCAGATTTAATGTACAAACTTTTTTCTGTTGCGGGTTATGACAAAAAACAAGTTGATGAAAAATTTAGTGGAATGATAAACGCCCTAAGTTATGGAGCTCCGCCACACGGTGGAATCGCACCTGGAATAGATAGAATAGTTATGCTTTTAGCTAATGAGAAAAATATTAGAGAGGTTACAATGTTTCCAATGAATCAAAATGCTCAAGATTTAATGATGAACGCACCATCAGAAGTGAATGATGAACAACTAAAAGAGCTAAGCTTATCTCTCAAAACAAAAAAATAGTTATTTTTTACCTTTGAGACTTATTTTTACATCAGATAGATCTACAAGATTTTTTTTATAATTATTTCTTACAAAACCTTTGCTCGTAAGATCTTTTACTATTTTTAAAAGTTGATTCTGATCCTCTGAGTTTTTATCTTCAGCACCCAAATTTTCATTTCCTCCTATTGATGGAGTGTGTGCTAAATCCTCTCTATTTTGATACGAAATGGCCAATTCTCTAAATATATAATCTAAAATAGATGATGCACTTAAAATTCTATCATTTCCATGAACTTTTCCTGATGGTTCAAATTTTGTACCAACAAATGCATTAATAAATTCATCAAGTGGAACTCCGTATTGCAAACCAAGCGATACTGCTATTGCAAAATTATTCATAAGTGCTTTAACTAATTCTCCTTCTTTACTTGTGTCTATGAAGATTTCTCCAATTTTTCCATCTTCATATTCTCCAGTATGAAGATACACTTTATGATCTCCAATAGTAGCTTTTTGAATATATCCTTTTCTTCTATCTGGCATACTAAATCTTTTTCCACTTTTTTCAGAAGTATTATTATTTTTAATTATATTTTCTAAATTTGTTGAATTTTTTTTATTTTTATCAATAGCAATATTAATTTTCTTATTTTCAATAACTTTATTATTGTTTGGATCTAGACTTTTTGTTTTTCTATTATCAAGCTTAACATCCAAAACTTCAAATTTTCCATCATCTCTTTTTTCAAGATTTTTAAGTTCAGTTTCGTTAATATCATCTAAATAATGATTTACTTTAAAAGTACATGTATAATAAGTTTCAACTAAATATTTTGCCATTTGACCTCAATAAATTAAAATTAATTTGAAAAATGATTCATTAATTTATATACAAATTCAAATTTTAGTCTAATTTATTTTATACAATTTTAAATTGAAATTAATGAATTTTTTATGTTGACTTTTTTTAGAAAGATTTTTACTTGGTGGAATCGAGATACACTTGGGACGAGATTGAAAACTATTTTAATCGGAAAATTCGTTGGAAAAGATTCATTTGGAAATAAATACTACGAAAGTAAAAATGGAAAAAGATGGGTTATATATTCAGGAGAAATTGACGCTTCAAAAATCCCTGTAGAATGGTACTCATGGATTCATTTTACTCCTAATAAGATCGAAAAAAATCACAATCCTGAAAAGTATGATTGGCAAAAACCACATCAGCCAAATCTAACAGGTACAGAGTCCGCTTATTTTCCAAATAAAAATAAAAATATCAATGAAAAAAAATATAGAAGTTGGAAAGATTAAGTTATTATTTTTATTTTCATTAATAGTAATTTTATCAATTAATCCCTCTTCAAATTTAAAAGCAATAAGTGATTTAGAGGGAGATTTTATAGAGATAAAAGTTCTAGATAAAATTAGTTCAAAAAATACTTTAGTTAAAATTAAAAATGGTGAAGAAACAAAACACAAAGACCTTTTAATTAAAAGCATGAAATGTAAAAATTCTGAATTTGATGATAATCCTGAGGTTACAGCTTATATTCAAGTAAAAGATTTGACTAAAAGAAATAAAGATGATGTTTTTGTATTTAATGGATGGATGTTTTCGTCTAGTCCGTCAATAGCACCTTTTGATCATCCAGTCTATGATATTTGGCTTATAAAATGTTATTAGACTATCTTTTCATTGTCTAACCAACCTACATTAAAATCTGAATTAATAAATTTTTTATGATTAAGTAGTTTTTTATGTAGAGGGATTGTAGTAGTAATACCTTCAATAACAAACTCATCCAAGGATCTATTCATTCTTTGAATTGCCTCGACTCTATTTCTTCCATGGCAAATTAATTTGCACACCATGCTATCATAATATGGTGTTACTTTATATCCTTGATAAATAGCACCATCAACTCTCGTTCTAAAACCTGATGGTTGATGACACATTCCAATAGTTCCAGGAGAAGGTTGAAAGTTTTTACTTGGATCTTCTGCATTTATTCTACATTCAATAGCATGACCTCTTGGATTAATATCTGATTGTTTTAATGCAGTTTCTCCAGAAAATGCGATCCATATTTGTTCTTTAATTATATCAATGCCGGTAACCATTTCTGTTACTGGATGTTCTACTTGCACTCTTGTATTCATCTCTAAGAAATAAAATTTTCCATCTTCATAAATAAACTCAACAGTTCCAGCACCTTCATATCCAATTTTACTAACCATATTTACTGTTTTTTCAAAAAGATCTTTTCTAATTTCATCTGTTAAAACTGGGCTAGGTGTTTCCTCAATTAATTTTTGATGTCTTCTTTGAACAGAGCAATCTCTTTCATGTAAATGAATAGTTCTATTTTTACCCGCCAAGATCTGAACTTCTATATGTCTTGGATTTTGAAAAAATTTTTCTATATATACTTCATTATTACCAAAGTATTTTTGAGCTTCAGATTTTGCTGTTGAGAAAAGCGACTGAAAATCCTCTTCTTTATTAACAATTTTCATTCCTTTTCCACCACCACCACCTGATGCTTTTATTAAAACTGGAAATCCTATTTTTTTACAAAGTTCTTTAGCCTCATTAATATCCTTTACACCACCTTCTGATCCTTCAATAACAGGTAATCCATTTTCTTTAGCAATTTTCTTTGCTTGGATTTTATCACCCATCATTTTTATATGTTTTGATGATGCACCAATAAATTTGATTTTATTTTCTTCTAAGATCTTAGCAAAATTAGCATTTTCTGACAGGAAACCATATCCTGGATGAACTGCTTCTGAATTTGTTAAATCAATAGCGGATAGTAGTGCCGGTATGTTAAGATAACTATTTGCAGGTTGATGAGAACCAATACAAATACTTTCGTCAGCTAATTTTACATGCATACTTTCTCTATCAACATCAGAATGAACTGCAACTGTGGAAATTCCCCATTCTTTACAAGCTCTTATTATTCTGACTGCTATTTCCCCACGGTTTGCGATTAAAATCTTTTTAAACATTATTCTAAAATGATTAAAACTTGACCAAATTCAACTGGCTGACCGTCAGAAACAAGAATTTGTTTAACCACACCATCTGAAGTTGATGGTACGTGATTCATTGTTTTCATTGCCTCTACAATCATTACCGTATCACCTTTTTTGATTTTTTTTCCTACTTCAACAAACTTTTTTGCTCCTGGCTCTGGTGCATGATAAGCCGTACCAATTATTGGTGACGTAACTTCAATTCCTGAAGTTATACTTTTTGTTTTTTTATCATCTTGAGCTGAGGATAAATTATTAGATTTATTTAATGATTGATTATTTATAGAAACATTATTTTTTGAAACCTTAATTTTCGTATCTTTTTCTGTATATTCTAATTCAGTTAGGTTAAACTCCTCTAGACAGTCAGTTAATTCCTTTATTATTTTTTTATCAATTTTCATTTTTTCAAGAGCTTTTGCATAGAAATTATGGCTAAAATATAACCATCTGTTCCTAAACCAAATATTCCCCCTGTAACTATATCACTAATAAGTGATTTTTGTCTAAATTCCTCTCTTTTATATATGTTTGATATATGTAACTCAATAATAGGTTTTTTAAAAACATCTAAAGCATCTCTTATTGCTATTGAAGTATGAGTGAATGCAGCAGCGTTAATTATAATACCATCAAATTTATTTCTAGAATCTTGTATAATATTTACCAACTCTCCCTCAACATTAGATTGTGCAAACTCAATTACTAAATTCAATTCTTTGGATTTTTTAAGACAATTTTCCTTTAATTTATCAAAACTAACAGATCCATATTGTGATTGTTCTCTTTCACCTAATAGATTAAGATTTGGACCATTAATAATAATTATTTTATTATTCATTCAGCTTTTATATACGATGAAAAAAATAAAAAAAATAAAAATTAAGGTAAATGGCAAAGTAAAGACATTTAAAGAGAATATTAATCTATCTAAACTTGTAAAAATTTTGAAAATACCCATAAAAAAAGTGGCAATTGAGTTAAATCAAGAAATAATAGATAAAAAAAAATTAGATAAAATATTTTTAAAAAATAATGATAGGGTAGAAATAGTTCATTTTATTGGAGGTGGTTAATTGAAAAAAGACAAATTTATAATCGCAAAAAAAACATTTCTTTCAAGATTAATTGTGGGAACAGGTAAATATAAAAGTCTATCGGAGTGTGCAAAAGCAGTCGAACTTTCAGGAGCAGACATAGTTACAGTTGCAGTAAGAAGGGTTAATATTTCTAATAAAAATAAACCTCTTTTAATGGATTATATAGATCCAAAAAAAATTACTTATCTACCAAATACTGCAGGATGTTTTAATTCAAAAGAAGCGCTTAGGACTCTAAGATTGGCAAGAGAAATTGGTGGTTGGAAATTAGTAAAATTAGAAGTTCTAGGAGATAGAAAAAATTTGTATCCTGAAATGATAGAAACTCTTAAATCAACAGAAATTTTGTCTAGAGAAGGATTTAAGGTCATGGTTTATTGCAACGACGATCCACTAATGGCAAAAAGATTAGAAAATGCTGGCGCTTGTGCAATAATGCCTTTAGCAGCACCGATAGGTTCTGGTTTAGGAATTCAAAATAAAGTGAATATAAAAATTATAAGAAGTCAAACAAAACTACCTTTAATAATTGATGCAGGACTAGGCCAAGCCTCTGACGCAACAATTGCAATGGAACTCGGTTGTGATGGAGTTTTGGTAAATACTGCAATAGCAAAGGCAAAAAAACCTTTAAAAATGGCATTAGCTTTTAAAAATGCAGTTATTGCTGGAAGACAATCTTATCTCTCAGGCAGGATTGAAAAAAATTTAATGGGAAATGCATCTTCACCATTAAAAGGAATTATTTAGCTTTTTTATAAAACCTTTTTTTTCGGTAAGTTTTTTTTTTAAATTTTTTTTTATTTTTAAATTGTACTATATTATTTTCACTTTTAAGTTTTTCTAAATTTCTTAATTTTTCACGATGCTCAATTAGTTCAAGTGTTTTTTTTGATTTATTTTTTAAATCAATAATATACTCTGGAATAATCAAATTGTTATCTGTTATAATATCTATTTTCATTTTATTTTTTTTTTCAAAATAAGTTAAATCATCAATAAAGTTTTCTTTTAAAAAATTTGAGATTTTTTCACAAACTTTTAAATCAACAAATTTAGCTTTATTTAAAACAGTTTTTAACTCTACAAGTTTTAAAATTTTAAGTGCAAAAGACTCATCTGTTAAGTTTATCCTCCATTTAACAGCGCTTTCTCTTAGCCTTTGTCTAGACATTTCTAATAATCCAAAATTGCTTATTCTTCCAATTTGTATTCTGGCTCTATCAGCTCTACATTTTTCTTTTAATCTTCTCTCAACTAATTTTCTATTTCCATAGCTGAGCATATCAATAAAATCAATTATTATTAATCCTGACAAATCTCTTATTTTTATCTGTCTTGCAATTTCATCTGCAGCTTCAAGGTTTGTATCTAAGGCAGTGCTCTCAACATTTTTTTGTTTAATTGAGCTTCCAGAATTAATATCAATTGATACCAAAGCTTCAGTTGGGTTAATAACTAAATAACCACCAGATGCTAATTTTATTTCTGATTCAAAAATTTGATTTAATTTCTGTTCTATTCCCTCTTCAATAAAAAGGGGGATTTTGCCTCTGTATTTTTTTATTTTTTTTACATGCGATGGCATCATCATTTTCATAAAGTTTTGAGCTTTTTTGTAACCATCATTCCCCTCAACAATAATATTATTTGTATTTTCATCATACATATCTCTTAAAGTTCTTTTTATAATTTCACTTTCTTGATGTATTAAAGCAGGTGCAATTGAATTTATGGCATTATCTTTAATTTGATTCCATGTATTAATTAATGTGGTCAAGTCATGATTGATTTCATTTTTTGTTTTGTTACTTCCAGCAGTTCTTACAATTAATCCCATTTCTTTTGGAATTTCTATATCATTTAATATAGTTCTAATTTTTTTTCGATCGGCTGGGTTAAATATCTTTCTAGAAATTCCACCACCCTTTGGTGTGTTTGGCATTAAAACTATATATTTTCCTGCTATTGATATAAATGTGCTTAATGCAGCACCTTTTTGACCTCGTTCATCTTTAATTACTTGAACTAGTATGACTTGATTTGGCTTTATAACTTCTTGAATTTTATATCTCTTAAATTTATGACGATAATCATTTTTTTTTATTTTTGACTCATTTAAATTTGCTTTTTCATCCTCGCTTTTATTTTCTATTGGATCATTTTTTTCTATTGGATCTTCTAATTCTAGATTACCGTCAGCGATATTTTCTTCTTCTTTTTCCTCAACTTTTTTTGAGAGTTCTTCCCTTATTCTTTCTTCTTCTTGTTTTATAATTTGTAAATCACTCTGTGGTATTTGATAATAGTCAGATTGAATATCATTAAATGATAAAAAGCCATGTCTATCTCTACCAAAATCTACAAAAGCAGCCTGTAAAGAAGGTTCAATCCTGCTTACTTTGCCTAAATAGATATTGTTTTTTATTAGGCTATTTTTTGAACCTTCGTATTCGTAATCTTCAATATTATTGTCTGATTTGAGTACAACTCTAGTTTCATTAGGATGCGTAGCATCAATATATAAATTTTTTTCCATAGTTTATTATTTGATTGTTTCATTAAATATTTATTAATAAATTTTGTATAATTCTAATGCCATAACTTTAACAAATTCCAATATATAATGGAAACAAAATGAGTAAGTTATTTAAGAATATATTTGTTACTTTTGCTAGTTTTTTGCTAATACTGATAATTGTTATTTTGAGTATTTTATGGAATTTTTCAAGCAATATTCCTGATTATAAATTTTTAAAGAGTTATAAACCTCCGGTATCAAGTAAAATGTATTCAGGAAATGGAGAATTGGTTGCAGATTTTTCATCTGAAAAAAGAATATTTGTTCCCTACAGTTCAATTCCACAAAATGTTATAAATGCTTTTTTATCTGCAGAAGATAAAAATTTTTTTTCACATCCTGGAGTTGATGCTAAAGGAGTTTTGAGAGCAATTATAAATAATATTGGAAATATTCTTACATCAAAAAGACTTGAGGGAGCATCTACTATTACACAACAAGTTGCAAAAAATTTTTTATTAAGCAATGAAGTAAGCTTAAATAGAAAAATTAAAGAAGCAATCTTGGCTTTTAGAATAGAAAGAGCATTATCAAAAGAGAGAATATTAGAACTATATCTTAATCAAATTTACCTTGGTAGTGGTGCATATGGTGTTGCAGCTGCTAGTTTAGAATATTTTGACAAATCAATAAAAGAATTAAATTATGTTGAGGCAGCATTATTAGCTGCTTTACCAAAAGCTCCGAGTAAATATAATCCTTATAGAAATATTGAATTAGCAAAGTTTAGAAGAGATTTAGTATTAAAAAATTTGTTTGATAATAAATTTATCAATCAAAACGAATATAATGAATATAAAGCTAGAAATATAAAATTAAAAAAAACAAAAAAGATTTTTTTAGAAGATGCCCAATATTATATTGAGGATGTTAGAAAAAGTGTAATTGAAATTTTGTCTTATGACAAAATTTATAAACAGGGATTTAATATTAACACACCAATTGATTTAGAATTGCAAAAAATTGCAACTTTATCTCTAAGAAAAGGTTTGATTGAATATGACAGAAGAAAAGGGTGGCGCGGTCCTCTTTTAAATAAGAAGTATAAAAATAAATGGCATGAGGATTTAAAAGATTATAAATTAGAAAAATCAATTGATTGGAAATTAGCCATAGTAAAAAAAATAAATCAATTTTCTGCTGAGATAGAAACTAATGAAAATTTTCTAGGTATTATTGAATATAAAGATATATCTTGGACAAAAAAAGAATTTAATGAATTATTAAAAGTAGGTGATGTAATTTATGTGAAAAAAAAATCTGATGGAAAATTTACTCTAGAACAAATCCCAAAAATTAATGGAGGCATTGTTGTAATGGATCCTTACACTGGAAGAATCTTAGCCATATCCGGTGGATTTAGTTTTAGAAACAGTGAATTTAATAGAGCCTCTCAAGCTTTGAGGCAACCTGGTTCAGCATTTAAACCTTTTGTATATGCTCTTGCATTAGAAAATAATTTTACACCTTCATCATTAGTTTTGGATGCACCATTAGTTTTAGATCAAGGTTCTGATCTTAAAATGTGGAAACCAGAAAATTATGGAAAAAAGTTTTATGGACCCTCAACACTGAGAGTTGGTCTTGAGAAATCTAGAAATCTTATGACTGTTAGAATTGCTCAAAAATTGGGAATTGATAATGTCGCAAAATTTTCTAAAGATCTTGGCATTTATGAAAATCCCGAACCATTATTGTCTATTTCTTTAGGATCAGAAGAAACAACATTATTAAAGTTAACTTCAGCATACTCTGCTTTTGTTAATGGTGGAAAATTAGTTTCTCCTATATTAATTGATAGAATTCAAGATAGTGAGGGAAATACAGTTGTGAATAATGAAAAAAGAACTTGTTTAAATTGTCAAAATATTTCATTTACTGGCACTGATTATCCAAAAGTAAAAGATGATTATAAACAAGTTTTTTCATCTCAGACTGCATACCAAGTTACATCTTTTTTAGAAGGTGTAATTAAAAGAGGAACAGGAAAAAAATTAAAAAACTTAAAGTTAAATATTGCTGGTAAAACAGGTACGACTAATGAAAATACTGATACATGGTTTATAGGCTTTACTTCTGATCTAGTTATTGGGGTTTATGTTGGAATGGATAACCCCCAACCATTAGGTAAATTTGAGACTGGTTCAAAAACAGCCTTACCAATATTTAAAAAATTTATTGAGTCAGCTGTCAAAAAATCTGATGCCAGACCTTTTAAAGTTTCAAATGGAATCACAATGATGGTAGTAGATCCATCTACAGGTCAAAAAGCTAAGTTTACGTCAAATAACACGATTTTAGAGGCGTATAAAAGTAAAAATGTTATTGATGGAAAAATTTTATATTCTAATAATAACAAGGTAGATACTAATAATATATTAAAGTTTTATTAATGGATCATAAATATTTAGATTTCAAAAAAGAGATTGAAAAAATAAATCAAAGAGTCAAGGAGTATCTTTGAAAAAAATAAAATTTCATCAAGATTAGAAAAAAATAATCAAAAAATGCTTGATCCTAATTTTTGGCAGGACAAGTTGAATTCACAAAAAATAATAAAAGAAAAAAAACTATGTGAAGATTTGATTAATTCATATGATGACTCAATTAGAAACCTAAAAGATCTAGATGAATTAAATCAACTTGCTATTGAAGAGAATAATATGAATATTCAAAACGAGGTTTTTAATAATATTAAAGACTTAAGAGAGATTGTAAAAAAAAATGAAATTAAATGTTTTTTATCAAATGAGGCAGACTCTTTAGATTGCTATATAGAAATTCATGCTGGTGCTGGCGGGACAGAAAGCCAGGATTGGGCTGAAATGCTAAGAAGAATGTATCTAAAATGGTCAGATAGTAAAAAATTTCGATCAAATTTGATAAGTGAGCATAAAGGAGATGAGGCAGGCATAAAATCTTCTACAATTAAAATTCAAGGAGATTACGTTTTTGGATGGTTAAAAAAAGAATCTGGAATTCATAGATTGGTGAGAATTTCTCCATTTGATTCTGGTGCTAGAAGACACACTAGTTTTGCAAGTATTTGGGTTTATCCAGTTGTGGATGAAAATATTAATATTGAAATTCTTGATAAAGATTTGAGAATAGATACATATCGATCAAGTGGAGCAGGAGGACAACACGTAAATACAACTGATAGTGCAGTTAGAATTACTCATTTACCATCAAAAATAGTTGTGCAGTGTCAAAATGAAAGATCGCAACATAAAAACAAAGAGACTTGTATGAACATGTTGAAGGCTAGGCTTTACGATTTTGAAATAAAAAAAAAGGAAAAAGAAAATCAAAATTTAGAGTCATCGAAATCCGAAATTGGATGGGGTCACCAGATTAGATCATATGTTTTACAACCTTATAGACTTGTAAAAGATAATAGAACAAACTTTGAAAGCACTAGTCCTGATAAAATATTAGATGGTGAAATAGATGAGTTTTTAGAACAATCTCTATATCAAATTAAATGAAAATAATTTTAAAAACAATTTCTTATTTTATCTTATTGATATCAATTTTAATAATTTATTTAAGTTTATTTGGTATTGAAACAACAAAGTTTAACAATCAAATTCAGACAAAAGTTAAAGAGATAAATAGCAATTTGAGTGTAGAGTTAAATGAAGTAAAGTTAATTCTTGATCCATTTAGATTAAATCTAAATGTTAAAACACTTGGCCCTAAAATAAAAAATGAAGATAAATTTTTGGACATTCAAAGTATAAAAACAAATGTACCTTTAAAATCAATATTTTTTAATGAATTTTTAATTGAACAAGTCGAGATTTCTACAAAATCTATTGAAATAGAAAGTCTAATTTCTTTCATAAAATCAATTTATAAGATACCTGAATTAATTGTTTTAGAAAAATTATTAAAAATCAAAGGATATTTAATTGCAGATATTAAATTAGAATTTGATGAAAAAGGGAATTTAAAGGATAACTATTTAGTAAATGGGTTAGTCAAAGAGGCGAAATTTAAAACACTTAAAAATGAAAATATAGATAAAATAAATTTTTTTTTTAAAATAACTAAAGAAGATTTTATTTTTGAAAATATTCTATTAAGATTTAATGACTATATCTTTAATTCAAAAAATATATCTGCTAAAAAAAATCAAGATTATTTTCTTGTTAGTGGAAATTTTGAAAATGATATAATTGACTTAAGTAAGAAAGATTTGGATTTGATAAAAGATAATCTTTTCTTTGATACTGAGTTTTCAAAAGTAAGATTTAGTTCAAACAACAATTTTTCTTTTAAGATTGATAAAAAATTTAGATTAAAAGATCAAAAAATTATTTCTAAAATTAAACTTCACGAGGCAAAAATATTAAATAATTTTAATTTAAAAAAGACATTTCCTGAAGTTCAAAATGTAATTAGTCTTTTAGATAATCAAATAAATTTGGAGTACAACGACGATATTTTTTTAATAAATGGAAATGGTAAAGTGTTATTCCAAAAAACAGAGGATTTAATTTCTTATAAATATGAAAAAAATAAAGATAAATTAATTTTTGAAAATTCATTACAAATTAAAAAAAATCCCTTTCATATAGAACTATTAAATTATGAAAAAAATATAGATGAAGATACAATAATTAAGATAAATGGTTTTAGAGATAAAAATAAAATTATTTCTTTAAAATTAGCCTCATTAAGTGAATCCGAAAATAAGATTGAAATTAAAGATTTTCATTTTGATAAAAACTTTAGATTTATCAAATTTGGTATAATTGATCTTGATTATTTAGATAAAAATAATCATAAAAACTCATTCAGTATATCCAGAAAAAAAGATAACTATATACTAGATGGTGTCTACTTCAATGCAGATGCTTTAATCGAAAAAATCTTATTTGAAGACAGTGATAATAATTATTTTAATAAAGATTTTAAAATAGAGATAAAAATTGATAACGTTCGTTTAGATAATGAATTTCAATTAAAAAATTTAGATGGAAATTTATATTTTAAAAATCGTAAATTATTTGAAGGAAGTTTGAATGGAAAATTTTCTGATGATAAAAAAATGAATTTTACAGTAAATACTAGCGAAGGAAAAAAAATAACAACATTCTTTATTGATTATGCAAGACCAATAGTAAAAAGATATAAATTTATCAAAGGGTTCGATGGAGGTGTGCTTGATTTCTACAGTTCAAAAGTTAATAACATTTCTAATTCTACTTTAAAAATTTATGATTTTAAATTAAACGAATTACCAACATTAACAAAAATATTAACTCTAGCATCACTACAAGGTATTGCAGATATTTTATCTGGAGAAGGAATACGATTTGAAGAATTTGAAATGAATTTCCAAAACGATGGTGATCTTATGAATATAAATGAAATTTATGCAATAGGACCTGCAATATCTGTTTTAATGGAAGGATATGTTGAAAAAAATAAACTAATAAGTTTAAGAGGTACTTTAGTTCCAGCTACAACTATAAATAAAGCTATAGGATCAATTCCTGTTCTAGGAAAAATATTAGTTGGTTCAAAAACTGGAGAGGGAGTTTTTGGTGTAAGTTTTAAGATAAAAGGCCAACCAAAAAATTTAGACACTTCTGTTAATCCAATCAAAACTTTAACACCAAGATTTATTACAAGAACTCTTGAGAAAATTAAAAAAGCTAATTAATTAATTTTACTATTACATGATTTTTTTTACCATGTGATAATTTAATTAAATCAAGATCTTTAAAAATTTTTAATGATAATAAATAATTATCATTATCAATGGGATTATCGTCAATTTTTATTCCCTTATCTTTTATTGCTCTTCTGACCTCACTTTTTGATTTTAATAAATTTGATCTTACAACTAGATCTAAAATATTAAGACCATCATTAATTTCTTTTTTTTTTATTTTTATAATTGGCAATTGGGATGTGTCATTATCAATTTTTTTATTTACAAATATATCAATAGATGTTTCTAAAGCTTTATTTGCTTCTTTTTCACCATGAAGCATCTTTGTAGCTTCTAGTGCTAATCTTTTTTTTAAATCATTAATATCTATATTTTTCATATTTTCAATTTTTGAAACATCTAAATCAGTAAACATTTTTAAAAATTTTATAACATCTCTATCATCTGTATTTCTCCAGAATTGATAATAATCGTATGGAGACAAAAGTTTTTTATCTAGCCAAATTGCTCCCTTTTCAGTCTTACCCATTTTTGCTCCTGAAGCTAAAGTGATAAGAGGTGTTGTTAGTCCAAATACTTGTTTATTTGAATGTCTTTTTATAAGCTCAACACCATTAACAATATTTCCCCACTGGTCCGAACCTCCTATCTGAAGTAGACAGTTTTTACTCTTATTTAGTTCTAAAAAATCGTAAGCTTGTAAGATCATATAATTAAATTCCATATAGCTGAGAGATTGTTCTCTTTCTAATCTTAATTTAACACTTTCGAAACTTAACATTTTATTTATTGTAAAATGTTTTCCAATTTCTCTTAAAAAGTTAATATATTTTAGTTTGCCTAGCCATTTATAATTATTAACAAATATTGGTTTAAGTTTTGGATTATCTGATTTTAAAAAGATATTAAATACCTTTTGAATATTCTTAATATTAATTTCAATTTGTTTTTCAGATAAAATTTTTCTTGTTTCTTCTTTTCCTGATGGGTCTCCTATTCTGGTTGTTCCTCCTCCCAACAAAACTATAGGTCTATGACCATGTTTTTGGAGAAGTCTAAGACACATAATCTGCATTAAACTACCAACATGTAAGCTAGAGGCAGTGCTATCAAATCCAATATAAGCGGTAATTTTTTTATGATTTAATAAATTTGATAATTCAGTTTCATTGGTACATTGATAAAAATAGCCTCTATCTTTAAATTCATTTAAAAATTTATTCATAAGCGTATAGTTCCACAATATACAAATTTTGCTAAAAAAGAATATCAATGAAAAAAAAAGTATTTAATGCACTAGGCCTTATGACGGGAACATCAATAGATGGAATTGATTTATCATTGATAAAATCTGACGGAATAGCCGAATTTACATCAATTTTAAACAATTTTTATGAATTTGATAATAATTTGCGAGTCAAAATAATAGGTTTAAGAGATCAGCTAAATTCAATAGAGGATTTGAAAAAATACTCTTCTGATTTAAGTAAATTAGATAGAGAGATTACTTTATTTTATGCCAGAATAATTAACAATTTTTTTAAAAATCAAAATCATGATATTGATTTTGTTGGATTGCATGGACAAACTATTTTTCATGATGCAGAAAAAAAAATTTCATTACAGCTGGGTGATGGAAAATTATTATCTCAACTTACACAAAAAATAATTATAAGTAATTTTAGACAAAATGATATAGATAATGGTGGACAAGGAGCTCCTTTGGTTCCAATTTTTCATAGATTAATTTCAAACATTATAAACAAAAAATTTATGACTAATTACCCCATGAATATTGTTAATATAGGAGGAATAAGCAATGTGACAAAAATTATAGATGAAAAAATCTCATCATATGAAAATTTTAAAGCTTACGATATAGGACCAGGAAGTTGTTTGATTGATGAATGGGTAAGAAAAAATTCAAATAGAAAATTTGATGATAATGGTGAATTTGCTAGAGCTGGACAAGTGAATGATTTAATTTTTAATCAAGCAGTAGAAAATTTTTCTAATACTTCGTATGATAAATCTCTTGATATAAAAAATTATGACATATCTTTTGCAAGAGGTTTATCTTTAGAGGATGGTTGTGCAACCATAACAAAATTTACAGCTTTTTTGATAGCTGAAGGTTTAAGAATGGTTAGTAATCAAGATAATTTAATTTCAAAGATAAATATATTGTGTGGAGGCGGAAGAAAAAATCAATCTTTAATTGATTATTTGAAATTTTTTTTACAAGACAGTAGTTTTAAATTCACAGATATCGATGAATATGAGCTAGATGGCGATTACATAGAGTCACAAGCATTTGGTTATTTATCTATAAGATCATTCCTAAATTTACCAATTTCATTTCCTCATACAACCAGATGTAAATCTCCTACTTTAGGAGGAAAAATAAATAAAAATTTTTAAATTTTAATTAGTAGATAGCTGTTTCTTTTTTTATATATTTATTTAAATTTTTAACAAGTGCTGACTCATTTTTGGAAAAAAAATGATTTGCATCAGCTATTGATTGAAATTCAACTTTAATTCCTTTTTGTTCACTTAATCTCTTATTTAAGTCATTTATATAGTCAACTGGTACTAATTCGTCCTTTTTACCGTAAACCATTAATCCAGATGTTGGGCACGGTGATAAAAAAGAAAAATCATAAACATTCGGTTGAGGTGAAATTGCTATGAACCTATTTATTTCAGGTCTTCTCATTAATAGTTGCATTGCTATTAAAGATCCGAAAGAAAATCCAGAAACCCAACATTGAGAATTATCAAAATTTTCTCTTTCTAGCCAATCTAAAGCAGCTGCTGCATCTGCAAGCTCACCTTGACCATTATCAAATTCACCATCACTTTTGCCAACACCTCTAAAATTAACTCTACAAACCGAAAAATCATTATCCATAAATGCGTGAAAAGTTTCAACTACTACTTTGTTATTCATTGTTCCTCCATATTGAGGATGAGGTTGTAAAACTAATGCAATAGGGGATGTATTTTTTTTACTTTTAAAATATTTAGCTTCAAGTCTTCCTGCGGGGCCTGGAATAAAAATTTCTAAAATTTTGTTATCCATAATTAGTATTGATTATTATTCTCAAAAAAAAATTAGACATATCACAACTACGTGACAAATTGATAGTTTTTTTTATTATCTTATATACTTGACTATTTTAGTCAGGTTTATATATACCCTTATAAATTGCGGATTTATGAAACTTACATCAAAAGGTAGATATGCTGTTATGGCTTTAGCAGACTTAGCTAAGTTCGATAATATTAATCCAGTTTCTCTAAGAGATATTTCATTAAGACAGGGTATTTCTTTAGATTATTTAGAGCAAATTTTTTCAAAATTGAGAAAAAAAGAAATAGTTCAGAGTGTTAGAGGAACGCAAGGTGGATATGTTTTAAATAAAAAAGCTAAAGAAATTAAGCTTACAAATATTTTTGATGCAGTTGATGAAAAAGTAAAAACAGTTCAATGCAAAAAAGAGTCTAAAAAAGGTTGTAATGGCAAATCAACTAAATGTTTAACTCATAATCTATGGGATGAACTTGAAAATCATATAAATAATTTTTTTGAGGAAAAAAGTTTAGAAGATTTAGTTAAATCCAGTAATGAAAGAAGAATTTAAGATGGATACTAGAGAAAAAGAAATAGAAAATTTAAAAGATTACAAATATGGTTTTTCAACCGATATTGAGAATATTAAGGCACCCAAAGGTTTAAATGAAGATGTTATAAAATTTATTTCAAATATCAAAAAAGAACCTAAATGGATGCTTGAATTTAGATTAAACGCTTTCAAAAGATTTAAACAATTAAAAGAACCAAATTGGCAAAAACCAAAATATCCGAAAATTGATTATCAGGATTTGTATTATTATTCGGCTCCAAAAAGTATGAAAGATAAACCAAAAAGTCTCGATGAGCTAGATCCTAAGCTCTTAGAGACTTATAAAAAACTTGGAATACCTTTACAAGAACAAGCTCGATTAAATGGAATTGCTGTTGATGCAGTATTTGATTCTGTTTCAGTTGCAACAACTTTTAAAGAAGAGTTGACAAAGCAAGGTATAATTTTTTGTTCTATGTCTGAAGCTATTCAAAAACATCCGGATTTAGTTAAAAAATATTTAGGTAGTGTAATTCCAACCACAGATCATTTTTTTGCAACACTAAACTCAGCAGTATTTACAGATGGATCTTTTGTATACATACCAGAAGGAGTTAAATGTCCAATGGAACTCTCAACTTATTTTAGAATTAATGCTTCTGAGACTGGTCAATTTGAGAGAACTTTAATTATTGCAGATAAAGGTAGTTACGTTAGTTACTTAGAAGGATGTACTGCCCCAATGAGAGATGAAAATCAATTACATGCTGCTAATGTTGAATTAATAGCTCTTGATGATGCTGAAATAAAATATTCAACAGTACAAAATTGGTATCCAGGAGATGAAAATGGAAAAGGTGGAATATATAACTTTGTTACTAAAAGAGGATTATGTAAGGGTAAAAATTCTAAAATTTCTTGGACACAAGTTGAAACAGGTTCAGCAATCACTTGGAAGTACCCTAGTTGTATTTTAAAAGGTGATAATTCAATCGGTGAATTTTACTCAATAGCAATTACAAACAATTATCAAAAAGCTGACACAGGCACAAAAATGATACATTTAGGAAAAAACACAAAAAGTAAAATTATATCGAAAGGAATTAGCGCAGGACATTCTGATATGACTTACAGAGGATTAGTGGATATAAATTCAAAAGCGAAAAATGCGAGTAATTACACACAATGTGACTCTTTATTAATGGGAAATAAATGTGGAGCGCACACGATACCTTATATTAAAAATAAAAATTTTGATTCAAATATTGCTCATGAAGCAACGACATCCAAAATAAGTGAAGAACAATTACACTATTGTCAACAAAGAGGTTTAAGCTCAGAAGAAGCTGTTGGTTTAATTGTAAATGGTTTCTGCAAAGAAGTATTGCAGCAACTACCTATGGAGTTTGCTGTAGAAGCTCAAAAGCTTGTAGGTATCAGTTTAGAGGGAAGTGTAGGTTAATGCTTAAAATAAATAATCTAAGTGCAAACATTGACAAAAAGTCAATATTGAAAGGATTTTCTTTAGACGTAAAACCTGGAGAAGTTCATGCAATAATGGGTCCTAATGGATCGGGAAAAAGTACATTATCTAACATTTTGTCTGGAAAAAAAGGTTATGAGGTAACAGGAGACATATTATTTGAAAATAATAACTTGTTTGATTTAGAAACCGAGGAAAGGGCTCATAGAGGTATTTTTTTAGCTTTTCAATATCCATTGGAAATTCCAGGAGTTAATACTAATATTTTTTTAAAGACTTCTTTGAATGCAATCAGGAAAGCTAGAGGTGAAAAAGAACTCGATGCAATTGAATTTTTAAAACTAGTAAAAGAAAAAGCAAAAGAATTAAAATTCGATGAGGAAAAATTAAGTAGACAGTTGAATGTCGGTTTTTCTGGTGGTGAAAAAAAGAAAAATGAAATTCTTCAAATGTCAATGTTATCTCCTAAGTTATCAATTTTAGATGAGACAGACTCAGGTTTAGATATAGATGCATTAAAGATTGTTGCTGATGGAGTAAATACGCTTAGAAATAAAGAAAATTCTTTTTTAATTATTACTCATTATCAAAGATTACTAGATTATATCAAACCAGATTTTGTACATGTTTTAATGAACGGTAAAATAGTTAAATCTGGTGGTCCAGAATTAGCGTTGGAGTTAGAAAAAAAGGGGTATGAAAATTTTAATTAAATGAATGAACAGATAAAAATAGATTTCGAAAAAACATTTAAAACTTCAGGTTTATCCAAAACTGATATTGATTTGAAAAAAAAGTTTTTAGACAAATTCATTTTAAATGGTTTTCCAAATAGAAAGCTTGAAAATTGGAAATTCTCTGACATTAATCAAATTATTCATAAAAATATTGGAGAGTTAAGTTTTTTTAGTGATTATTCATCATCAAATAAAATTGATACATCAGTTTTTATAGACGGATTAGAACATAATAAAATTGTTTTTATAAATGGAAGAGTTGAAAAAATTGATTTTAGTTTTGAAGATGAAGATAAGATAAAATTAAATGAAATTTCAGAGACTGAAAGTAAAATTCAAAATTTCAATTCATTAATTGATTTAAATAATGCTTTTTCGGATAAAATTTATAAAATTTCAATTAAAAAAGATTATCATCTTAAAAAACCTTTAGTAATTTACCATACAACAAATAATAAGATTAAATCAAAAAGTATCAGTATAAGATTAAAATTTGAACTAGACCAAAATAGTTCTTTAAGATTAATAGATTATAACTATCATCAATCAGAAAAAAATTTTATCAATATCTTTTATGACTTAGAATTGAAAAAAAATTCTATTTTGAAAAATTATAAAATTGATAACAATCACAATAAAAATATTGGATATTCTTTCAATAATATTAATCAGGATGAAAATAGTGTTTCTGAAAACTTTATTTTATCTTCTGGATCAAATTTTTTTAAAAATGAAATTTATTGTAACTTAAATGGTAGTTATTCTTCAGCATTTGTAAATGGAATTATTTCACTATTGAACGATCAACAACATGAAATTAGAACATCAATAAATCATCTTGTTGAAAATACGAAAAGTTATCAATTGATTAAAAGTGTTCTTGGAAAAGATTCTAGGGCCATATATCAAGGAAAAATTTTTGTAAATTCTGAAGCACAAAAAACTGATGGTTATCAATTAAGTAAAGCTATTTTGTTAGATGAGTCATCAGAATTTAATGCAAAACCTGAATTAGAAATTTATGCTGATGATGTAAAATGTTCCCATGGTTCAGCATCAGGAAGTTTAGATGAAAATTCAATATTTTATTTAATGTCAAGAGGACTTAATTATCAGCAATCTAAAGAACTTTTAATAAATGGATTTATTCTCGATGTAATTGACAAGATAACTGACGCTGAAGTTAAAAACTTGGTAAAAAACATGATTGGATTTAAAGTATGAACATAGATGATATTAAAAAAGAATTTCCTATATTTGATGAAAAAATTCATAACAATGATTTAGTTTATTTGGATAGTGCAAATTCTTCACAAAAACCAAAGGTTGTTTTAGATAGAATAAATGATTTTTATTCAAAGCAATTTTCAAATGTAGGTAGGAGCCTTCATTATTTGGCAGTTGCAGCGACTAATTTATATGAAAATACAAGGGTTTCTGTTCAAAAATATATTAATGCTAAAGATAAGAACGAGATTGTTTTTACTAAAGGAGCTACGGAAGCTTTAAATTTAGTAGCCAATACTTTAGGTCAATCAATTTTAGAACCAAATGATGAAGTTTTAATTACAGAATTAGAACATCATTCAAATTATGTTCCTTGGCATTTTTTGAGAAAATCTAAGAAAATAAAAATAAAATTTGCAGAAATTAATGAGGATGGTGATATACCAATTGAAAATATAGAAAAAGAAATAACAGATAGAACTAAAGTAATTGCAATAACTCATTTATCTAATGTTACTGGCTCAGTTTTACCTATCAAAGAAATTACACAACTTGCTCACTCTAAAGGAATTGTAATTGTGGTTGATGGTTGTCAAGGAGGACCACATTTAAAATTAGATATGCAGGATTTAGATTGTGATTTTTATGCAATTTCATGTCATAAAATGTATGGTCCAACAGGACTAGGTGTCCTTTATGGAAAGAAAAAATGGTTAGAGCAACTTCCACCTTATCAAGGTGGAGGAGGTATGATTAATGAAGTTAAAAAAGATAGAATTACATATGGTGAACTTCCTAATAAATATGAAGCTGGAACAATGGCTACAGCACAAGTGATTGCCTTTGATCAGTCAATAAAATTTCTCGAAAGTATTGGTATTGAAAATATAATAAAACATGAAAAGGAACTAATTGAATATGGTCAAGAAATTTTACAAAAAAATAATTCTGTAAAATTAATTGGAAATCCTAAAGAAAGAGGCGGTGTATTATCTTTCACTATCGAAGGTGTTCACCCCCATGATATCGCAACTATTTTAGATGAAACAGGAGTTGCAATTAGAGCAGGTCATCATTGCTGTCAAATTCTTCACGATAAATTAGGTATTCCTGCAAGTGCAAGAGCGTCATTAGGAGTATATAACACTAAAGATGATTTGGATAAATTAAATGAAGGAATTAATAATTGTAAAAAAATTTTTGATTTAAAATGAATTTAAAAGAATTATATCAAGAAATAATCTTAGAACATGGAAAAAATCCTAGAAATCTAAGGAAGACAGATAATTTTAACAAAGATGCTAAAGGAAATAATCCATTATGTGGTGATAATGTTCATGTATATTTAAAATTAAATGAGCAAAGAAAAGTTGAAGATATATCTTTCGAAGGTAGTGGGTGTGCAATTTCTATGGCATCAGCTTCAATAATGACAGATTTAATAAAAGGCAAAAGTGACAATGAAGCTAAAGAAATTATTGAAGATTTTTTAGGAATGATCAAAGAAAATCCGGAACTTAAGAATAATATTTTAAATAAGGATGATAAAACAAAATTAATGTGTCTATCAGGAGTTAAACAATACCCTATGAGAGTTAAATGTGCTACTCTATCATGGCATACTTTAGTGTCAGCAATGGAAAATAATGGCAAACAAGTGAGTACAGAAGATTAATTTTTATGGAAGTAAAAAATAAAATAATAGATGAAATTAGAAAAATTTATGATCCTGAGCTACCAGTAAACATTTATGAGCTAGGTTTAATTTACGATATACAAGTTAGAGGTAGAAAAGCAGAAATAAAAATGACACTTACAACACCGAATTGTCCTGTTGCAGAAAGTTTACCTAAAGAAGTTAAAGAAGGTGCAATGCAAGTAGAAGAAATTGATGATGTTGACCTTCAGTTGGTTTGGGATCCACCTTGGACAAAAGATATGATGTCAGATGCAGCAAAATTGGAGTTAAATTTATAATGAACCCAATAATTAAATTAAGCGATAATGCTGCTAACAGAATTAAAGAGATAATGTCCAGTGCAGAAAAAGATGCTTTAGGCGTAAGAGTATCTGTGAAATCTGGTGGATGTGCGGGCATGTCATATGTAATGGAATATTCGAAAGAAGCAAATCCTCATGATGAAGTTATTGAGGATAAAGGCGTAAAAGTATTTATAGACTCTGCTGCCGTTATGTATTTATTAGGAACAGAAATGGATTATAAAAAAGAGGATTTTTCTTCTACTTTTGTATTTAATAATCCTAACGAAACAGAGCGTTGTGGCTGTGGAGAGTCCTTTAAAATAGGTTAATTTTTAGTATCCCATAAGTTGCATAGCAGTATTGTGTAAATTGCATATCTAGTGTATATATCTATCATGAACAAATTTGAATTTAAAAATCTTGTTAAAGACCTTAAAGATTCTTTAAAAGAAAAATCTTTCTTTAAGAGTCTACGTAAAGAAGTAGATATTGGTGCTAATGGCACTCAGGATTACGTAGTTAAAAAAGGCATTAACAAAGATACAATAGCTACAACAAAACAGTAATTTTAATATTACTAACAGCTATAATACATTTCAAACTCTACAGGATGAGGTGCATGCTCAAATTTGTGAATTTCTTCAAACTTAAGAGCTATGTAAGCATCAATTTGATCATCGGTAAATACACCACCTTGAGTTAAAAATTCTCTGTCTTTATCTAAATTTTCCATTGCTTCTCTCAATGATCCACAAACAGTTGGGATAGATTTAACCTCTTCAGGAGGTAAATCATATAAATCTTTATCAAAAGATTCACCTGGATGTATTTTATTTTTAATTCCATCAATTCCTGCCATTAACATAGCTGCAAATGTCAAATAAGGATTTCCTGATGCATCTGGAAATCTAATTTCACATCTAGCTCCTTTTTTACTTAACGTTATTGGAATTCTACAAGAAGCAGATCTGTTTCTTGCAGAGTAAGCTAAAAGAACTGGAGCTTCAAAACCAGGAATTAATCTTTTATAACTATTTGTAGTAGCGTTAGCGAAAGCATTGATAGCTTTTGCATGTTTTAAAATACCACCGATATAATGCAGCGCTGTTTCTGATAATCCAGCATATGCGTCACCAGAAAAAACTGGAGTTTCACCTTTCCAAATAGATTGGTGTGTATGCATACCCGAACCATTGTCTCCTGCTACTGGCTTTGGCATGAATGTTGCTGTTTTTCCAAACGAGTGTGTAACCATTTGCACAACATATTTATATAATTGAACATTATCTGCTTGTTGAACCAATGTTCCAAAATACATTCCTAATTCATGTTGACTAGGCGCAACTTCATGATGGTGTTTTTCAACTTTAATTCCAACTTCTTTTAAATTCTTTAAATACTCACCTCTCATATCTTGTTCACTGTCAACAGGAGGCACTGGGAAATATCCACCTTTAACACCAGGTCTATGTCCCATGTTTCCATTATCATACTCTGTTCCAGAGTTATAAGGGCCTTCTTTACTATCAATTTTAAAACCACATTCGTTCATTTCATTTTTTATTCTTACATCATCAAAAACGAAAAATTCTGGCTCTGGACCAAAAAATGCTTTATCTCCAATTCCTGATTTTTTTAAATATTCCTCAGCTTTTTTTGCAACTCCTCTTGGATCTCTTTCATAAGGTGTTTTTTTAATTGCATCTAGAATATCACAAAATAAAACAACAGTATTATGAGATGTGAAAGGGTCTAAAAAAAATCTAGACAAATCTGGTTTTAAAATCATGTCAGACTCATTAATAGCTTTCCAGCCAGCAATTGAAGATCCATCAAAGAATACACCATCGTTTAACATACCTTCGTCAACCGCTGTAGTATCCATTGTTAAATGTTGCAGTTTACCTCTTGGATCAGTAAATCTTAAATCTACAAATTCTGCTTCTTTATCTTTAATAAATTTTAATACATCACTAGCACTCATAAACTCTCCTATATAAATCTGGGACTTGTGATACCAAATAAAGACTGATAAAGAATGCTCTTTTAATTAATAACACCTATGCAATTTTTACATAAGTCGTATTTTAGGATAAATAACTAACAATTTTAAGTTGAATTATGTCAACATTAGATAAAGAGCCAGTAAAAAGAGTAGAGAAATTTTTGAAAAATTTTGACTCAAATTTAAATGTCATTTTGTTAGACACTTCAGCCAGGACAGCTATAGAGGCAGCTTCATCTTTAAAATGTAATGTTGGAGCAATAGTTAAAAGTTTGCTCTTTAAAACAGATAATTCATTCATATTATGTTTAGTGGCAGGAGATAAAAAAGCATCATTAAATAAGATTAAAAAAACTTTGAATATTAAAGATGCTTGTATGGCTTCTGCTGATGAAGTTAAAGATATTACTGGATTTACTATTGGGGGTGTTTCACCAGTAGCACATTTAAATAAGATAAATATTTTTATTGATAAATCTTTAGAGAGATTTGTTGATTTATACGCAGCTGCTGGTCATCCAAATTGTGTTTTTAAAATTGATTATTTGAACCTCAAAAAAATTACCCAAGGCTCTATAAAAGAAATTTCAGAATGAAACAACCAAAACTTTTAGATTATTTATTATTAACTATACTAGCCCTCATTTGGGCTTCCGCTTTTTTTAATATTAAAATTGCAACTTACTCATTTGGACCTGTAACTATTGCATTTTTAAGAGTTTTTTTTGGGGCAATACCAGTTTTACTTCTTTGTTATTACAAGAAAATTAAAATTGAAGCATTTTCAAAAGATTGGCATTGGTTTGCAATGATAGGTTTTATTAATTTAGTAGCCCCGTTTTTTTTAATCGCTTATGGAGTAAAATCAGTTCAAAGTAATTTAGCAGCAATATTAATGTCAACAACACCTTTAAGCTCTACAGTATTAGCGCATTTTTATACTAAAAATGAAAAATTTAATTTTACCAAAACTATAGGAATATTAATTGGATTTTCAGGTATTGTTTTTTTATTTTCTGATAATTTATTAATTGACGAAAACAATTTTATGTCTGCATTATTAATTCTTTTAGGTTCCACATGTTATGTAATTGGTGGAGTTTTAACTCTAAAAATTAGTAAGAAAAAAAATGAAAATGTAACTGGATCAATATTGATTTGGGCGACAATTATTTTAATACCTTTAGTAAGTTTTATTGAACAACCTTGGAATTTAAATCCAAGACTCGACTCTACTATTTCAGTTATTTATCTTGGACTTGTTTCAACAGGTATAGCTTGGTTATTGAGATTTAGAATTTTAGTTAATAATGGATTAATTTTTCAGTCACAGGTTTCCTATTTAATTCCAATTTTTGGGACAATTTTAAGTTATATATTCTTAAAAGAATTAATTACTTTTAAAGTATTAATTTCATTAATGGCAGTTTGTATTGGAATTTATTTTGTAAGAAAAGCTGATTATATAAAAATTATTTAATCAAAGAATATCCTTATTCCCATTCTTAATGAAACAAATATAACCAATAAAGATGTCATTATAGTCAAAGTTCTGTTTGAGAAGATTTTAAGATTTAAATAATTTCCAACAAAACCCCCTAATAAAACACTTAAAAAAAGTGGCCAATAATTAATTAATTCATTGAATGTATTGTCTTTAGTAAGTTGACCTAAAATTCCAGATACTGAATTAATTAAGATAAACAGTGAGGCACAAGTTGCAATAATTTTGGGTTTTTCTGCTTTAAGTAAAAAAAGTATTGGGCTTAAGAAAATACCACCACCAATACCGACTACCCCAGACACAAACCCAAGGATAGAACCGATTAATAAAGAATAAATAAATTTTATCTTATTTACGACTAAATCATCACTATCATAGGATTTATTCTTTACTAATAACAGTATTCCAGCGATCGATAAAACAATAAACAAAAATATTTCAAATACCTCTTTATTAATTTTTAAAGAACCTCCAAAAAAAGCAAAAGGAATTGAGCCTACTAAAAAAGGAATTAATAACTTTAGATTTAGATTACCAGCACGAATGTAGTTAAATGAATTACCAGAAACTACTATGATATTACATAAAAGTGCTATTACTGGAAAAATATAATAAGGAATACCCCAAATTAATAACAATGCTAAGTAGGTAGAACCTCCTCCAAACCCAACACTAGAGTATAAAATAGCTGTTATAAAAAATAATATTGATAATATAATCATTTAAAAATTTTTTATGAAAGTAAATATAGCACTATTGACTGTAACAGATACTAGGACGATTGATAATGATAAATCTGGAGGTATTCTGGTAAATAAGATTAAAGAGGCCAATCATAACTTAATTGATAGAAAAATATGTAAAGATAATAAGGATGAAATTGTTTTAATATTAAAAGAATGGCTCAAAAATGAAAAAATTGATACCATAATCACAACGGGTGGAACTGGTTTGACTGGAAGAGATATAACACCAGAAGCATTAAATGAAATTGCAGATAAACATATTCCTGGGTTTGGAGAGGTGTTTAGAAATATAAGTTTAAAAACAGTTGGAACTTCAGCAATACAGTCTAGAGCTTGTGCAGTATTGGCAAATGGAAAATATGTTTTTGCTTTACCAGGTTCATCAGGCGGTGTTACAGATGCATGGGATGGAATTTTAAAACTTCAATTAGACGTAAATCACAAACCTTGTAATTTTGTTGAATTGTTTCCAAGATTAAAAGAAAAATAATTATTTTTGATATTTATCTTTCCACTCCGAGTAAGGCATTCCATAAACATGTTCTCTTGCATCAGGATCTGAAATAGTAATTCCTTTTTTTTCAGCTTCTTCTCTATACCATTTTGATAAACAGTTTCTACAAAAGCCAGCAAGATTCATTAAGTCTATGTTTTGAACATCTTTTCTTTCTCTAAGGTGACTAATTAATCTATCTAAAGTTGCAGACTGTAATTCTTTTTTTGTTTTATCATCCATAAGATTTTATATATAAATATAATATGAAACTTTCTGGATCCTATCAAATTAATTTATCTAAACAAAAGGTATGGGAAGCATTAAATGATCCTGAAATTTTAAAAAAAGCTATACCTGGATGCGAGGAGTTTACAAAAAATTCTGATACTGAGTTTACAGCTACTGCAACAAACAAAATTGGTCCTTTTAATGCTAGTTTTACAGGAGATATCGAACTAACAGACCTTGATCCACCTAATAGTTATAAGATCACAGGTTCTGGCAATTCTCCAGTAGGTTTTGCGTCAGGAGAAGCGAGAGTCAAACTAGAAGATCATGAAAAAGGAACCAATCTTATTTATGAAGTTGAAGCAAATGTTGGTGGAAAAATTGCACAAGTTGGATCCAGATTAATAGATATGACAGCAAAAAAAATGGCAGATATTTTTTTTGGAAAATTTTCAGAATTAATTTCAATTGATGACAGTTCATCTAGTGAAAAGATATCTGAGAAAAAAATTGATCAATCAAATCAACCTAAACCTAAAAAACAAAATCAAAAAATTTTAATCTATGCTGGTGTTGCGGCAATCTTGGCAATTTTCATTTATTCATTTCTTTAAAAATACTGAAAAATCGAAACAAATATAATTTAGATTTCTAGTAGGAGTAGAAACGTTACAAAATTAGTAATTGCTTCTCAAAATTACTTGTGATGTACTTAGAATCTACTCAAGAAGGAGACGTTTGATGACAAAAATAACATTAGAGGTAAATGGTAAAAAGGTCAGCAAAGAGGTTCCAGACCACACACTTTTATCAGTTTTTTTAAGAGATAATTTAAATTTAACAGGCACACACGTTGGATGTGATACTAGCCAATGTGGAGCATGTGTTGTTCATGTTAATGGTAAATCAATAAAAAGTTGTTCTACATTAGCAGCAGATGTTGAAGGATCTAAAGTAACAACAATTGAAGGCTTAGCAAAAGATGGAAAACTTCATCCAATGCAAGCAGCATTCAAAAAAACTCACGGATTACAATGTGGATATTGCACACCAGGCATGGTGATGAGTGCAGTTGATCTTTTACAGACAAAGAAAAATCCAAGTGATCAAGAGATTAGAGAATGGTTAGAGGGTAATATATGTAGATGCACAGGTTACCAAAACATAGTCGCTGCAGTTAAAGAAGCTGCAACAAAAATGTAAATAAAACAAAAGGAGAATAAAAAAATGGCAAGTTTAGTTGGATCAAGAGTAGAAAGAAAAGAAGATACAAGATTTTTACAAGGAAAAGGGAGATATACAGCAGATATTAATATTGCAAATCAAACATATGCTGTTTTTGTTAGATCTCCACACGCAAGAGCAAAGATTAAAAGTGTAGATACTTCAAAAGCTTTAAAGTCATCTGGAGTAGTTGGAGTATTAACAGGTAAAGAAATAGCAGAGGATAAAATTGGTGGTTTAATTGCTGGGTGGGCAATTAGAAGCGAAGACGGATCTGAAATGAAGGTTCCAGCAAATCCACCATTAGCAAAAGATGTTGCTAACTTTGTGGGTGAACCTATTGCAGTTGTTTTTGCGGAAACTTTAGATGAAGCAAAAGAAGGTGCCGAAAAAGTAAAAGTTGATTACAAAGTTTTAAAAGCTGTAGTAGACCCTGCTGAAGCAATGAAGAGTGATGCTATTCATGACGGTGTAGATAAGAATCTTTGCTACGATTGGTTACTTGGAGATAGAAAAGCAGTTGACGAAGCATTTGCTAAAGCTGATAAAGTTATTAAAGTTGATTTAATAAATAACAGATTAGTTCCTAACGCAATGGAGCCAAGAGCATGTGTAGTTGATTATAATACAGCCTCAGAAGAAATCACTTTATATACTACAAGCCAAAACCCCCACTTATCAAGATTAGTTATGTCGGCGTTTGGAGGTGTTGCACCAGAAAACAAATTAAGAGTTGTTGCTCCAGATGTAGGTGGTGGATTTGGATCTAAAATTAATGTTTATAATGAAGAAATAGTTTGTAGTTGGGCTTCAAAAAAAATTGAAAGACCAATTAAATGGGTAGCAGAAAGAACAGAATCTTTCTTAACTGATACTCATGGAAGAGATCATGTTACTCATGCAGAACTTGCTGTAACTAATGATGGTAAGTTTTTAGGATTTAAAAATGAGACAATTGCAAATCTAGGAGCTTATGCAAGAGTATTTGGAACAGTTACCCCAACTTATTTATTTGGTCCTTGTGCAACAGGTGTTTACGTAATTCCTGCTGCATACTCTAATGTCAAAGCTGTGTATACTAACACTGCACCAGTTGATGCTTATAGAGGTGCTGGAAGACCAGAAGCAACTTATACAATTGAAAGATTAGTTGAAAAAGCTGCAATGGAATTAGGTATGGATAAAACTGAAATAAGAATGAAAAATTTTCCAACTCAGTTTCCATTTAAACAAACATTAGTTCACACAGTTGACTCTGGTGACTATGTTGCTGGATTAGAAAAAGCGAAACAAATGGCAGATTATGCTGGCTTTGAAGCTAGAAGAAAAAAATCAGAAGCTAATGGAAAATTAAGAGGAATAGGTGTTTCATCTTATTTTGAAGCTTGTGGTATTGCTCCATCAGCAGCAGTTATGTCATTGGGTTGTGGGGTTGGTCTATGGGAGTCAGCTGAAGTAAGATTTAATCCAACAGGTCAAATTTCTGTATTTACAGGTGCACATAGTCATGGACAAAGTCACGACACCACATTTGCCCAAATAGCTGCAGATGAGTTAGGTGTTCCAATGGAAAACATTGATGTTGTTCATGGTGATACTGATAAAGGAACATTTGGAATGGGTACTTATGGTTCCAGATCATTAACAGTTGGCGGTATTGCAATAGTAAACGCTTGTAAGAAAATTGTTGCTAAAGGCAAAAGAGTTGCAGCTAAAATGCTTGAAGTTAATGAAGATGAAATTGAATTCAAGGATGGAGAGTTTGTAGCTCTAAAATCCAATAAGAAAAAAACAATTGGTGAGGTTGCTTTTGCTTGTTATTTACCAGGTCAAAGAGATGAAATGAAATCACCAATTCCAGAAGGTGATGAACCAGGTTTAATAGAGTCTTCATTTTTTGATCCTGCGAACTTCTCATTTCCAGCAGGTTCACATATTTGTGAAGTAGAAATTGATCCTGATACTGGAAATGTAAAAGTTGAAAAATATACTGCTGTTGATGATTTTGGAAGAATAGTAAATCCAATGATTGTTGAAGGACAAGTTCATGGGGGAATTGCTCAAGGAATAGGTCAGGCTTTGCATGAAAATACTCAATATGATGAAACTGGTCAGTTAATGACAGCTTCTTATATGGATTATACAATGCCAAGAGCTGATAACTTTCCTGAGTTTAATTTAGGATTTACTTGCACTCACGCAACTTCTAATCCTTTAGGAGTTAAAGGTTGTGGAGAAGCAGGTGCAATTGCTTCACCACCAACAGTTATGAATGCAGTGATTGATGCATTAGGTGGTCAAGAAATTTCAATGCCAGCTACAGCTGAAAAAGTTTGGAAGGCTTGTAAAGCAATGAAAAAATCTAACGCTAAAGCAGCATAGGAGGAAAATATGAAATCATTTAATTATCACGCACCAAAAGATGTTAAAGATGCTTCTAAGTTAGCCTCTTCTAGTTCTGCTTTCTTAGCAGGAGGAATGACAACTATTCCTTCCATGAAATTAGGATTAGCAAGTTACAAAGATGTAATTGATATTAAAAATATCAAAAAACTATCAGGTATCAAAGTAAGTGGAAAAACTGTAACGGTGGGTGCAACTACAAAACATGTAGAAGTTGCAGAATCTAAAGATGTTAAAAAAGCTATTCCAGCTCTTGCTAAATTAGCTGGCAACATTGGTGATGCTCAAGTTAGAAATAGAGGAACTATAGGTGGATCAATTTCAAATAACGATCCTTCAGCTTGTTATCCCTCAGCTTGTATGGCACTTAATGCAGTGATTCATACAAATAAAAGAAAGATAGAAGCAGAAAAGTTTTTTACAGGAATGTTTGAAACTGCTTTAAAAAGTGGCGAACTTGTAGAAGCAGTAGAGTTTGAAATTCCAGAAAAAGCTGATTATCAAAAACATCCAAACCCAGCATCTAGGTACGCAATCATTGGAGTGTTTGTTGCAAAACATAAAAAAGATGTGAATGTTGCTGTAACAGGAGCAAAATCTTGTGTTTATATTGATAAAGATTTATCGAAAAAATTAAGCTCTAATTTTTCGTTATCAGCAATTGAAGGTGCAGAAGTAAAATCTTCTGGTATGAATTCTGATATGCATGCATCTGCAGAATACAGAGCAAATCTTGTGTCACTATACGCAAAAAAAGCTGTTGAAGCTTGTTAGTTAAGATTTATATTTCATCAAATGAAAAACTCATTTGATGAAAAAATCCTAGAAGAAGCTAACGATTGGGTAAAAGCTAATCAAAAAGTTGTTTTAGCAACAGTAATCCAAACTTGGGGATCCTCTCCAAGACAAGTTGGTAGCAGAATGATAGTCAATGAGAAGGGAGACTTCTCAGGTTCTGTTTCGGGAGGATGTGTAGAGTCAGCAGTTGTAAGAGAATGTATTGGTCTTATCAAAGACAATAAACCTTGTAAAAAAATAGAATTTAAAGTTTCAAATGAAAGTGCTTGGGAAGTAGGTCTTGCTTGCGGTGGAGAAATCGCAGTCTATTTAGAACAAGTTAATTAATGAAATTACAAACACTAAAATCAATTATTGAAAAAAAGAAAAATAAATCTGAATTTGCAATTATCACTAATCTTAAAACAGGGGAGAGTGAAATTTTTGAAAAAGACAAACCTTTAAGTAAAGAAATGGAGATTTATTCAAATCAAATTAGTGAATTTTTTAAATCAAAAAAAAAATGGGGTTATAGAAAATTCTGAAATATTTGTTGAAACATATGTATTACCAATAAAAGTAGTTGTAATTGGAGCAGTTCATATTGCTCAATACTTAGTAGATTATGCAAAGAGTTTAAATTTTGAAATTTCTATAATTGATCCAAGAGGATATTTTGCATCCGAACAAAGGTTTCCTGATATAAAAATAATCAATAAATGGCCTGATGAAGCTTTTAAAGAAATAGATACAAATGAAAACTCAGCTTTAATTGCTTTAACACATGATCCAAAAATTGATGATCCTGCATTACAACATGCTTTAAATAAAAAATTTTATTATATCGGAGCTCTTGGAAGTAAAAAAACTCATAAAAATAGATGTCAAAGATTAAAAGAGGCAGGTTTTAGTGATGAACAAATTAACTCAATACATGGACCAATAGGAATTAAATTAGGTGGAAGATCAGCTCCCGAAATAGCTTTATCAATAATCGCACAATTAGTTTCAGAAACTTATAAAAAGTGATTAGTGCAATCTTATTAGCAGCAGGTCAATCGAAGAGATTAAAATCTGAAAACAAATTAATAAAATTATATAAAAAAATACCATTAATAAATCATTCATTAAAAGTATTACAAAAAAGCAAAGTTAATAAAATTATTATTGTTCTTGGTTACCAAAATAAAGAAGTTAAAAAAGTAATTAAAACAAATAGGAAAAATATTTTTGTTTACAATAAGAATTATAAAAAAGGAATGGCGTCATCTATTAAAATCGGATTAAAAAAAGTGTTAAGAAATGATAAAGGATTTATTGTTGTTCAATCAGATATGCCATTTATAAAAGTATCAGATATTAATAAAATATATAATTCAATAAAGCTTAAAAAGTATTTAGTCAGTGCTTTGAAGTTCAAAAACAGAATAGGTAATCCAATAGGTTTTGATATTTCAATTATGAAAAAATTTAAAAATATCAAAGGTAAATTTGGTGCAAAATTTATGGTTAAAAGACTTAAGAATAGAACTAGATTTATTAAAATTAGTAGCGCTAAATCTTTTAAAGATTTTGATAAAGCTTCAGATTTTAGAGCCTGATTTATTGAAATTAATTCTGAAAAGTAAAAGAATAATTAAAATTATTAAAAAAATAAGTGGTTTAAAGAATATAGTTTTGGATAACCAAATGAAATGTAATACTCCAAAAATTGCGATTACATAAACTAATCTATGAAGTTTTTTCCAATTTTTTTTTAAAAGTCTTGCCATTTTATCTGATGAAGTGATTGCTAAAGGAATTAACAAAAGCCAAGCAGAGAACCCAATAAACACAAATTTCTTTTTTAAAACATCATCTATTAAAGGTTCAATATCAAATCTATAATCGAGCCCTACATAACTAAGCATATGCATAGAAGCATAAAAAAAAGCAAATAATCCGAGCATTCTTCTAAATTTAATCCACTCCAATGATTTTGTAATTTTTTTAAGCGGTGTCATTGAAAGAGTTAAAAAAATAAAGATTAAAGTCCATTCTCCAAAATGATTTATTATTCTATCAACTGGCTCAGGACCTAATTTATTATAAAATATTTGATAACCGATTATGATCAGTGGCCAAAGTGATAATAAAAAAACAGCAGGCTTGAAATAGTTTCTCAATTTCTTTTAGTAATTTTTTTTTAAATCCATACCACTATAAAGATGAGCCACTTCATCTCCATAACCATTAAACATTAAAGTTTTTATTCTTGGAGCTAAAATACCTTCTCCTATCACTCTTTCAGTTTTTTGTGACCATCTTGGATGATCAACTTCAGGATTTACATTTGAGTAAAAACCATACTCTCTTGGTGAAGCATTTTTCCAAGCAGTATTAGGCATATTTTTTGTTAGTTTGATTTTGACAATTGATTTAGCACTTTTAAAACCATATTTCCAAGGTATAAAAATTCTTAAAGGGGCTCCATTCTGATTTGGTAAGGCTTTTCCATATAGACCTGTTACAACAGTGGTTAGAGGATGCATTGCTTCATCTAATCTCAAACCCTCAATATACGGCCAGTTTAAAACAGGATATCTTTGACCAACCATTTCTTCAGGATTATAAACTGTTTCAAATTCAACAAACTTTGCTGTTGGTTTAATCTTAACTTTATTAAGTAATTCACTTAATGAAAAACCTAACCATGGTATAACCATTGACCAACCTTCAACGCATCTAAGTTTTAAAATTCTTTCTTCAGATTTAATTGCTAAAACTTCTTCAATAGAAAGCTCTAGAGATTTTTCAACTTCACCTTCAATTTTAACATTCCAAGGTCTTGTGGTAAAATTTTTTGCTCTTCTATGAGGATCACTTTTACTAGTACCGAATTCATAAAAGTTATTATAAGTCGTTATGTCCTCATAACTAGTTGGTTCATTCAGATTACTGGCTTTAGCATTAATTAATGGAACTGAGCTTAAAGTGAGTGCGCTCAATCCATAACCCATAGATTTTATAAAAGATCTCCTTTTATGATAAATTTTTTCAGGAGTAATTTCTGAATTCTTAAATTTTTTCATTTGCAATAGGATTACCCTTTAACCATTCGCTTTCTTCATTTTCATAATGCTCTTTTTTCCAAATTGGAGATCTTTTTTTTATTTCTTCAATTATATATCTTGAAAGTACATAAGCTTGATCACGGTGTTTGCAAGCGACTGCGATAATTATACTTATCTCACCTAATTTTAAATGTCCTTTGGCATGTTCAATAAAAACTGCTTTATCTTTGATATTTAGTTTTTGATCTGCTTCATTGTAAATTTCTTCAAAACTTTTGATTACCATTTCGTCATGACTATCATAAGTAATTCCAGTAACTGTTTTATTATCGTTGACATTTCTTACAGTGCCTAAAAAATAGATTGATGCTCCAAACTTAGAGTCTTTAATAAATTTTTCAGCGTTTGAAGTAAGTATTTTCTCTTTTTTAGTATCTACTATTTTTGTATGAAGCATTAACCTCCTCCGATAGGGGGAATAATACCAATCTTTTGATCTTTTGTGATTTTATAATTGTCGCTAATTATTTCATTATTTTCTGAACAAAATGCTGAGGATTTAACAACTTTGATAAAGTTTTCATTACCTTGAAAATTTTTATCTATATATTTAATTATTTTATTTCGTAAATCATCTATTGAAGCATTATTTTGAATCTCAATCTCCAAGTGATCTTTTTCACTAAAATCTCGACTTGCTCCAAACAATTCTAATTTAATTTTCAATTTATTTGTTTACCTTTTTTAAATGGATCTAGTAGTAGTTTTTTGTGATTATATTTATATTGTTTATTATTATAATGGAGTGAATTAACAACCAGTATTCTTGAATTTTCCATATCAATTAAAATAGCATTTCCACCATAGCCACCCATCCCAAAGATAATCTT
>CACMXS010000011.1 GCA_902617715.1 uncultured Pelagibacteraceae bacterium | reverse complement strand
AAATTAATTTAGTAAGTTCAATAATAATACCTTTGATACTTTTAACTTTAACAAACTCTGTAATGATAAGGAGATTGAATGAAAAATAAATTTATATCATTTTTTTTAATTTGTTTTTTAAATTTTTTCTTATCAATAACTGTTTGTGCTAATGAGCAATTTAATTTTAATGTTTCAGAAATAGAAATTTTAGATGAGGGAAATAAAATAATTGGCTCTAAAGGAGGAACGGTAACTTCAGTTGACGGAGTCATAATCAATGCTGAAAATTTTGTTTACTTAAAAACTGAAAATATTCTTAATGCCAAAGGTAATGTAGTAATAGAGGATAAAACTAACAATTATAAATTTTCCTCTGAAGAAATAACATATGATAAAAATGATGAAATCATTTTCACTAATGGACTCACTAAAAGTAAAATTTATTCAAGATATGATTTTGTTTCCAATGACACTCTTTTTTTTGTAAATGACAAAATTTTAAGATCTAATAGTAAAACAAAAATAATCGATAATGAAAATCAAACTTTATATGAATTAGAAAAATTTAATTTTGATATTGATAAAGAAGTTTTAAAAGGTAAATTTAAATTATAATTTACCACAAAATGATAAATTGTATTTTGGAAATGGTTTTTTTGATTTAAAAAACAAAAGTTTTATAGCAAAAGATATAGAAATAAAATTAAAAAAAGATACATTTGGTAATTTAGATAATGATCCTAGGCTAAAAGGTGTATCGGCAGAGGGTAAAAATGAAATAACTAAAATTAAAAAAGGTATTTTTACAAGTTGTGAAGATAATGATGATTGTCCACCATGGGTTATTACTGCAAAAGAAATAAAACACGATAAAGAAAAAAAACAATTAATATATGAGGGGGCTTTATTAAAGATTTATAATATTCCTGTTTTATACTTTCCAAAATTTTTTCATCCTGATCCATCCGTAAAAAGACAATCTGGTTTATTAAAACCTCGTCTTAATAATTCTAACATCTTAGGTTCATCTTTTTCTTTGCCTTATTATAATGTAATTTCAGACAATAAAGATTTTACCTTAAGACCAACCGTTTTTGATAGCGATATCGTAATGTTACAAAATGAATACAGACAAGAAAATGAAAAATCCTCTTTGATTGTAGATTTTGGATACGTAGATGGTTATAAATCATCAATATCAAGTAGAAAAAATAGTATCAGCCACTTATTTGCTAATTTTGAAGCTGATCTAGCCTTAGAAAGTTTTACAAATAGTAATTTTTTTCTATCTCTTAAAAAAATTTCAAATGATACATATTTAAAAATATTTGATGAAAATATTTTTAAAAGCGATGTAACACCTACAGATTACAACTTACTTGAATCTGAGGCTAAATTAATTTTAAATCACGATGATTTCAGTTTTACAACTGGTTTTCAATCATTTGAAAACTTAACTCTTTCAAGCTCAGATAGATATCAGTACATTTTACCTTATTATGATTTTGATAAACAAATATTTAAAGATTACGAAAAAGGTTCTATAAATTTTAGCTCTAACGGTAGTAATGATTTAAACAATACTAATAACCTTAAGACAGTAATCAGTAATAATTTAGATTTTAATAGTTCAGATATTATTTCAAAGTTTGGTTTTAAAAGTGCTTATAATCTTTATTTAAAAAATCTTAATACAGTTGCAAAAAATGATGATAAATATAAGTCAAGTCCACAAATGGAATTAATGAGTATACTTGAATTAAATACTAGTCTTCCACTAGTAAATCAAAGTAATTCAAGCATGAATTATTTAACACCAAAAGCTTCCATTCGATTTAACCCAGGTGATATGAAAAATCACACATCAAGTGATAGATCGGTAAATGTTGATGGGATTTTTGACATAAATAGATTAGCATTAGATGATTCCTTTGAGGAGGGTAAATCTTTAACTTTAGGTCTTGAATATAAAAAAACAAAACTATCTGATATAAATAAATATTTCGAGGCAAAAATCGCAACAATTTATAGAGATAAAAATGAGGACTTTATTCCTGTATCAAGTGGAATAAACAACAGAAATACTAATTTTTTTGGGACACTATCAAATAATTTTTTTGATATTGGTTCTATATCCTATGATTTCATTATCGATAATAACTTAAATGATTTTGTCTATAACTCAATTAACACTTCATTAAACTATAAAAATTTCAAAACTACTTTCAATTTTATAGAAGAAGATGGGATTGTTGGGGATACTAACACATTAGAGAATACAACTACTTATGAATTTGATGAACAAAATTATTTGTCTTTTAATACAAGAAGAAATAGAAAAATTAATTTAACAGAATATTACAATTTAATTTATGAATATAAAAATGATTGTTTGGTTGCTGGAATCAAATATAACAAAACTTATTATGAAGATAGAGACCTTAAACCTTCGGAAAACATTCGATTTACAATCACATTGAGCCCGTTAACAAGCTTTGAACAAAAAGTAGATCAGTAGTGAAAAAAACGTATGAAACTTAAAATAATATTATTTTTTTTTATATTTTTTTTTAATAATTTAGTTTTGTCAAATGAAAATAAGATACTTTTTAAAGTTGAAAATGAGATAATTACTTCATTAGATATCTTAAATGAAATAAGATATCTTAATTCTATAAATAGTAATTTTCAAAACGTAGATAAAAATAAAAAATTTCAAATAGCAAAAAATTCATTAATAAAAGATAAGATTAAATTTATTGCATTATCCGCAATTATAGAAAAAATTAAGTTGAATGATGAAGATTTTAAAAGAATTGCAATTTCAAGCTATGCAAGTGTTGGGGTTAATGATTATGATCAATTGATCGATCATTTAAATCAATTTAATGTTGATCTCAAAACATTAAGAAAAAAAATTTCAATATCATCAGTTTGGAATCAATTTATTTACGACAGGTATTCACAGAATATAAAAATAGATATAGAGCAAATAAAAAAAGATATTTTATCTAATAATAAACAAAATGAATATTTTCTATCTGAAATAGTATTTAACTTGGAAAAAAATGAAAATTTAGATCAAAAATTTGGATTGATAAAGAAAGCTATTATTGATGATGGTTTTAATAATTCTGCATTAATATATAGCGTTTCTGAAACATCAACAACTGGAGGCGAGTTGGGATGGGTTAAAGAAAGCTCAATTAATTCAGAAATTTTAATGAAAATTAACAATTTAGAAATTAATGAGCATACGAATCCTATTACAATACCTGGAGGTTTTTTAATCTTAAAAAAAAATGATATTAGAGAAACAAAAAAAGAGATTGATCTCGAAAAAGAATTAGAACAAATTATTAAAATTAAAACCAATGAGCAACTAAATCAATTTTCAAATTTATTTCTAAATAAAATAAAGAAAGATGTAGTCATAAATGAGCTCTAAACCAATTTTATTAGTTGCCGGGGAACCTAATAGCATTTTCTTGGAAATTCTATTCAAGACTTATAGAAAAAAAAAAATTAAAAAACCTTTAATCCTTATTTGTTCTCTTAAACTATTAAACTTACAAATGAAAAAGTTAAATTTTAAAAAAAAAGTTAGAATACTTGAATTTAAAAAAATAAAAGAATACAAGCTAGACAATAAATCTATCAATTTAATAGATGTAGAATTTCAGCCAAAAAAGGCTTTTGAGAAAATCTCATCTAAATCAAATGTATATATTGAAAATTGTTTTAAAGTTGCAATAAAATTAATTAATCTTGGAGTTGTAAATAGTTTAATAAATGGACCGATTTCAAAAAAAAATTTTCTCAAAAATAAATTTTTAGGAATAACAGAGTATCTTGCAAAAGGATTTAATAAAAAAAAAATTGCTATGTTAATTTATAATAAGGAATTATCAGTCTGTCCGATAACTACTCATCTTCCATTAAAACAAGTTACCAAAAAGATCAATAAATCAATTATATTTGAAAAAGTTAATTTAATTAATTTTTTTTATAAGAAATATTTTGGTTTCAAACCAAAAATAGCAATAACTGGTCTGAATCCACATTGTGAAAGTATTGAAAAAAATAATGAAGACAAAAAAATTATAGAACCAGCGATTAAAAATCTTTTAAAAAGAAAATTTAAAGTTTCTGGGCCTTATTCAGCAGATACAATTTTTTTAAAAAGAAATAGAAGTAAATTCAATGTTGTTATTGGAATGTATCATGATCAAGTTTTAACACCACTCAAAACCTTATTTGAATACGATGCGATAAATATTACGCTTGGATTACCATTTATAAGAATTTCACCAGATCATGGACCAAATGAAAAAATGTTAGGTAAGAATTTATCGAATCCTTTAAGTCTAATAAAAGCAATCCATTTTTTAGAGAATATTAAGTGATTAAAGCTAAAAAAAGTTTAGGTCAAAACTTTTTAGAAGATGAGAATATCATAAAGAAAATAATTAGTACAACTGAAATTAAAAATGAAACTATTCTTGAGGTAGGACCTGGCACAGGAAATTTAACAGAATATATATTAAAGAATAATCCAAAAGAATTTTTTGTAATTGAAAAAGATAATAATCTTACTTCTATTTTAGAACAGAAATTTAAAAATCAATTAAAGATGATAAATGATGATATACTTCAAATAGATGAGAAAAAAATTACAAAAGATAAACTAATTGTTTTTGGTAATTTACCCTACAACATCTCTACTGAAATATTATGTAAATGGATACTGGATTTAAATGATGACCAATTTTGGTTTAAAAGTCTCATATTAATGTTTCAAAAAGAAGTGGCAGATAGAATTATTTCAAAAATAAATTCATCAAATTATGGAAGATTATCTATTTTAGCTAATTGGAAACTTAAAATTGAAAAAGTTTTTGACATTAAACCTTCATGCTTTTATCCAAAGCCAAAAGTTGATAGCTCATTATTAATTTTCAGGCCTAAAAAGAATTTTTTTAGAATAAAGAATCCAAAAAACCTTGAAAAAATAACAAGAATTTTTTTTAATCAAAGAAGGAAAATGATAAAAAAGCCTTACAACTTTATATTTAATGGAAATCTCGATATTCAAGAAAGATTGAATTTAGACTTAAGTTTAAGACCACAAAATTTAGATTTTGAAACTTATTATAATTTGGCAAAAGAATATGAAAATTTATGATGTCAATTTTTCAACATGATGTCTAATAAACTCTAAGTCATAATCTTTTGAGCCATTATTTAATTCTGCATTAATTAAATTTAGAATTTTAGCATGACAATTATCTAAATTGTCATTGATAACAACATAATCATAATTTATCCAATGTAAAACATCTCTATTAAATTGATTCATTCTTTCCTCTACCATTGATTTATCGTTCAAATGTCTGCTTGTTAATCTATCAAATAAAACTTCTTTACTTGGAGGTAAAATAAAAAAAGTAATAAGTTTATAATCAAGTTTTTTGTTTTTAATTTGATCAGCCCCTTGCCAATCTATATCAAACAATACATTTTTACCTTTATTAAGTTTATCAATTACCGGTGTTCTAGTCGTACCATATAAGTTTTTAAAAACTTTAGCATATTCAAGAAATTCCTGATTTTTAATAAGTCTTTTAAATTCTAGTTCCTCAACAAAATAATAATCTTTATCAGGTGTCTCATTTTTTCTTGGTTGTCTAGTTGTATGAGAAATTGAAATTTCAAAATTAGGTTGCTTAGATAATAAGCCGACCAAAGTTGTTTTTCCTGCTCCGGATGGAGAGGATAAAATAATCATTACCCCATCATTTACTGTGGGCATTTAAAAATTAATTTGCTTTTCCTTCAATAAATTTTACAGCATCGCCTACTGTTAAAATTTTTTCTGCTTCACTATCAGAAATTTCTGAACCAAATTCTTCTTCAAATGCCATAACTAGCTCAACTGTGTCTAAACTATCTGCACCTAAATCATCTATAAAACTAGACTCTTCAGTAACTTTGGCTTCATCTATTCCTAAGTGATCTGCTACTATTTTTTTTACTTTGCTTGAAACATCTTCTGACATATCGATCCTTTATTGTTATAATTTGTTATTAGTTTAAAAACCTGTTTTGTCAAGCCATATACATACCACCATTAACATGCAATGTTTCACCACTAATATAGTTTGACTGGTCTGAGGCTAAAAAAATAACAGCATTTGCGACATCCTCAGGCTCTCCTAATCTAGATGATGGAATTTTTGATATTATTGCTTCTTTGAATTTATCATCTAATTTATCAGTCATTGCTGTTTTGATAAAACCTGGTGAAATACAATTGATATTTATATTTTTTTTCGCATACTCTATAGCTAAACTCTTTGACATTGCAATTATTCCTGCTTTTGAAGCGGTATAATTAGCTTGGCCCAAGTTACCTGTGTGACCAACCACAGAAGTAATATTTACAATTTTTCCTGATTTATTTTTTAACATTTTCTTAATTGAATACTTACTCAGTAAAAAAGTTGATGTTAAATTAATATCAATTACTTTTTTCCATTCCTCTAGACTCATTCTAATTGCAAGGTTATCTTGTGTTATGCCCGCATTATTAATTATACAATCCAAACTTCCGCCAAGTTCTTTAGAGGCGTTTTCAATAAATTCTTCTATTTGATTAGTAGCTGAAATATCAAATTTCAATACTTTTATATTTTCATATTTCGATTTTAATTCTTCTAGTTTTTCTAATTTTGTACCAGAAGCTAATATATTAGCTCCGCATTCATGAAGTCTTTTTACTATTGAATTGCCAATTCCACCTGAAGCACCTGTAACAATAATGTTTTTATTACTCAAATCACTCATACGATTAATTGTTTTATATCACTCTCGTTATTAATTGTATCAATTTTTACATTTTTATTAATTCTTTTTACCAATCCTGATAAAACTTTTCCAGGTCCTATTTCTATAAAGTGACTCACTCCATGATTAATCATATTTATCACACTTTCTCTCCATCTAACCCTTTTTTCAATTTGTTCAATTAATAATCTCTTTAATTCCTCTTTATTTAAAATTTCATTAGCAGTAACATTTGAAATTAATATTTTTTTTGAGTCTTGAAAATTTTTTTTTTCTATTTCTTCTTTCATTATCTGTGTAGCATTATTCATCAATTTACAATGGAAAGGGGCACTTACAGGTAATTTAATATTTTTTATATTGTTTGATTTCAAAATTTTAATTAATTTTTCTAGGTCATTTTTTTTTCCACTCAAAACTATCTGACCTATTGAATTATCATTAGCAATTTCTACCGTAATGTTGTCTTTATTTTCTAAGATAATTTTTTCTATAACTTCAACAGTTGAACCTAGTACAGCTAACATTCCACCTTCCCCTTTGGGAACTGCATTTTGCATGGCATCACCCCTAGTTCTTAAAAGTTTAATAGTCTCCGAAAAACTCAAATACCCTGCAGATGATAGAGCCGAATATTCTCCTAAAGAGTGTCCAGCAAAATATTTGGCTTTTTTTAAATCAATATTAAACTCTTCCGTTACTATTTTGAAAATTGAATAACTTATTAAGAATATTGCCGGTTGTGTGTTTATAGTTAAATCTAAATTGTCTTTTGGTCCCTCGAAAATGATCTTAGATAAATTAATTTCTAGCGCATCATCAGCTTCTTTAAATAATTTTTTAACTGAATCAAATCTGTCAAAAAAATCTTTTCCCATGCCAACTAATTGAGAACCTTGACCCGGAAAAATAACTGAAAACATCTAAAAAAACCTATTTTTTATCCTTTTTGCTATTGTATTTGAAGATTTATAATAGTATATCCTCATTTTTTATTAAAGAATTTAAATGAATTTATACGAACATACAATTATAGCAAGGCAAGATGCTTCTCCCAGTGATGTAAAACAATTAACAGAGAAATATTCTAAAATTGTTGAAAAAAATGATGGTGAAATAGTTAAAACTGAAAATTGGGGTTTATTAAATCTATCATATTTGATTAAAAAAAATAAAAAAGGTAGTTACATTCATTTTAAGATTAAGGGTAATGGTAAAGTTATTGATGAGCTTGAAAAAAATGAGGCAATAGATAAAAAATTATTAAGATACCTAACAATTAGAGTAAAGGAATTCGATTTAGATGCTAATTATTTTTCAAAAAAAGAGGTAAATGAAAAGAAAAGTAATGATAAAAATTAATTATGCCCAAGAGACAAAATAATAATAAAAAAAGTAAACAAAGTAACTTCGCTAAACTAAGTATTTTTCAACCAAATAAATATAAATTTAAAAAAAGTTGCCCTCTTTCAGTTAAAGGAGCTCCAAAAATAGATTATAAAAATATAAAACTTTTAAAAAAATATGTTTCAGAAAATGGTAAAATTCTTCCTTCAAGAGTAACAAATGTAAGCCAAAAAAAACAAAGGGAACTTTCTTTGTCAATAAAAAGAGCAAGGAATTTAGCGTTATTATAAATGAAAGTTATTTTATTAGAAAATCTAAAAAAGATTGGATCAATTGGTGAAATTATTGATGTGAAAAGAGGTTTTGCAAGAAATTTTTTAATTGCTAACAAAAAAGCTTTGTATGCTTCTAAAGAAAACGTTTCTAAAGTAGAAAAAATCAAGACTGAACTTTCAAAAAAAGATAATGAAAGAAAACTTGAAGCAAAAAAAATTGCAGAGAAAATAAATAAGAAAGTATATGGAATTAAAAAATTAAGTACTGAAACAAATGAACTATATGGTTCTGTAAAGCCTACTGAAATTTCAAAATTAATAATGGAGTCGGAAAAAATTGAGATTAAACCTTCAATGATACAACCTATCAAAGATATTAGATCAATAGGAAAATTTAAAGTAAAAATATCACTTCACTCAGAAGTTGATGCAGAAATAACAGTTGATGTTACATCAGCTGAAACTATTCAATAATTATACAATCTTTTCCCCAAAGAGTTTTTTTAATTTTTAGAGTAAAATTTATAGTGTAACTTAAATTTATGGAAAATAATTTAAGCCTAGTTAAAGATAAATTTAAAGAATTACCTAACAACATTGAAGCAGAACAAGCAGTCATTGGATCAATTTTAGTAACGAATGAAATTTTTGACGAAATAAATACAATAATATCAAGTGCTAATTTTTATGATCCTATGCATCAAAAAATATTTAATGCAATTGAGAGTTTAATTTATAAAGGATTGCTTGCTAATCCTATTACTCTAAAGAATTATTTTGAAGATGAAAAAGATGATTTAAATGTTCCCGAATATTTAGTAAAAATTACTAAATTTTCTACATCAACAAGACAAGCAACTGAATATTCTAAAATAATATACGATATGTTTGTAAGAAGAGAACTTATCAAAATTTCTGAACAAACTATTGATACTGCAAAATTAAATGATTTGAATGTTAGTGGTCAAAATATAATTGAAAATTCAGAAAGATTATTATTCGATTTAGCTGAAAAAGGATCATTTAGTTCTTCATTGATAAAGTTTGATGAAGCAATGAAACAAACAATTGATATGGCTTCAGCTGCTTATAAAAATGAGGAAGGAATTGTTGGAGTGCCAACTGGTTTAAGAGATTTAGATGATAGACTTGGTGGACTACATCAATCAGATTTAATTATAATTGCAGGTAGACCATCGATGGGTAAAACTGCTTTGGCAACCAACATTGCGTTTAATGCTGCCCAAAAACTTCAAGAGAATGGGAAAAAATCTTCCATAGCTTTTTTTTCATTAGAAATGTCATCAGAACAATTATCTACAAGAATAATAGCTGAACAATCTAGAATAAAATCAAATGATATTAGAAGAGGAAGAATTTCAGACGAACAATTTGAAAAATTTATAGAAACTTCAAAAAATATAGCTGAGTTACCTTTATATATAGATGAAACACCTGCCATAAGTATTGCTGCAATGAGCAATAGAGCAAGAAGAATAAAAAGATTATTTGGATTAGATCTTATAGTGGTTGATTATATTCAACTAATGAAAGGATCAATAAATAATAAAGATGGAAGAGTTCAAGAAATTTCTGAAATTACTCAGGGTCTAAAAGCGATAGCTAAAGAGTTGTCAGTACCAGTTGTTGCATTATCTCAACTTTCAAGAGCGGTTGAGCAGAGAGACCAAAAAAAACCTCAATTAGCAGACCTAAGGGAGTCTGGTTCAATCGAACAGGATGCAGACGTGGTCATGTTTGTTTATCGTGAGGCATATTATCTAGAAAGACAAGAGCCAAGACCTGCAACAGTAGAACATGCTGAGTGGCAAGCTAAAATGAATGAAGTATCAAATTTAGCGGAAATAATTATTGGAAAGCAAAGACACGGGCCAACTGGAAATATAATGTTAGAGTTTGAGGCAATGTTTACTAAATTTAAAGATACTCAAATTAACTAAATTAAAATATAAAAGGGTTAATGTTTGCCCAATTTTATCAAAATTTTGTTTTAAAAAAACCAAAATCGATATTCATCATTTTATTAATCGCTCTATTTAGTTTTAGTTATTATTCAAAAGATTTTAGATTAGACGCCTCATCTGAAACTTTACTAATTGATGATGATCCTGATCTTAAATATTTGCAAGAGATATCAAAACGGTACGGTTCAAAAGAGTTTTTAATTTTAACTTACACACCTAAAGATGGCATGGTGACTAATACTTCGATCAATAATCTCCTTAGTCTAAAGTATAAAATTCAAAGTTTAGAGTGGGTACACAATGTCGTTACTTTATTAGATGTTCCATTATTAAATAATTCTGAGGCACCTTTACAAGAGCGTTTGGAGAACTTTAAAACTTTAAAAGATGAAGATGTAGATAAAGAGAGAGGATTTAAAGAAATAATAAGCAGTCCAGTCTTTAGAAATTTCGTAATAAGTGAAGATGGAAAAACGAGTGGAATCATTGTTTATTTAAAAAAAAGTAAGCCATTAGATGATATTGAAAATAAATCAAAAAAAGAAATTGAAAATTATCGAGATCAAATAAAAAAAAACAATCACAATAATATTCTTGAAATTAGAGAAGTTATTAAAAGTTATAATGAAGTAGGAAAAATACACTTAGGTGGAATACCAATGATAGCTGATGATATGATGACATTTATCAAAAATGATATAATTGTATTTGGTTTGGGAGTTCTTTTATTTATTATTGCAACATTATGGTATGTTTTTAGAAAATTAATTTGGATTTTAGTCCCCATAAGTAGTTGTTTTTTTTCTGTGTTAATAATGACAGGATTACTTGGTTTGTTGGGGTGGAAAGTAACAGTTATTTCATCAAATTTTATAGCGCTCATGCTTATTTTAACTATGGCAATGAATATTCATATGAGCACAAGATTTTTGCAGTTTAGAGAAAATTTTCCGGAGAAAGATATTTTTGAAATAATTGTGTTAACTACAAAAAAAATGTTTTGGCCTATTCTATATACAGTTTTAACAACAATAATTGCTTTTTTATCTTTAATATTTAGTGAAATAAAACCAATTATTGATTTTGGGTGGATGATGACTTTAGGTTTAATTACATCATTTATAATCACTTTCACATTACTTCCTACTCTAATAAGCTTTATGCCAAAAGAAAATATATCTTTAAAAAAATATGATGATTCTAAAATTACTTTATTTTTTTCAATGTTGTCACAAAAAAATGAAAAATTAATTTTTATCATAACTAGTATTGTAATTTTATTTAGCGTGATTGGTATTGCTCGGCTTGAAGTCGAAAATAGCTTTATCAACTATTTTAGTAAAAAGACTGAAATATATAAAGGAATGAAATTGATTGATGAGGAATTAGGTGGAACTACTCCATTAGAGGTAATTTTAAAATTTCCTAAAAAAAATGAAGTTGATAATGATGACGATGAATTTGAAGATTGGGACAATGAAAGTAATGGGGAAGATGATGAAAAATATTGGTTTACCAAAGATAAAATTGATAAAATTGCTTTAGTTCACAATTATTTAGATAGTCTTCCTGAAGTTGGTAAAGTTTTATCTTTTTCATCAATTATAGATGTTGCAACCTTATTAAATAATAATAAACCATTAGGAACTCTTGAAATGGGAGTTCTTTATTCAAAGATTCCAAAAAGTATTAAAACAGAAATAGTAGACCCCTATATTTCTATTAAAGATAATGAAGCGAGGATAAATTTAAGAATTATAGACTCTCAAGAAAATCTAAAAAGAAATGATCTGATACAAAAAATAAATTATGATCTAAAAAATAAAATAGGATTAGATGAAAAAGAATTTAAACTTGCAGGAGTTTTGATTTTATTCAATAATTTACTTCAAAGCCTATTTAAGTCACAAATTTTAACTCTAGGACTTGTCATGATTGGTATATTCGTAATGTTTGTGATTTTATTTAAAAATATAAAACTATCTTTAATTGGTGTAGTCCCAAATTTTATAGCTGCTTTCTTTATTTTAGGAATCATCGGCTTAATCGGTATTCCTTTGGATATGATGACAATCACCATTGCTGCAATAACTATTGGAATAGCAGTAGATAATAGTATTCATTATATTTATAGATTTAAAGAAGAATTTAATAAATTTAATGATTATAATAAAACTGTTGAAGTCTGTCATTCAACAGTTGGTAAAGCAATTCTAAATACTTCTATTACAATTGTTTTTGGTTTTTCAATATTGGTATTATCTAAATTTATTCCAACAATTTATTTTGGAATTTTTACTGGAATAGCGATGTTACTTGCCATGATCTCTGTTCTAACTTTACTACCTTCATTAATTTTATTAGTCAAACCTTTTGGAAAATAAAAATTAAAATGGATTTTTTAAAAGAATTTTATAATTCAATATCTATTATTGATTTAATATATTTAATTCTTACAATTTTATCTTTAATTAAATGTTATAAAAAAGGATTTATTTTAAGCATTTTAGCAATGGCTAAATGGTTATTGGCGTATATTCTTACTTTACTCATTTTTCCAAAAATAAAACCTTATGTTAAAGACATCATTGATAATGAGTATGTTTTGGATATTACACTTGGTATAAGTATATTTATAATTATAATATTTATAATTCTACTTGTTAACAAAGGAATAAGTAAAGCTATAAGTTATACTGGACTTGGAAGTTTAGACACCATTTTTGGTTTCTTTTTTGGATTCGTTAGATCTTATATTATATCTGTATGTATATTCTCAGGAATACATATTGTTTATAATCATGATAAATGGCCATTAAATTATGACAAATCATACATCTTCCCATATTTAAAAAAAGGTAGTAATTATTTGTTAAAAGAATTTCCTAATGAAAAGACATATCAAAAATCTAAAGAAAAAATTGAAGATCTTTAATCCAAAAATAAAAGAAGAATGTGGTGTTTTTGGTATAAGTAATGCTAAAGATGCATCAGCTTTAACTGCTTTAGGTCTTCATGCACTACAACATAGGGGGCAAGAGGGTTGTGGTATTGTTACATTCGATGGAAATCATTATTTTTCAGAAAAAAGATTTGGTTTAGTTGGAGATAATTTTAATAAAGAAAAAGTTTTAAAAAAATTACAAGGCAACTATGCAATAGGTCATAATAGATATAGTACAACAGGAGAAAATGCATTAAGAAATATCCAGCCTTTTTTTGCAGATACCAATGCTGGAGGTATTGGAGTTGCTCATAATGGCAATCTAACTAATTCTATTTTATTAAGAAAAAAATTAGTTGAGGAGGGTGCAATATTTTATACAACATCTGATACAGAAACGATTGTTCAATTAATTGCAAAATCAAAAAGAAAAAAAACAATTGATAAAATTGTTGATGCTATTTTTCAAATTCAAGGTGGGTATGCATTAGTAATGCTTACCCAAAATTCATTGATTGGAGTAAGAGATCCGTACGGTATAAGGCCTTTGGTTATTGGGAAACTGAACAATAGTTTTGTTCTTGCATCAGAAACTTGTGCTTTGGACATTATTGGTGCAAAATTTATAAGAGAGGTTGAGAATGGGGAAATTGTTTTAATTGAAAATGATGAACTAAAAAGTATAAAGCCTTTTCCACCACAAAAACTCAGACCCTGTGTTTTTGAATATATCTATTTTTCTAGACCTGACAGTATTCTAGATGGAAAAAGTGCTTACGAACATCGTAAAAATCTTGGAATTGAACTAGCGAAAGAAAATAATTTAAAAGCAGATATTGTAGTGCCTGTTCCAGACTCAGGTAATGCAGCTGCCCTAGGTTTTGCTCAACATCTTGGAATGAAATTTGAACTAGGTCTTATAAGAAATCATTATGTTGGAAGAACATTTATTGAACCAAGTCAAAAAATTAGAAGTTTGGGAGTAAAATTAAAGTTAAATGCTAATCAATCAACTATTAAAGGAAAAAAAATAATCCTTGTTGATGATTCACTTGTTAGAGGTACTACGTCGCATAAAATAATTAAAATGTTGTATGACGCAGGAGCAAAAGAAGTTCATGTAAAAATTGCTTGTCCTGAAATTAAATTTCCAGATTTTTATGGTGTGGATACACCCACAAAAAAAGAGTTATTAGCTGCCAATAAAAATAATAATGAAATTTGTGAATATATAGGAGCTAAATCTCTAAATTTTTTATCGCTAGAAGGTTTATACAAAGCAATAGGATTTGACAAAAGAAATATTAATTACCCACAATTAACAGATCATTACTTCACTGGAGATTATCCAGTTAAACCAATTGATGAGTTAGGTGATAACAAAATTACTCAATTATCTTTACTAAGTACAGGATCAAATAACTAGATGAAAACTGTTAATTTTACAGAAATGAAAAAAGGAACTAAAGATGAGTATCTATTATTAGATGAATATGAACAAAATTACATTAAAGGAACAGCTAATAGAATTTTAAAATTTATGGAAGGATTGACGCAAACTTTAGAAGGTTACAAAATTACGAGATTAGAACATTCACTTCAAACTGCAACCAGAGCTTACAATGACAAGGCTGATGAAGAGATGGTTGTTGCTGCTTTATTACATGATATAGGAGATGAATTAGCTCCATTAAATCATTCTGAATATGCTGCAGCAGTACTTAAACCTTATGTAAGTGAGAAAACACATTGGATAATACAAAAACATGGCGAATTCCAAATGTATTATTATGCTCATCATTTGGGTAAAAATAAAAATCAAAGAGATAAATATAAGAATCATAAATATTTTAAAGATGCAGTTAATTTCTGTGAAAAATGGGACCAAGCTTCATTTGATCCTAATTTTAAAAGTATGACTTTAGAAGATTTTGCTCCAATGGTTAAAAAAGTATTTTCTAGAAAACCGTATTCTTTACTTTAAATTCTTAAATAAGGTACTATTTAAAATCTTATGATTGATACAAAAGATAAAATTATAGATTATTTCAAATCTGGGATAAAAAATACTAAAGATTTTAGAATCGGTATAGAGCATGAGAAATTTTTATTTAATAATCAAAATAATAAAAGAATTAACTACCAAAAAATAAAAGAAATGTTTTCAGCCTTATTAGAATTTGGTTGGAATCCAATTTTTGAAAAAGAAAATATAGTTGGATTAAATAAAGGAGGAAAAAATATTACTTTAGAACCTGGAAACCAAATTGAATTATCTGGAGATAAACTTGACCATATTCATGAGGCTTGTGCTGAGTCCTATGATTATTTATTTGAGTTAAAACAAGTTACAAAAAAACTTGGTATAAGTATTGTAAGTGCTGGCTTTGATCCAATATCAAAACTTGAAGAAATCCCAAACAATCCAAAAGAAAGATACAAGCTTATGACTAGGGATATGCCTCTCGGAGGTGAATTAAGTTTGGATATGATGTATCGGACCTGCGGTACTCAATTAAATATAGATTACGGTTCAGAAAATGATTTTATAAAAAAATTTAAAATCATAAATTCAATTGTTCCTATTTCAGTTGCTTTATTTGCAAATTCCTCAATAGTTGAAATGAAAAAAAGTAAATATTTATCTTATCGTTCAAAAGTTTGGCAAAATACATCTCGCGGGGGACTACCAAAGTTATTTTTAGAAAATTTAGATTTTGAAAAATATGCAGATTTTATTATGAGCTTTCCTATTTTATTTATTCAGCAAAAAGAAAAATATTTATCAGGACAAAAATATAATTTTAAAGATTTTATGAATGGAAAAATTGATGAAATTAATAACCGTTTACCAAATGAAAATGATCTATCTATACACTTAAGTACAATTTTTACAGAGAATAGATTAAAAAAATATATAGAACTAAGATCAATGGATACTTGCGGTTGGGACTGTCTATGCTCAGGTCCAGCATTTTATGTTGGAATGTTATATGGAAATTTAGATGAAGTTTATGAATTAGTATCTAAATGGGATAAAGATAAAATAATTAACGCATATTTAGAAGCTCCACAAAAAGGTTTTAATACTCAATTAATGGGAAAAGATCTTCTTTATTGGTCATCAACCCTGCTGGATATATCTAGAAAAGGATTAGAAATAAGAGACATAGTGAATAAAAGCGGAAAAAATGAAACTTTATTTTTAAATCATTTACAAAAGGTAATTGATGATAAAACAACAAACGCAGATCATATGATTAATAAATTTTCCAAGAATGATGATTTAACTGAATTATATGATGAATAAAATTGTTGCAATTCAAGTAAACCATCCCTCTAAACTTAATCCTGTAACTGACACAAGTATTTTTTTAGCGAATGAAATTCAAAAAAAAGGTTACAAAATTTTTTATTATGAGCCAAGATTTTTATCAATTGTTAATTCTAAGGTAATAGCAAATGGTTTTTTTATAAGATTTGATTATCACAAAAAAAAATTTTTTAAGATATTAAAAAAAAAAAGATTAAATCTTGAAGAGTGTAAATTCATTTTGATAAGACAAGATCCTCCATTTAATATGGAATACATTTCTTCCACCTATATACTTGATACGATAAAGAATAAAATAAAAGTAATTAATGATCCTACTTCTATTAGAAATATTTCTGAAAAGCTTTACTCTGCTAAATATATAAAATTTATGCCAGATACTATTTTTACACAAAATTTAGAAGAGATTGAAAAATTTTTTAAAAAACATAGAAAGGTAATTATAAAACCAATTCATAGTTTTAGTGGAAACAATATACATTTACTTAACAAATATAATTTAAGATTAATTAAAAAATTAATCAAAAAACATAATTATTTAATGTGTCAAAAATATTTACCAAAGATAAACAAAGGAGATAAGCGAGTATTTTTAATTAATGGTAAATTATGTGGAGCTATCTCAAGAATTCCAAAAAAAGGTTCATTTTTGAGCAATATGAGCAAAGGCGCTATAGCAGTGAAAGTTAAATTAACTAAGAAAGAAATTAGAATTTCAAAATTAATTGCAAAACAATTAAAAAAAGAAAACATTTTTTTTGCAGGGATTGATTTTATTGATCAAAAACTAAATGGAGATATTAATGTTACATCTCCGACTGGATTAAAAACTTTATATGATCTATCAAAAATTAACTTGGCTCAAACTTTTTGGAAAGAACTTAAAGCATGAATAATTTAACAGATCAGCAGAAAGGCTCTTTAATGGCCTTTGTAGCTGTAATGTTTATAACACCTGACTCTTTATTTATAAGACTTTCAAATGTTGATACATGGGGTTTAGTTTTTTATAGAGGAATAATTCCTTTTGTTACAGTTTTTTTTGGGATGTTGTTAATTTACAAATTAAATTTTTTTAAAATTCTTTTTAAAAGTGGCTACCATGGTATTATTTATATTGTAACATTCAGTTTAACAAATATTACTTTTGTTGTTTCAATTCAAAATACTAATGTAGCAAATACACTAGTCATGATAGCAACAGCTCCAATGTTATCAGCAATCCTTGGTGCAATATTTTTAAAAGAACCACCTGATAGAAAAACATGGATTTCAATTATTATTACCTTCTTGGCTATACTATATATTTTTTTTGACTCTCTTAAATTAGGAAATTTTTTTGGAGACATTCTAGGCTTTATAACCGCAATAGGTCTTGCAGTCGGTGCGGTTACTATTCGATCAGCTAAATCAAAAAATTTAGTACCAGCCGCTGTAGTTGGTAAATTATTTGTTGCTACATTTGCTCTATTTTTTATTGAAAGTTTTTTACTTGTTGAAAAAGATCTAATTATAGTTCCATTAATGTGCATCCTATGTGTTGCCATTCCTTTTGTGCTAGTAACTATAGCTCCAAGATTTATCCCTGCAGCAGAGGTAAATTTATTTTTCTTATTAGAGACTATTATAGGTCCAATTTGGGTATGGCTTATTATCAAGGAACAGCCAAGTATAGAGACGCTTCAAGGTGGTGTAATAATTATAGCGACTATTGCAATTCACTCATTTTTAAAACTAAGAAAATCTTAACTTGTCACAATTAAGACTTGATTTAATAATACATCGCAAATAATTACACCAATTTTATGAATAAAATTATAAAAAATTCTTGGGCATTATTTTTAGGTATGGGCTTTATCATGATGGCCTATGGTTTCCAGGGCTCTTTGTTAGGTGTAAGAGCGGTTCAAGAAGAGTTTAGCTTAACATCAACAGGATTTATGATGTCTGGATATTTTGTAGGATATTTCATAGGTGCTGCAACTATTCCAAATATTATTTCTAGAGTTGGTCACATTAGAGTTTTTGCAGCTTTCGCATCTTTAGCTTCTTTGGTGATATTAATTCACTCAATAATTATAAATCCATTTATATGGTTCTTACTTAGAGTTTTGACAGGAATAAGTATGGTTTGTATTTATACAGTAGCTGAAAGTTGGCTAAATGACAGATCAAGTAATAAAAATAGAGGAAGTGTTTTATCTATATATATGGTTATTTTATATGGAACTATGGGTATAGGTATGTTTTTATTAAACTTTAGTTCCCCAAAAAATTTTCAGCCTTTTATTTTAGTATCAGTAATAACATCAGCTGCTTTAATACCTATTTTATTAACAAAAAAGAAGCCACCAACTTTCAAAAGAATTCAAGCAATGTCAATGAAGAATCTTTATGAAGCCTCTCCATTGGGTTTTGTAAGTTCTTTTTTTTATGGAACTATTCAATCTGCTTTATTTACATTGTTAGCAGTTTATGCAAGCTCAATGAACTTCACAATATTGGAAATTTCAATTGTAACATTTTTGCTAGCAGTTTCTGGAGCAGTAGCCCAATTTCCAATAGGAAAATTATCTGACATTTATGATAGAAGAAAAGTTTTAGTGGTTTCTACATTTGGTGCTGCTATTTTTGCAATTATTTCACTCCTTGTTTCAAGACAAATGTATCTTCCTGAAGGTCTTGCTACTAGCAAAACTTGGTTTTACATTTTCTTTATTTTATTCTCTTTTTGTAGTTTACCGATGTTTTCTTTAATTCTTGCACATACTAATGATAATATTTCAAAAGAAAAATTTGTTGCAGCAGGTGCTGGTCTACAATTTCTATTTGGATTTGGGGCAATGAGTGGGCCATTTTTATGCTCTATATTTATGGATTTAGTAGGTCCTAATGGTTTTTTTATTTTCTTATTTTTATTTCACTCAGTGATAGGAATGTTTGGAATGTATAGAATGAAAGTAAGAGAAACAATTGATAACCCAGACTCACAGTTTGTCGCAATGCCACAAACTATTACACCTGCTGGAATAGAACTTAATCCTTCAACAGAACATATTGAAGAACCTTATTCAGAAAAAGTTAAAGAAATATTAGAAAGAAAAGGTGTTAAATATAAAAAAGACAATTTACAAAAAACATAAAATCGCTTTCAGGTTGAACTCAATTTAGGCATTCATTTTTAAATTTTTTATTGAATAATTTACATTTCTTTAGTGAAATACAAAAATTAAAAAATGCCATTGAAAAAAAAAAAGAAAACTAGACAAAAAAAAGAAATTAGCGGAATAGCTAAAATTGTCAGTAGCGCTTACAATAATTACAAGAAGAATAAGGAACAAAATAAAATTAAAGAGATTAAATTACAAAAACTTGAGGAAAAAAACTCAATTTTAAAAGAAAAAAAAGAATTAAAAATTTGGGAAGAAAGACTAAGTAAAGAAAGTAATAAAATAAAATTAGTTAAGAATAAAAGAAAAAGAAATTAAGATCAAAGAGGAAAGACTAAGGATTGAAAGTGAAAGATTAATCAAAAAAGATGAGGAATTAGTTCTAATGATTAAGGAACTAAGAGAAAAAGAAAAACAACTTAAAGTTAGGGATGAGGAACAAAATAGAAAAGATATTGATCTAAAGGCTAGAGAAGAAGAACAAAAACAAAAGGAACTAAAAGAACAAAGACGTAAAAATAGAGAATTAAAATTATTGAGAGAAGAAGAAGATAAGCTGAAAGAACTAGAATATATTAAGATTAAAGAGTGGGAAGAAAAATTTGATAGAGATCAAAAACTTAGAGAACAAGAAGAAATTAGAAGAGAGCAAAGATTAATACAAAAAGAAATGGAAAAAAGAGCTAAATTTGATGAAATTGAAAATAATTCTAATAAACCTGTAAGTGGTTTAGAAAAATTCGATATTGATAAATCTAAAGAAAACTAAGAACTAATCTATAATAGTAATTTTATCGCCCACAAATATATTTGAAGAAGATAATATTTGACATCTCAATCCTCCACTTCTTAAAAACTCTTTCAGAATATTATTCTGACTCAGCATTTCTGTAAGATGTCTACATGGTCTACATAAATCAATTCCTTCAACTTTTACATTTCCTATCAACATTTTTTTACCTACTAGATCATTTAGCTTAATTCCTTTGGTAACAATATTTCTTCTAAAATCTATATAAGAAATATTTAATCCAAATTTTGCGTTGTAATAATCTATATTTTCAGATTCAATTAATGATAATTGACAATAAGGGTCATTATAATCATTAAAATGTCTATCTCCTATTACACCCTTATTGGCTAAAACTTTTATTGAGTCCACTTCCTCAATTTTTTTATTATTATTACTTGTTATTCCTAATTTCAAAACTTTAGACATAATTTACTATTCAATGATAACATTATAATATTTGAGAATAAATGAATAAAGAAAATGCATTCAATTTGTGGAAAATTATTCAGGAAGCTGGTGATTATCTAAAAGGACAATTGCCAGATCATCCAAATCATCCAAAAGGAAGAAATCCATATGCTCATGTGGCTTTATGTGTAAAAGAAAAATTTTCCTTAAGCTATAAAGATATACCAGATGAAAAATTTGATGAGGTTGTAAACTATATAAATTTTTTAAAAAAAAATCCTAGTTGATCTTATTGTTTAGGAAAATAGTCTTTTAAAGTGCCCTCTCTATAAACATCCGCAGTACAACAATGAAGCCCACCACCAAATGCATATGCATCTCTTAATTCAATAGGAATAACCTCCATACCAAGTTTATCCAGTTGTTCTGCTTGGTACTTTTCACTTTTTTCTACACAAACAGTTTTTGGATCTAAAACTAATACATTCATTGAAAGCCAAACGGACGAATAACAAAGAGGTGGTGGTTCATTATGTGCGGGCTGAGCAGCATCTACTATTTCCCATCCATTATCTTCAAACAACTTTCTCTGCTCTTTTGGTAATCTTCTTTGAGGATTGTTTATTATTAACCCCTCTTTAATTGGAGTAAAAGTTGCATCAATATGTATCGGGTATGGATCACCAGGAAAATTAACTGCATGAACTCTATGATCCTTATAATGTCTTTTTAACCAATCTATACCTTTTAAATTTGTAGTAAACCCATGTTGAACCACTAAATCTTTACCAAATCTCAATACATCTGCAGCATCAAATAACGGTTCTTCCTCCGTTGTTACAAAAAATTTCTCCTCAGTCCATTTAAGTCTTTTTTCAATTCCAATTTTATCAGATAAATAATCCTTTCGATAATCTGCATCTGTAAGTCTGGGTTTAGGAGCAGATTCATGTCTCATATTTGGATCGCTATTGTAGTACTCTTTTAAAAGTGGTCGGTAACATAAATATTCAAACCATCTACATCTATAACTCATAGTAGCCTCTAAGATTTCATTACCAACTGTTAATAAAACATCTCTTGGAGGCATACAGCCAAACATAGTTTCTGCCTGCCAATCAGGTGTGGAAGTTTTTTGATTAAAATCAATTGGTTTAGGTCTATCTACTTTTATACCTCTTTTTATCAATATATTGGAAAAATCATCTAAAAGTTGATTTGCTTTATCCACTGTATCTTTAGTTCTAGGACCAAACTTTCCTCTCATATCTGAGTCCTCAGGAACTTTTGCATCAAGAGCTGGTTCGGGAGCAGGTATACAAGTTCCATCTGCTCTACCAACTATAACATGCTTAAGAGGATCCCACTCATTCCAGCTATTGACTAAAATTTTATCTTTATTCATTCTATCCTTTAATAATATTATGTTCTGGGCCAAATGGAAACTTTGTAATATTTTCAGCTCCATTTTTACCAATAACTAAAATATCATGCTCTCTATAACCACCAGCACCTGGTTTCCCTTGTGGAATTAAAATCATTGGCTCCATTGAAATAACCATATTTTCTTCTAAGACTGTATCAATATCCTCTCTAAGCTCTAAACCCGATTCTCTACCATAAAAATGTGAAAGAACTCCAAAAGAATGACCATATCCAAAAGTTCTGTATTGCAAATACCCTAGCTCTGCAAATAATTCATTTAATTCATTACAAATATCTGAACATTTAATACCAGGTTTTATTAATTCTAAACCTCTTTTATGAACTTTTACATTTGCTTCCCAGGCTTTCAATGACTCATCATCAACTGTGTTTAAAAATAATGTTCTCTCGAGTGCTGTATAATAACCCGAGATCATCGGAAATGTATTCAAAGATAAAATGTCACCATTTTTTAATTTACGATTAGTTTTTGGGTTATGTGCGCCATCAGTATTAACTCCTGATTGGAACCACACCCAGGTATCCATATATTCTGCATCAGGGTAAGTATTTGCAATCTCTCTTTCCATTCTATCTCTTCCAGAAATTGAGATTTCAAGTTCACTTGCTCCCTCTTTTATATTTTTAACAATTTCTTCTCCACCAATATCAGCTATTCGTGCACCATTTTTGATTATTTCTATTTCCTCGTTTGATTTAATCATTCTTAATTTCATAAGTTCTTTTGATATATCTTTAAAAACTGAAAATGAAAAAATTGATCCAATTTTCTCTCTCATATCCAATGTTATGTGGTCATTTTCAATCCCAATATTTTTTGGAGGATCTTCTCTTCCAATAATTGATACAATAGCTTTTAAAAAATTATCTTTTTTCCAATCTGTATAAATAACATTATCACAATGTGATCTTCGCCATGGCTGGCTCGCATCTATGTTGGCTGAGATAGTTGAAATTTTATTTTTTGTAATTATACAACCATAAGGTCTACCAAATGAACAATAAATAAAACCAGTATAGTATGCTATATTATGCATTGATGTTAAAATAATCATATCAAGATTATTTTTTTCCATTGATGTTCTTAATTTATTTACTCTTTGATTATATTCTTTTTCAGTAAAAGGAAGCTTTGCTTTTTCTCCATTTTTTAAGGTAAAAAAATCAGGTCTCTCCATAACTTTAGTTTTAATTTAGAGCAATATATCTTTTATTCCATCTCATAATTAAACTATAATAAGTTATTGAAACAAAAAGAAAAAAACCACCAACAATAGTATTTGTTGATGGTACTTCGTTGATACCAAATAATGGTAACCATACCCAAAAAATCCCACCAATTACTTCGGTCAAAGATAACAAAGTAAGTTCTGCTGCAGGAATTGCTTTTGATCCAATTGAATATAAAATCAATCCCAGACAAACTAATGTTCCATGCAAAGAAAACATAGAACTATTATAGCTTGTTGCAAAAAAAGGTTGATTTTTACTTAAAATCATAATCGTTGCTACTATAAAACAAAATAATCCTGCTATAGCTACTGTTGTAAATTTTGGAGTTTCTTTTCTCCATCTTAAAGTTACAGAAAACACAGAAAATCCTATAGATGAGGTGATACCAAAAATAAAACCTATTACTGAACTTTTTTCAGTATTACCTAATGCCATTATAATTATTCCTATCGTTGCAAGAATTATTGAAATCCAAACATTAAAACTAATTTTTTCTTTTAAAAATAAAAAAGCAAGTAATGCAGTAAAAAAGGGCATAGCTGCTAAACATAATAACGTAACTGCAGCAGTTGTATTTGTAATCGAATAAATAAAAGAAATCATTGCTATCCCAAGACCACATCCACCAAGTAATCCAGATTTTCCAACTTTTTTATAATTTTTGTAAAAATTAAACCCCTCCTCAAAATACAAATAAAGATTCAAAAGTAAAAATATTGTAAGACCTCTTCCAAATATATATTGCCATGGAACAAGATGAGGTTGGTCCATATATCTGACTACCAAAGGTCCAAATGACCAGAGTATTCCAGCGAATAATACTACTGGAACCGCAATTTTTTCATTTTTAAGTTCAATCATTATTGAATTATTAATTCTTATTTATTTCAACTACAACAAAAATGAGATCTGACATCAAAAAATTTTATTTGATTGATTGGGAAAAAAACAATCAACAGTTTCACCTTTTTTAAATTTATCTTTACCGGAGGGTAGCATCACCCAAATATTTGATTGAATGAATGACTTTATTCTAAATGACTCTTGGCCTTTCAAAATGCGGACTTCCAATTTACCATTACTAGTTGTACTCAACTTGCTTTTTACAAATCGTGTAAAATTCTTTTTTTTGGTAAATTCATTTTTTAACACTGCTTTAAATGAAGTTTCTTCTTTCATACCAAGTAAACTTCTCAAATAAGGGTATACAAAAAATCTAAAACATGCAGCTGATGAAATTGGATTTCCTGGTAAACCAAAAATTGCTTTAGACTTTCCTTTTATCTTTGCAAATAAGATTGGTTTGCCTGGTCTAATTGCAACACTTTTAAAATAATTAGATAATCGAAACTTATTTACAATATTTGGTATAAAATCAAATTTTCCAGCAGACACAGCACCAGAAGTAATAATCATATCAATTTTAGATTTAAGCATTTTATTTATATGAGTCTTAAATAAATTACTTTGATTATCTCTTAAAATGCCACCATCTTTAAATTTAAATAAAAAATTTTGGTTCAAAGAATTGATATAATGACTATTTGAATTTCTTACCTCCCAATCTAAAATTTTATCTTTATTTGTAATTTCATTACCAGTTGAAAAAAACAAAATATTTGGTCTTTTTTTAACTTTAACTTTTTTAATACCTAAAGTTTTTAATGCTAATATATGATTAGATTCTAATATTGTCCCTTTTGAAACAAGAAGATCTTTTTTTTTATAGTCTGAACCTTTAAATCTTATATGTTCAAACTTAGAGTATTTCTTATCCAATATGATATATCTCGCATTTTTCTTGTTTGGATAAAAATTAATTTGTTCTACTGGAATTATCGTGTCGAAAGATTTTGGTATTAATGCACCTGTCATAATTTCAACTGTTTGAAATCTTTTGATTTTTTTTTTTAATGGTTTGCTCCCAGCAGCAATAGATCCAATTATTTTGAATTTTTTAATTAAATCTTTATTCAACTTGTTTGTATCACTTGATTTAATTGCATACCCATCAAACGCAGCATTATTTCCCAAAGGATAATTGTAATTAGTATATATATTTCTTGCTGTAACGCGATTTAAACAATCTTTTGTAGTTATATATTCTTCACCAATCTTAATATTCGATTTTTTAAGAATTATTTTTGATTTATTATAACTTATCATTGCTTAGTATATTTTTAGCATTCTCTAAATCTTCTTCAGTATTTATATTAAAAAAAGGATCTTTATTATTTTCATGTTCAAAATCAATTGTTTTAACACCTATTTCATTCGCCCAAAGTTCCACTTTTCTATCACCTTTTTTTAATGCAACTTCTAATTTTTCAAATAACTCTAATGACCATAATCCAAAAATATTATGTCGTGTATTTTTTGATTTCATGAAAAATAAATTGCTTTTGTCAGAGTTGATCTCTTTGTAAAATTTAATCAAATGCTCCTTTTTAAAAAATGGAGTATCAATTGGAAATGTTGATATCCATTTATAGTTTTCTTTATGAAGCTTTGCCCACCTCATTGCACTAAATACTCCTCCAAGAGGGCCAAGACCTTTTTTAACATCATTAATTACAGAAATTTTATCTGAATTTAAAAACTTAATTGGTTCATTTGTCACAATCAAAATATCTTTATATAGATCTATTATTTCGGTCAAAATGTAGTCAATCAGTATTTTATTGCCTAATTTAACTTGAGATTTATCTCTTCCAAATCTTTTGGATCTACCTCCTGCTAGTACTACTGCTAAAATGTTGTTATGATCCATTAAACAAAATATAAATCATTAAATTTTGATTTAAAGAAATAAAATGGACTTACGAATTTTAGAAATAGCATCAAATACTGAGAACAACAAAATTCTTGATAAACACACACATAAATCAAAAAATAAAAATCCAATATGTGGAGATGAAATGGAAATTAGTCTATTAGTAAAAAATAATAAAATTATAGATATGGGTTATCAATGTAAATCATGTATTTACTGTCAAGCATCTGTAAGTCTTCTTTCACAAAATATAAAAGAAAAAAGTTTAGATGAAGTAAAAGATTTTATAAACATTTGTGAAAATATTTTTGAAAATACTAAAATAATCCTAGAAAAAAAATGGATTAACTTTAAAGAAATTTTTGATAAAAAAAATATATCGAGAAAAGAGTGTCTACTACTTCCAATAAGAACCATTGAAAAAGCACTTGATGATCAAATTAAATAAAGAAGTTTTTATAAAAGCTTTAATAGCTGGTTTTTTTTCAGCTTTTACAATTGGTATATTAACTATTCTTACATACAAAAGCACTTTAGGCTTATTTTTGGCTGGATCATTTGGATCATCAATGGTTTTATTATTTGGTTTTCCTGAAAGTCCGTTTGCTCAACCACGTAATGTTTTTTTTGGACACTTGGTGACAACTTTAGTGGGTGTTATTTTTGTAAACCTTATACCATTACCGATATTTATCAATATAGCTATCGCTGTTGGTGCTGGAATTTTTTTTATGATACTCCTAAATGTAGTACATCCTCCCGCAGGTGGAAATCCTGTAATTGTTATAATTGGCAGTGTATCGTATGATTATCTTCTCTTCCCTATAATCTCAGGATGTTTTATAATTATTTTATTAGCAATTATAATTAACAAATTTATCTTAAAAAAAAATTATCCTCTGAAATAATTAAATGAATTCTAAGTATAAAATTACAAAATTTACAAAAGGTAAATTAGAAAATATAGATGATCTAATATCTATTGAAGAACCCTTAGAAATTTCTCTGAAATTTAAAGATAAAGAAAAATGGATCACAAAAAGTTTATCAATAACAATGAGAACTCCTGGGCATGATAAAGACTTAGTAAGAGGTTTTTTGTTTAATGAACAGATTATTCAAAATATTAAAGATATTGAAAGTATAGAAAGTTTTGGTGAAAAGGTTGGTCAATACAAAATTCAAAATAAGATTCTGGTTACCTTAAATAATTCTAAAAATATAGATATTTCAAAAATTAAAAGAGATTTCTTAACAAACTCATCCTGTGGTGTGTGTGGAAAGTCTTCTCTTGATGCTTTAGAGATATTAAAAAAAGATAAAACACCTAAATCAAGTCCAAAATTATCAAAAGATATTATAATAAACTCTCCATCGATACTTAGGCAAAATCAATCAGAATTTTCTAAAACTGGTGGTATACATGCTAGTGGTTTATTCTCTTCAGATGGTAAATTAATCTCTTTAAGAGAAGACGTTGGTAGGCATAATGCGTTAGACAAAATGATTGGTGACTCATTGATAAATAACTATCTCAAGCCTAGCAACCAATTTATTGCTTGTTCTGGGCGCCTAAATTTTGAATTAGTTCAAAAAGTTTTGATGACAAATATTGGCTTAATGATTGGTGTAGGTGCGCCAACTAGCCTAGCAATTGATCTCGCGAATAGATTTGACATGACCTTGGTAGGTTTCGTAAAAGAAGATAGTTTTAATATTTATACAAATAAACAAAAAGTTATTGTGAGTTAAAAAAGAGATTTTGCGGTGTCTAAAAATATAAGTAATCTATCTGGTAGAATTGGATTAAAGGACAATTTATTTAAAAAATTGTCTGAAAATGTTCTTAATAACTCACCCAAAGATATTAAGGAAATAGCAAAAGAATACAATTTAGGAGTTTCAACTATTCATGGTGCTGAAAGTTTCTATGAATTTTTAAGACCATCACACAGAGAAAAAAAAGCCTTTGTTTGTAATGGAAGCGCTTGTATGTGTGCTGGAACTCAAGAAAAGTTAAAGGATAAACTAAAGGAAAAATTAGGTGATGACAAAGTTGGAGAAATGTTTTGTCTAGGACATTGCTATGAAAACCATGCATTTCACTATGATGGTGAAAATTATGCTGGAAAAGATATTGATAAAATTGATCAAATTCTAAAAGGTGAAGATATTAAACAAGAAAAATTTTTTTCAAAAAGTTATGCAACAACAAGTTTCTTAATGGACGATAAGCTTTCATCTACTGATCAGTTCAAAGATCAATTAACTAAATTTCTGAAAATGGATAAAAAAGAAATTATAAAATCATTATTGGAGTCAAATTTAACTGGAAGAGGTGGTGCTGGTTTTCCTACTGGAATGAAATGGGATTTTTGCAGTAAAGCAAAAGGAGATAAAAAGTATGTAATCTGTAATGCAGATGAAGGAGACTCGGGCGCATTCTCTGATAGATACTTGTTGGAAGATCAACCTTTAAAAGTTATTTTTGGAATGGTGATTTGTGGCTATGTAATAGGAAGTGATGAAGGTGTTTTATATATTCGTGGAGAATATCCTAAGTCTATTGAGGCGATTAACGGAAGTATAAATGAACTTAAAAAATTAGGACTTTTAGGTGAAAAAATTTTAGGTACAGATTTTTCATTTGATTTAGGAATTTGTATTGGACAAGGAGCGTATATCTGTGGAGAAGAAACAGCTTTAATTGCATCTATTGAGGGAAGAAGAGCTGAAGTAGATGTAAGACCACCCTTCCCAGTTACAGAAGGTCTTTATAAAAAACCTACTGTAGTAAATAACGTAGAAACTTTAGCTGCAGCAACTGGAATATTAATCAATGGAGCGAATAAGTTTTCTTCGATAGGAAATAAAAAATCAGCAGGTACTAAATTAGTTTGTTTAGACAGTTTTTTTAATAACCCTGGTGTTTATGAGATCGATATGGGTACTCCAATGAAAAAAATATTTAATGAAATTGGTGGTGGATATAAGGAAGAAATCAAAGCTTTTCAAATTGGTGGACCTTTAGGAGGTGTCGTGCCTATAGCTGAAATTGAAAATTTAAATTTAGACTTTCAAGAATTTACAAAAAAGGGATTCATGTTAGGTCATGCGAGTGTTGTGAGTATTCCAAAAGATTTCCCAATGACTGAATATATTCATCACTTGTTTGAATTCTCAGCAGAAGAATCATGTGGCAAATGTTTTCCTGGAAGACTTGGATCATATAGAGGTAAGGAAATGTTCGATCAAGCAAAGAAAAAGACAGCTAAAATTCCACTAAAATTATTAAATGAATTACTAGTAACTATGCAAAAAGGCTGTTTATGCGCTCTTTGTGGTGCTATACCAACTCCTATTATGAACATCTTAAAGTATTTTGGTGATGAAATGAAAAGTGATATGGTAAAAGACAATTAATGAGTTCAGAAAAAAGAAAAATTGCTTATATAGATGGCAAACCATACGAAATTGGGGCCAATCATACATCTATTTTAAAATTTGTTAAAAGTTATGTAGGAGAAAAAAAAGTTCCAACACTTTGTGATGATCCAAATCTTGCTCCATATGGTGCGTGTAGGGTTTGCTCTGTTGAGGTAGCATTAGAAAAAGATGGTCCCACAAAAGTAGTTGCTTCATGTCATACTCCAGTAGCTGAAAATCAACATATTTTTACATCAAATGAAAATCTCCAAAGTTTAAGAAAAAATATTGTTGAATTAGTGTTAACTGATCATCCTATGGAATGTAATACTTGCGAAGTAAACAATAACTGTGAACTTCAAACTGTTGCTAATGATTTAGGCATTTCTGATCATAGATATAACAGTCCTAAACAACACAAAGGAATTCCAAGGGACACTTCTCATGATTATATGAGAATGAATTTAGACAACTGTATAAATTGTGGAAGATGTGTAAGAGCCTGTGACGAAATTCAAGGATCATTTGTACTTACAATGTCAGGTAGAGGATTTGAGTCTAGAATTACAACAGATAATGACATGATGTTTGGTGACTCATCGTGTGTATCATGTGGTGCTTGTGCACATACATGCCCTACTGATGCTATTTCTGACGTTTTCCAATCCAAGTCAGCAGCTGTAGATAAAAAAGTAAGAACTACATGTTCGTATTGTGGTGTTGGATGTAATTTAGAAGCATCAATCAAAAATGAAAAAGTTGTTGCGATAGATACCCCAAAACAAACTGAAGTGAACGCTGGACACACTTGTATTAAAGGAAGGTATGCTTTTGGTTTTTATGATCATCCAGATAGATTAAAAACTCCATTAATAAAAAGAAATGGTAAATTTGAAGAAGCGTCTTGGGACGAGGCTTATGATTTTATTAAAAAAGAAATGCAAAGAATTATTAAAGATCACGGTCCAGATGCATTTGCTGGAATATCATCAGCTAGATGTACAAATGAAGAAAATTATGTTTTTCAAAAAATGATAAGAGCAGCTGTGGGAACAAATAGTGTAGATTGTTGTGCAAGAATTTGCCACTCACCTACTGCATGGGGAATGCAGCAAACTTTCGGGACTGGTGCTGCAACTAATTCTACTGAAGATATTTATCATGCAGATTTATTTTTGGTTATTGGAGCGAATCCAACCAATGCACACCCAGTAACAGGAGCAAAAATAAAACAACAAGTTATGAAAGGTAAAAAACTTATTGTTTTAGATCCAATTACAACTGAATTAGCAAAATTAGCTGACTATCACATTAAATTAAGACCTGGAACAAATGTTGCAGTGCTAAATATGATGTTACACTTTATAATTAAATCAAAATTATATAACGCTGATTTTATAAGAGATAGAACAGAAGGCTTTGATAATTTCTTAAAAGAAATTGAAAGACAAGATGTTGATCATTTAGCAAAAGTTGCAGGTGTTGATAAACAATTAGTAAAGGAAGCAGCAATTGCTTATGCAACTGCTAAAAATTCAATGGAGTTTCATGGTCTAGGGGTGACAGAACATGAACAAGGTTCTAAAACTGTAATGTTAATAGCTGACCTTGCAATGATAACTGGAAATATTGGAAGAAAAGGAGTTGGTGTAAATCCTTTAAGAGGCCAAAACAATGTACAAGGAGCTGCTGATATGGGTTGTCAACCACATCAAGGTGCTGGTTATTTTGAAGTATCAGATAAAAAAAATCAAAAATTTTATTCAGAAAAATATGGTGTTGCTCATCCAACAAAAGCAGGATTAAAAATTCCTCAAATGTTCGATGCAGCGATCAAAAAAGATATTAAAGGAATTTGGATTATTGGTGAGGATATTGTTCAAACTGATCCTAATAGCGCTCATGTTGTGGATGCAATGAATTCGTTAGAATTATTAGTGGTACAAGAAATTTTTATGAGTGAAACTGCAAAACTTGCAACTGTTGTTTTGCCAGGAACTACATTTTTAGAAAAAGATGGAACTTTTACTAACACTGAAAGAAGAGTACAAAGGGTTAACAGAGCAGTTCCTCCATTACCAGGAACAAAACCTGATGGAGTAATTGTAACTGATATGATGCAAAAACTCGGATTTAATCAACCAGATTATGATGCTGATCAAGTGCTCGCAGAAATTGCTGATATAGTTCCTTTTTTCAAAGGTATAACGAGAGAAAGATTAGGAAAATTTGGATTACAATGGCCTGTAAAAGAAGATGGAACAGATACCCAAATTTTACACACAGAGGAATTTAAACTAGGAAAAGGTCGTCTAAAGAGCTTTGATTGGAAAGAATCTACAGAAATTACAAATAATCAAAAAGATTATCCTCTTATATTAACAACTAGCCGTGTTTTACAACATTATAACGCTGCAACAATGACTAGAAGAACTAATAACATTAATATAGTTGATGAAGATGTGCTGTTAGTTCATCCTAAAGATGCAGCTGATAGAGACTTGAATACTGGGGATATTGGGAGATTATATTCAGGTAGAGGTGAAGTTGCTCTAAAAGTAGAAGTTACAGATAAAGTGAAAGAAGGTATTGTTTTCACAACTTTCCATTTCCCAGAACACATGGTGAATATGGTAACTGGACATGGAAAAGATGAAGAAACAATGTGCGCAGAATATAAAGTTTCATCAGTTCAAGTACAAAAAATTTCAAATCAATTTAAAACTGAAGTAAAACCTAAAGAACATCAAGCAGAAGTAAGTTAGATCTAATGACCATAGGATGGTGCTTTGATAATACTTATTCTAAATTACCAGATCCATTTAAAGAAGAAATAGGCCCTGTACCAGTTAAAAACCCTGAATTAGTTATTTTAAACAAAAATCTCTCTAAAGAATTGAATCTTGATTTTTCAAATTTGGATAATAAAAAAATTTCTGAATTGTTTTCAGGTAATTCACTTCCACCAGGTAGTAATAGCATTGCTCAAGCTTATGCAGGTCATCAATTTGGTCACTTCACTATGTTGGGAGATGGAAGAGCAGTTTTAATTGGAGAGCATTTATCAAAAAAAAAAGACAGATACGATATTCAATTTAAAGGTTCCGGAAAAACTGCATTTTCAAGAAATGGTGATGGAAGAGCTGCACTGGGTCCAATGTTAAGGGAATATATAATCAGTGAGGCAATGCATAATCTAAATATTCCCACAACAAGAAGTTTAGCTGTTGTTAAAACAGGAGAAGATGTGATTAGAGAGACATCTTTGCAAGGAGCAATTCTTACAAGAGTAGCCTTAAGCCATATAAGAGTTGGAACTTTTCAGTATATTGCCGCAAGAGATAAAAAAGATGAATTAGAAATATTATTAAATTATGTAATTCAAAGACATTATCCAAATATTCAAAATTCAAAAAATAAAGCATTAGATCTTTTAAAAGTAGTAATGGAAAAACAAATTGATCTTGTAATTAATTGGATGAGAGTTGGTTTTATTCATGGAGTAATGAATACTGACAATATGAGTATTTCAGGTGAAACGATTGATTATGGACCTTGTGCTTTCATGGATATTTACGATCCAAAATCTGTATTTAGTTCAATTGATCAAATGGGCAGGTATGCTTATTGTAACCAACCAGTAATTACAAAGTGGAATTTATCGAGATTTGCGGAATGTTTAATTCCGTTAATAGATAAAGATCAAAATAAATCTATCGAGATGGCAACTGAAATAATTAATTCTTTTGAAAAAAAATATGAGGAAAAATGGCTTAATATGATGAGAGATAAATTAGGATTATTTGGTGCGGAGGATAAAGACAAAATTTTAATCCTGGATTTACTTACATGGATGCATAAAAATAAATTAGATTATACAAACACCTTTTGTCATTTGATGAATTTTGAAATAGAAAAAAATGAAAATTTTAAAGATAATGATTTTCAAAATTGGAAAAAAAGATGGCAAGAAAGATTGAAAACTAACAATAATTCTCCTGAGAAATATATAAAATTAATGAAGAACGTTAACCCTCTGATAATACCAAGAAATCATAAAGTTGAAGAAGTTTTAAATGAAGCAAATAAAAGTAATATAAAGCCTTTAATTAAACTATTAGAAGTTCTTAATAATCCATATTTTGAGCAAAAAAATATAATTGACTATCAGAAACCTTCTTCTTCAAAAGAAAAATATCAAACTTTTTGCGGAACTTAACTTTAATTAAAGAACATAAGGCTCTGGTCTAGCCTTTTTTCCTAAAACTCTTTCAACTGCCATGTTTGAGATGTCTATTGATTGATATGCACCAGTCGTAATTAATTCAGTAAGTGCCCTGCCTATTCCAGGTGCTTGCATTAAACCTCTACCTGTAAATCCGGTTGCTAAATAAACATTGTCGAATTTTGGATGCTTTCCAACAACAGCATTATTATCTAATCTATTGCAGTCGTAATACCCTGCCCAACCACCTGTTAGCTTAAGTTCTTCCATGGCAGGAATTCTATGAGCAAGTGCAGGCCAAACAAGCTCTTCAAAATCATCCCATGCTGGTTCAAGATCTTTGGCATCAAAAACAGATTTTGGAGAACCTGCTAAATATTCTTTTCCTTCAGGTCTCCAATAAACTCCCGTAGTTAAATCACCTGTTAATGGCATTTCAGGAATATGTTTAGGGCATTTTACTCTAAACACTGTGTGCTTTTGTGGCTCTACTGGAATGTCCTCTAAAAGTTCTTTTGTCCAACATCCTGCTGCTGAAATAATTGTTTTGGCTTTAATTTCAGAGAGTGTTTTAACCTCACCTTTAATAAACTCAGCACCAAGTTCCATAGCTTTACTTTTAAGCGCGCCATGAAACATGAATGGATCAATCCATCCTTCGCTTTGATTATCTGTAAATGTTGCAGTCTCTATTCCTTCATTGTTAATGTATGGAAAAAAATTTGTTAGTTCTGAACCTTTAATATTTTTTGTACCCGCTTCACAAGCTTTATGGTTTTCTAAGGCTTTATATTGTTCTTCAGCATGTTCAGGTCCAAACATTAATAGGTATCCATTAGTAACCATGCTTGCAGTTGGTTTGGGATTTTTTTCTGTTTTTAATAACTCAGGTATTTGAAAAATAAATTCTCTTGCAAATTTACCTAATAAAATATTTTCTGTTTGAAAAAATTGTCGTCTAAATCCACCTAGTGATAATGGAAATGAAGCTGTTTTATATGTAGGGTCTCTTTCTATAACTTTAACTTTTCTGCCTTCTTTAGACATGAAATAAGCTGTAGCTGTACCTATAATTCCACCACCGACTATTACAACATCATCCATATTAATTTAAAATGTATAAGTTAAAATTTAAAAATAGTGCATAGCAACTCCAAAGTAAATATGGAATCATTAAGTAAGCACTTACATAATTGACACGTTTAAATTTAAAAATAAGAATAATTATCAAAATAATTAGAATCACTAATACTATAAGAGCTAACAAAATTTGATGTAATCCGAAAAAAACAATACTCCAAGTTGTATTAAAAACTATATGAATAAAGTAAATGTAGACTGTATTCATCTCTCTATTTTTACTATGCCAATATAACCAAATTGCTATTGTCATCATCAAATATAGAGTTGTCCAAACAGGAGCAAAAACCCAATCGGGTGGATTAAGATTTGATTTTATAAGCTGTGAATACCAAGGTTCTTTAAAACTTATTGTCGCCATTCCCCCGATAAATGATGCTGAATAAGTAATAATGAAGAATAGAAAAAGCGATATAAATTTATTTTTTAACATATTAGTATTATACATCAGTATAAAATGAATAAAAAAACAATTTGGATAACTGGTGGAAACTCAGGTATAGGTAAAGCCCTAGCAATAAAATTTGCAAATGAAGGTTGGAATGTAGCAATTTCAGCAAGACGAGAAAATCTCCTTAAAGAAATTTCAGATAAGTATGAAAATATTAATTCATTTCCATTAGATGTTACAGATAGAGAAAAGTGCAAACGAGTTTTTGAAGATATCAAAAAAAAATTTGATGATATAGATATTTCTTTTTTTTCGACTGGAACATGGAGTCCTCGAGAAGAAAAAGATATTGATCTTGAACAAATTGAAAATGTAATAAAAGTAAATTTTTTTGGTACACTCAATTGTATTAAGGCTGTGGAGAAATATTATAAAGATAAAAAAAAAGGAACAATTACGATAGTATCATCGATTGCAGGTTATAGAGGTTTGCCTAATTCGACTGGTTACGGACCTTCAAAATCTGCTCTAAATAACTTAGCAGAAAGTTTATATTTTGATTTTGGAAGATCTAATGTAAGAGTATGTTTGGTTTCCCCAGGATTTATAAAAACACCAATGACAGATAAAAATAATTTTAAAATGCCTTTTATAAAATCAGCTGAATATGCAGCGGAAAAAATATATGATGGTTTAATAAATAAGAATATTTTTGAAATTCATTTTCCAAAATCACTCACTATCATATTAAAAATATTTAGTTTTTTACCGAGTAAGATTTATTTTGCCTTAGTGAGTAAGATGACCAAATATCAAAAAAAAGATTAATCTTTTACAAATACAACTGTTAATTCGGCAACTTTGAAACCAAATTTAGTCATTGTTGCTTTATTGATAGCTACACGATCATCTTGTTTGAATATCCAATCATCAAAAGTAATTTTCATTTCTTTTCCTTTAACTGGAACTAAAAGAACATATTCAAATTTAAATGCTGGTCCGTAGGAAAAACCTTTCGCTTTTCCAACAACATCTCCAGCTGTACCTTCGTAGTTATTGTCGTCAATTTTGGTTATTTGCCATTGTCTAGTTTGAATTTCACCATCATCCCAATTAAATTTTTCATCTAAAATAAGTTGTTTACCATTCCACTTTCCATCTAGGTCAGCAGAGAACTGTCTTATAACTTTACCAGATCTATTTTGAAGCACACCCCATGCCTTAACATTACCTGACAAATATTCCTCAATAATAAGCCTTGGTTCTTTATTTTTAAAATCTTCTGGTTTCATAGAACTATTTTTAGAACAACTTGTAATTAAGAATAATGAAATTATCAATAAAATTGATTGAATAAATTTTATGTATTGCATTGATTTCCTTTTGTTATTTGTTTTGAATTGAAAATTGAATTAGATCAATATTTTTTGATTTAAAGCCAGCTTCACAATAACATAAGTAAAATTCCCACATTCTTTTGAAAGTCAAATCAAACCCCTGAGTTTTAATCTCATTCCATTTCTTATTAAATTCATTTCTCCATAAGGTTAATGTATTAGAATAATGATCTGCATAAGAGTCATATGATTTTATACTTAAATCATTATCAGATATAAATTTATTTATACTATTTTTGCTTGGAAGAAATCCACCTGGAAAAATATATTTTTGAATAAAATCCTGTTTGCTTTTATATCTTTCAAACAATCTGTCATCTATTGTAATAGCTTGAATTGCAGCAATCCCATTATCAGCCAAATTTTCTTTTATTGTTTTAAAATAATTTTGTAGATAATTTTTTCCTACTGCCTCAATCATTTCTATTGAAGCTATTGAATTATACTTATCTTTAAGATCTCTATAATCTTTTATTTGAATATTAACTTTTTCATTCAATCCACATTTATAAATTCTTTCTTTCGCATACTCGTACTGTTTTTTAGAAATTGTAATACAATCTAACTTTACATCATATTTTTTTCCTAAATATTCAGCAAATCCTCCCCAACCACATCCTATCTCCAAAACTTTATCTCCATTTTTAGGTTTGATTAAATTAATTAATTTTTGATATTTATTATTTTGAGCATCAGATAATTTTTGGTTCTTTTCTTCAAAAATTGCACTTGAGTATGTAAGAGTTTTGTCAAGCCAAAGTGAAAAAAATTCATTTCCCAAATCATAATGTTTTGCAATATTTTCTTTACTTCTCCTTTTTGTATTCTTCACAAAAGTATTCTTGAAAAAATTTATAATTGGTAAATCTAATAATCCTGAAAATCTATAAATTATCATTATATTTCTTGCAGTTATTTCAATAAGATTTGACAAATTATTAGTTTCAAATTCGTCTCTCATATATGCCTCGGCAAAACCAATGCTGCCACCTTTGATTAAATTAAATGTAAAGTTTGGTTTCTTTATTTTTATAAAAGCCTTTAAAGAATGTTCCGGATTTCCAAATCTTATCAATTTACCATCAATTTTTTTTATTTCCAAATATCCAGTTTTAATGTCTTTTAAAATCTTAAAAACAATCTTATCTGAAATATTATATAGGTTCATTAATTCTCAAAAGTAATATTATTTTTAATTTTTAATTTTTTTTTAATAAATTTTATTCCTTTAGCCCACAATTTAAACGCTTCAAAATGTATCGCTGAAATAATTTTAAAGGTCATTAATGGATGTTTTAAATAAGATTTCATTAATTCTGAGCTTGTAAGATTTGTTCTTTTACCATCTTGAGAAGCATATAATATTTTTTCATTTGATTGATATTGATCAATTATAACTGATATTTTTTCTGCAGGTTTTAATATTCTAAAAAAATAATTACAATCCATTTCAATAAATGGTGATACATGAAATTTTTTTTCACAACTGTGTTGTATAAGATTTTTGTTTTCTACCTTAAAAATATATGTATGTTGCTCTCCAAAAGTATTTTTAACTTCATATAATACTGAAATTAATTTTTCATCACTGTCATAAATATAAAAAACACTCAATGGATTAAAAACGTAGCCTAAAATTCTTGGATAACATAAAAGTTTTATCTTAATATTTTCAGTATTTATTTTATTTTCTTTCAAATTCTTTTTTACCCATCCGACAAGTGATGATCCATTTCTTTCACCATGATCTTTATCAAAAAAGCTTACAAGATTAAATTTATTATAAGAAAAAAAATTAATTTTTTTATCTAAAATTTTTAGTTCTGACAAATCGATTAAAAGTGAAAATACTTTATATTTAAAGAAATGTATCTTTGGTTTAAATCTTTTGTGAATTACTGTGCCATTATAAATTGAACTATTCATTAAGGTTTTTAAGCATTTCAATAGAAGATTTTATTCCATCTTCGTGAAAACCGTAACCAAAATAACTACCACAAAAAAGAATATTTCTTTTATTTTGTAAATTTTGAAGCTCTCTTTGATGTTCTAAAGCAGATTGATCAAAGTATGGATGTGTAAATTTAACTTTTTTTAATATTTTTGATTGATCAATCTCAAAATATGGATTTAAGGTAAGAAATATATCCTCATCACATTTTAAGTTTTGTAACAAATTTAACCAATAAGTTATTGAGCATTTACTTTCTTCATCTTTTTTTAAAGATGAATTCCATGAACTCCATGTTTTTTTATTTTTAGGCATTGCTTTTTTATCTGTGTGAACATATGCAATATTTTCTCTATAACCAAACTTTGATAAGGTTTCTTTCTCCTCATTAGTTGGATTATCAATTATAGACAATGCTTGATCAGCGTGTGTAGCTATAACAACTTTGTCATAATGAAAAAAGTCACTTTCTCCACCATAATATAAATCTATACCTGAAGATGAGCTTTTGATTTTCTTAACAGCATAATTTTTAAAATACTCTCCACTTATTTTTGAAAGAATTTTTTGGACATATGATCTGCTTCGATTTGAAACAGTATACCATTGAGGTCTATTTTTTAATTTAAATAATCCATGATTTTGAAAAAATTTTAAGAAAAAATTTATCGGCATTTGATTTGCTTCATAAGGGGGCATAGACCAAATAGCAGAAACCATAGGAATTAAATGATAATCTATAAATTCCTTTGAAAGTTTTTCTTTTTCTAAAAAATTACCAAGTGTTAGATTTTCATTAAACTTTTCAGAGCTGTCACATTTTTTGTAAAATTTAATTATATCATAAAACATTCTTAAGAATTTAGGATTAAATAAATTAGATCTGTTTGCAAATATTCCATTTAATCCCTTGCCACAATATTCAAACAAAGTATTTCTTAATGAAACAGAGAAAGACATATCACTTTTTTCTATTTCAATTTTATTTTCATTAAAAAAATTGATTAAATTTGGATATGTTTTAAAATTAAAAACAATAAATCCAATATCTACAGCGACTTTCTTAGTATCAATATTTAGATCTATTGTGTGAGAGTGACCTCCAAAATGATTTTCTTTTTCAAATAAATCAACATGATGATTTTTTGAGAGATAATATGCGGAACTTAAACCTGAAATTCCTGAGCCAACTACAGCAATTTTCATTAAATATTATGCTGCGTCCTCTTTAAATTCATCCATACTTGGACAAGTACAAAAAATATTCTTATCACCATATACATTGTCCACTCTTGCAACAGGTGGCCAAAATTTATTTACTCTTAAAAATTTAGCTGGATAAGCTGCTTCTTGTCTTGAATATTTGTGTTCCCAATTATCTGAAGCAAGCTCAGAATCTGTATGAGGGGCATTTTTAATTGGATTGTCTACCTTATCAAATTTACCAGCTTTAATCATATCTATCTCTTGTTTAATCTTAATTAAAGTATCACAAAATCTATCAAGTTCTGACAAGCCTTCACTTTCGGTTGGCTCTATCATCATAGTACCAGCTACAGGCCATGACATAGTTGGTGCATGAAATCCAAAATCTATTAATCTTTTTGCAATATCTTCTTCTGTAACTCCTGTCTCCGATTTAATATTTCTAATATCAATAATACATTCGTGTGCAACATTGCCATTTGACCCTTTATACAAAATTGGAAAGTGATCTTTTAGTCTATGAGCAATATAATTTGCGTTTAAAATTGCAACTTGAGTAGCAAGCTTTAAACCTGCTGATCCCATCATTTTAATATACATCCAAGAGATTGATAGAATACTTGAACTGCCCCATGGAGCTGCTGATACTGCCCCAATTCCTGTTGTTGGTCCACAATCTTTAATTACTGGATGATTGGGCAAGTAAACCTGTAAATGTTTTTTACAAGCAATTGGTCCCATTCCAGGTCCCCCACCGCCATGAGGAATACAAAATGTTTTATGCAAATTAATATGACAGACATCAGGGCCAAAATTCCCAGGCTTTGCAATTCCAACTAAGGCGTTTAAATTTGCTCCATCCATGTAGACCTGACCACCGTGTTTATGAACTAACTCACAAATATCAGTTATTTTTTCTTCGAATACTCCATGAGTAGACGGATAAGTTACCATTAACGCCCCAAGGTTTTCAGAGTGTTGCTCTGCTTTTTTTCTTAGGTCATCAAAATCAACATTTCCTTCTTTATCACAATTTACAACAACCACTTTCATTCCAACCATTTGTGCACTTGCTGGATTGGTTCCATGTGCTGAACTGGGTATTAAACATATATTACGATTGGCCTCGCCTCTATCTAAGTGATACTTTCTGATAACCATTAATCCTGCGTACTCACCTTGAGCACCTGCGTTAGGCTGTAGAGAGACACCTGAAAAACCAGTTATAGATCGCAACCAATTTTTTAGATCAGTAAATAAATCTCTAAATCCTTCCATTTGTTCAATTGGAACAAACGGATGAGGTTCTGCAAATTCTTTCCAAGAAATCGGGATCATTTCTGCAGCAGCATTCAACTTCATTGTACATGAGCCTAGTGCTATCATAGTTCTATTCAATGCTATATCCTTATCTTCCAGCCTTTTAAGATATCTAAGCATTTCAGTTTCTGAATGATATGAGTTGAATACTGGATGTTTTAAATATTTTGAAGTTCTTAATAAGTTTTTTGGTAGATTAGGTAAACTTATTGAAGGATCCTCTTTTTTAATCGATTCTGCTGCATTAAAAATTTTTAATAATTGATTAACTCTATAAACATTTTTTCTTTCATCAAAAGAAACGGCAAGCATTTCAGAATTTACTTTTCTTATATTAACTTTTTGATTTAAGGCATTTTTATAAATCTGATCAGTCTTTTCTTTCGTAATAATTGTAACAGTATCAAAAAAATAATTTGAATAAAGTTCGTATCCAGACTGTTTAATTTTATCAGCAAAACTTTTTGCTAATTGAGAAACTCTTTCAGAAATATTTTTTATTCCATCTGGACCGTGATAAATAGCATATGCTGCTGAAACGATTGCTAATAAAGCTTGTGCTGTACAAATATTACTTGTCGCCTTATCTCTTCTAATATGCTGCTCTCTAGTTTGAAGAGACAATCTATATGCCTTATTACCATGTCTATCAACTGATACGCCGACAATTCTTCCAGGCATCGATCTTTTGTACTCGTCTTTAGTTGCAAAAAAGGCTGCATGTGGACCTCCATATCCCATTGGAATACCAAATCGTTGTGAACTTCCAACTGCTATATCTGCACCAAGTTCTCTTGGTGTTTTTAATTTAGCTAATGCTAATAGGTCACAAGCTAACACAGCCTTCCCATTCTTCTTATGAATTTTGCTAATTGATTCACTTGGATCTTTAATATCTCCTAAAGTTCCAGGATATTGTAAAATTCCACAAACTAAATCTTCTTTTAATTGATCTAAAACCTCATCTTCTTTGCCAACTAAAACTTTTAAACCCATTGGTTCAGCTCTTGTCTGAATTACATTTATTGTTTGAGGATGACAATCCTCAGACACAAAAACTAAACTACTATCTTTTTTATTTAATCTATGACTAAGACCCATAGCTTCTGCTGCTGCAGTACCTTCGTCTAATAAAGAAGCGTTAGCAATATCCATTCCTGTAAAATCAACAATCATTTGTTGAAAGTTTAATAACATCTCAAGTCTTCCTTGAGCTACCTCTGGCTGATAAGGTGTATAAGAAGTGTACCAACCAGGATTTTCTAATATATTTCTTAAAATTACATATGGAGTGTAAGTTCCATAATAACCCATTCCAATAAAATTTGAGTAAACTTGATTTTTTTTTGAAATAGCTCTTAATTTTCTTAAAGCTTCATATTCCGAATTCGACTCACCGATATTAAGTTCACCTTTAAATTTTATTTTTTCCGGAACAGTATTATTAATCAAATCATCTAGTGATTGATAATTTAACTCTTTTAACATTTTTGATTGGTCTTCTTTAGAAGGTCCAATATGTCTTTTTAAAAAATCTTTTTCTGAATTTGGTAACATTATGCTGATGTCTCCTTTGCAAATTTATCGTAATCATCTTTATTCATTAATGTATCCATTTCGGATGGATCTTTTATTTTAAGTTTAAAAAACCATGCAGAGTTTTCTGGATCTTCATTAATTTTTGAAGGATCGTCTACTATGGCTTGATTTATATCAACTATTTCGCCACTCACAGGAGTGTACACATCACTTGCAGCTTTTGTTGATTCTACTACACCAGCTGTTCCATCTTTTTCTACACTAGAGCCTTTTTCAGGCAACTCTGCAAATACAATATCTCCCAACATCTCAGTTGCATGTTTTGTTATACCAATTGTTGCCACATCACCCTCTAATTTTATCCATTCGTGTTCTTTTGAATATTTTACCTCACTCATTGACTGGCTCCTTTCACATAACTTTTTTTATAAAATGGTAAACTACAAATACTTGCTGCATGTTTTTTACCTCTTACCTCCAAAAATACTTTAGTATTTTTTTTTGAAAATTCATTTTCCACATAACCCATTGCTACAGGTCCATTAACACTTGGTCCAAACGTACCACTAGTGATTTCTCCAATATGGACATCTAATTGATTAAATATTTTTGTTTTTTCTCTAGCTATTATTCTTCCCTCAGGTTTAATTCCAACTCTAATTTTACTGACACCATCATTTAATTGTTTAATAATAATATCAGAGCCTATAAAATCTCCTTTGGATATTCTTTCTTTTGAAATTGCCCACTTTAAATTTGCTTCCACTGGAGTTTTGTCTTTATCGAGATCATGGCCATATAAACACAAACCAGCTTCCAACCTTAGGGTATCTCTAGCTCCCAGGCCCACTAACTTAGAACCTTTTTTTATTAATTCTCTGGTAAACTTATCCGCAAAACTATTTAGTATTGATATCTCAAAACCATCCTCACCTGTATATCCAGATCGAGTAATGTATAATTTCTGATTTTCAAATGAGAACCAATTTCCTGACATAAAATTTAGATCTTTTACTCCATCAACAACTTCGTTTAATATTTGTGATGATTTAGGTCCCTGTATTGCAATTAAAGATCTATCTTCATCCAAAACCATTTTATATTTTTCGCTTAAAAATTCCTTTAAAATTTTAAAATCGTTATTTTTACATGCTGCATTAAGAATTATTAAAAAACCCTCTTTAATTTTTGTGATAATTAAATCGTCTTGTATTCCCGCATCTTTGTCCATTAAGAAACTGTATTTTGAATGATTTAATTTCAAATTTTTTAAATCTAATGGAAAGACTTTTTCTAAATCTTCAATTAATTCTTCACCACCATAAATAAATAATTGACCCATATGTGAAACATCAAAGATACCTGAATGATTTCTTGTAAATTTATGCTCTTCCACAATACCCTCGGAATATTGAATTGGCATCTGATAGCCTGCAAATTCAACAAACTTAGCATTACAATCTTTATGTAATTGGTACAGTGATGTTTTTTTTGTTTCCATATTAACTCTTTATACCCATCTGTATATTTGCCTGAGAGTTTTGCTCCTTCGGCGAGAATTTAATCTCTTTCCAGAGTTAATACGCTACGGTCCTTTTTGCCTGAGAGATTCCTGGGTGGTTGCTCCTTCGGCGCTACGATTTTCTGTAGTCTCTCCCGTAGAGATATAATCTAACAAGTAGATGGATATGTCAATGAGAAATAGTTTTTTTACTTTTTTTTAAAAGTGTATAAAACTGTATTAAAACAGCCAAAAGTATTGTTGCTCCTCCAATTAAACTAAAGATTGAAGGTCTTTCACTAACAAATAAAAATGCCCATAAAGGTCCTAAAACAGATTCGGATAGCATTATTATACCAACTATTGCAGACGGAGTAGTCCTAGCCCCAATAGTAATAAAAATAAATCCAAATCCAATTTGAAAAAAACCAGCTAAGAAACCTAAAAAAATATCATGATAAGAAATCATAATTTTATTTGAAAGAAAGTATCCAATAATACAACAGCATATACCTGCTACAAATTGTGCAGGAACCATATCAATTGTGGGATATTTTCTAACAACAATAATTAGTACTGCAAATGTTATGGGCATAGAAAAAGCTGCTAAATTTCCTGTTAACTCACCTGGTGTCAAAGAATTTCCAACCATAATTAGAACACCCATGACCGCTAAAATTATTGAAAATAATGTAACGGAAGAAATTTTTTCTTTTAAAAAAAAATAACCAAAAACTGCTAAAAATAAAATTTGTAATGAAATTATGAAATTAGTATTTGCTACTGTAGTACTGTACATGGCTATTACATACCCACAAAAACCTAAAGATAAAATAACTCCTGCAATAAATCCTGGCAGTCCAGATAAGTAAAATGAATTTAATAATCTTTTTTTATAAGTAATTATTAAAAAAACTAAAACTGTTATAGAAAAAAAAACTGATCGCCAAAATAAAATTTGCCACAGAGTTGCACCTTCAAAAGATTTTACAATTAGTCCTCCAAAACTTAAACTAACAGCCCCTAAAAAAACCAAAAAAGGACCAGGTAAATTTTTAATTAGATTCATTATATTCGAGAAATTAAATTTTGAGTTTCCAATTCATATAATCTAAATAATGATTCTGCATCAGATAGTTCGACTTCCTTAAACTTAATTTTTGATCCTGGTGTAAGTTGTACTAATTTGTCATAGTCTGCACTTATGACAACTCCTATTTTAGGGTATCCCCCAATAGTTCCATGATCAGATAACATGATGATTGGATTACCATCGGCTGGTACTTGTATAACACCTTTTATTAATCCTTCAGATTTAATGTTCGTATCAACTATATTTTCTATCTTAGATCCCTCTAATCTCATTCCCATACGATCTGATAGCTTGGAGACAATGAATTCTTTTTCAAAAAAAATTTTTTTACCTTTTTCTGAAAAATAATCAAAATTAGTTCCTTTAATTATTCTTATATTTTCTATTTTAGTATTCATGTAATCTAATTTTTTATTACTTAAATTTTGGCTAATTTTTGAAATATTTATCTTTTGATTTACTTCAAATTTTTTTCCATCATTAGCACCTATATTTGCTTTAGTATTAATTGAACAGCTTGACCATTGATACTTTAAATCTATTTCACCACCAATACCTAAATATCCATAAACAGATTTGTTAGTTGAAATGATATCTATCTCATCTCCATTTTGAATATTAAATGTTTGATAACAATTA